>CAXHNU010000078.1:0-15132 GCA_964017555.1 uncultured Butyricicoccus sp. | reverse complement strand
AACCGCAAATCCGCTGTACGCTGCAAGGTGGAACACCCCTACCGAATCGTGAAAAACATCTTTGGTTTTCGAAAGACGGTTTATCGGGGACTGCGTAAGAATCTCAACCGATTGCATGTGCTGTTTGCCAGCGCGAATCTGTATATGCTTGCCAGGGCGGGCGGCTCATTGCGACCCGTTCAGGGTTCTTGCGCCCTTTAGACCGAATGGAGGGTGAGAAATGGGTGTTTTCTCCCCCAATATGGCTCTATACTTAGGTTTTGTATCATGTTTCGATTGCATGTGATTTGAGAGGAGCTTTAATCAGTGGTTCCTAAACAAACTGGTGTACTACAGCTTATCACTTCTTTCCCCTGTGATTTGCCAGTTATGCCTGCGCAGCTTTTTGCAGACGGCTGCTTATATTTGAGTGGCAGCTATGGCATCATTAAAATTTCGGTATCCGGGCAGGTATCTCACCTCTCGCAAATCCCTTGTGCGGCACTCGGATATTTTCATCATCATTTATATAGTATTCCTGCCCAGCCAGACAGCATTTATCATTTGCCGGATTCCTCTGTCACCTTTCAATCCAGCGGCGGTACAGAAGTGCAAAAATGGATATGTGATAATCCGGTTTCCGTATTAAAGCTAAATGCTGAAATTCCTGTCTGCTTTAACGAAATTATCGCTGTTGAGCATCAAAGTATTACAGTATGCTGCCATATTTCTAAATATAACGGTCTTAATTGGGCTGGGAGCTATTCATTTTTACTTTCAGGATATGGGGAAGTAACTCTGGATAAAATTTTTCAATTTTGAAAGCGTCATTATTTTATCTTTCATAGTTTTCAAGGCAGGCTTTTTAGTACCTGCCTTGAAAATTATAGATTCTTATGTATAAAATGAATTGACTACACTTTGCATATTGGAAAAGCCTGAAACTTTGGCATCACAATAAAATGCAAAATCTGTTGTTGCTTTCGAATAACCAGAGCGAGTTGGAATATCCCTTGTTGTCATGATGAAACAATCAAATCGTTAATATCAGGGGATTTATATATTATCTTTATATCCCCACTTTTTCATTAACTTTTCCAGTGCATTCTTTTTAATTTGATTGATATTCTGTCTTGAGGTTTTCATTTGATATGATAATTCAAATACTGAATCTCCATACAAATAAATTCCTGTAAGCACCACAAATTCTTTCTCTGTAAGCAGTTTTCTTATATCATCCAGAAACAGTTTTTGATAGTCCTCTGTTACAGATAAACGCGCTTCCATCTCTGCCTGTTGCGCTTCACTCAAATCTGAAAGTGTTAACTCTTTCGGTTTTTTCATATGCTTTTGCAACCTTTTTATGTAATATGAATGCACTGCCTTGGAGAAATATGTACTCAGAACCTTATCATTTGGATCATGAAACCGTTTCAGATCAAGCGTATTGATAAGTTCCAAAAAATCGCATCGCAAATCTTCATAGGCATCCTCCATATCCAGTTTATAGGCATATTTTTTAAGCAGCGGCGTGAATTGTTTGATCAGTGCGACTGCTGCTTCTTCTTGTCCATTTTGTACTTGCTCAATCAATTGCTTTAACATAAAAACTCTCTTTACTTTTCCAAAGGACAATTTTGTCTTTTGAAAAGTAAAGAGAGTTTTTATTTACAACTGTAAATGTTGCAAATAAAAAAATTAAAGCATTCCCTCATAAATAATATAGACATCGGCGCTGCCGGGTTTTGTTGCAGCTTCATCAAAAATCTTTGTATTTGTATAAAATTTCAATATTATTTTTTATCATAACCCTCTCATATGCTCTCTGTTTCAATAGCCGTTATTTTTCATCTTTGTAGAATCTGCTCAAAAATTCTCACCATACACAAGAAGAGGGCTTTTAATTTTTACGAAAAATTAAAAGCCCTCTTTACACAGAAGTACGACTGTGATAGTATATATCTATATTTCTACCAGAGTCGTTTTATTTCGACCCTTTGGCAACGATTCGGATTGTCTTTTGAAAAAGAGATTTTTCTCTTCCCTCATGTTTTCAGTCCATATTTATCTTTACAATTTGAAGGAGTTGTGGTTTTGTTGAAACGAATTTTATCTTTTCTTATCGTCTATTTCCTGTTTCAGTTAATTGACATTGTGTATATCAACGTCAGCATGATTTCATGCTGGTTGTATAAGCACCTGCTCAGCATAACCATAGATATACCGTCAATGATTATCCGAAACCATGTAAAGCGCGATACACAGGAAATTCAAAATTCTTTCCAGTACCAAATTAATTTAACATATTCATGATTGAAGCAGGTGTTAACTCCGCTCTGTTCTGTCTTTCTGGAAGTTTCATCTGATAGCAGCAAGCCAACTATCCTGCATTATTCTATGGATGGCATCATCCGTGGTGACTGCCTGTTCAAAATAAATTTCTCCAACGGACATTTACATTCCATATCCTTTTCTCTCTTTATCAAATAACAGCACCTCATCTGGTGTATGCGCATAGCCATGTTCCACGATGTGTGCTGGAATGATAAGGAGATCGATCTGAAAATTCTCATTCTGCTAAAGGATGCGATTGTAGCCCTTATATTCCCTTCATATTTCAAAAATATCGAAAAATTTTTGTTTTCGGGGTTTACAATCTGCCTGGATTTCTCTCCTTATATGATGAACGCAAACAAAAGAAAAATTGGTGACAGCAGCCAGGAACCGGTGCGGCAGCTGAAATGCTTACTTTCTCTTTTGCATTGCGGAATTTCTACTATGAGGTGACAAAAATGGCTAACAAAAAAGTTTTCCTGTATGTCGGTTATTTCACCGACAAATTTACAAAGTATGAGGCGTATTCCGATACTGATATCACAGGGCTTCATGCTGATGAATTCGTGATTACCTGTGCAGGCTATCCAGGCTATTTTAAGTATGATTATGCCCCAGAGGAGAAGGGTGGTCTGCCAACGCCTGATTCTGAAAAGGAACGTTTGGACCGGCTTAATTTTTATATGAATAAGCAGGTTGAATTGGCTGTCCGTATTATCCGTCTTACTGGCAAAACCGTATGGTTTGGTTTCCCGCAGCCCCCGCGCCCAACAAAGACGATTACAATTGAGGAATACAAGAAATATATTACTGCATTCCTTGATATCGCTGCCACGCTGAAGCTCAAAATCAACGGCTACAATAAGGACTACTACTACAACTATGTGCAAGGCTTTTACATGAATGATGAGCATGTACGGAGGCATACATTCAGTACAGGTAACGGCATTGATGATCCATATGGTGTAAATACTGATGTGAATCATCTGCGCAATCACCCACAAATCCATATGTACTCTGAAGTATCCAAAGCACTGAAAACTGCTGCTTATGGCTGGAAAAAGCTGCTTTGGGCGCCTTACATGGGTTATGGTAATAACTATGATACTACCATGATTGACATTGCCTATATTGCCAACACCACTGATATCTTTGATACAGTGCTGTTGCAGCCACATCATTATTTCTTCTATGAAGAAAATGGTCAAGAAGATGTCAAGAAGAACCTGGCTGTTGTCCGGAACTCTCTGAACCGTCAGGAAGTCCGCCGCCGTACCAACAGCGGCAATACCGATACCCGTGTGGTTGCAAAGAAATCTTCCACAATTATCGGCTGCCAGATGGAAATTGACGAATCCTATTTTAATGAGAAACTCAAACATTATGCTGCATGTCGTCAAAAGTTCCCTGATTATTTAGAGGCATTTTCTGGCTCTAAAGTCACTTCGCCTGCCAACCGCGTATTCAGTTTTTACTGCGACCAAAGATTCAATGGTTGGGAAGACGCACAAAAAGAAGTCAACGACTTCTTCGATACGCTGTAATCCCTGAAAACCGCACAAACAAGCCCATTCTTTCTGGATGGGCTTGTTTCTTTCCTACCGTATCAATTTATCGAAAAATTTTTGTTTTCGGGGTTTACAATCTGCCTGGATTTCTCTCCTTATATGATGAACGCAAACAAAAGAAAAATTGGTGACAGCAGCCAGGAACCGGTGCGGCAGCTGAAATGCTTACTTTCTCTTTTGCATTGCGGAATTTCTACTATGAGGTGACAAAAATGGCTAACAAAAAAGTTTTCCTGTATGTTGGCAACAACAATCTCGGCGGTATGTATCCATCTTTTACAGATGCTGATATTACCCGGTTTCACGCAGATGAGTTTGTCCTGACTGTTGGCGGATATTCCGGCTATCTTTCCAGCATGGCTGAACTGACTGTTTATATGGATCAGTTGGTTGCACTGGCAAAGCGTGTTATCGAATTAACTGGCAAAACCATTTGGTTCGGGTTCCCACGCCCAACTGCCCCAACCAAAACCATTACAATTTCAGAATACAGTCATTATGCTGATCAGTATCTTGAAATTGCACGTATCCTGCATGAACGCCTTGACGCCGTTGGCAGTAATTATTACTACAACTATGTGCAAGGCTTTTATATGAACGATGAGCACGTGCGGAGAAGGAATTTCGGCACTGGCACAGGAACTGATGATCCGAATGGCGTCAATGTAGATGTCAATAATCTGCTTAGCCATCCGCAGATTTTCATGTATGATAAAGTTTCCAAGGGACTTATAACGGCTGCACATGGCTGGAAAAAGCTGCTCTGGAGTCCATACATGGGGCGCGGCGGCAATTATGATACAACAATGATTGATATTGCCTATATTGCAAATACCACCGATATTTTTAACACGGTATTGCTCCAGCCCGGTTATTACTTCCATGGTGATGCTGACATCCAAAAGAACCTTGCGGTTATCCGGAACTCTTTGAACCGTCAGGAAGTCCGCCGCCGCACCAACAGCGGCAATACTGATACCCGTGTTGTTGCAAAGAAATCTTCCACAATTATTGGCTGTCAGATGGAAATTGATGAATTGTATTTCAAACCATCCGCACAGAGAACCGGTTATCAAAACCGCTATGCAGAATATGTTACGGCATATTCCGGTTCTAAGGTTACTTCTTCAGCAAACCATGTGTTCAGCTTCTACTGTGACAAGAAAAACCCATACTGGTCAGAAACCCAGGATAAAGTCAACGCATTTTTTGATACCCTTTGATTTTATCCCGCATATCAAACAAGCTCATCCTATCCTGGATGAGCTTGTTTTCTGTTTGACAGCCTACATAAAATGTGGTAAACTATACTTACCACGAAAGTAGTATATGCCTCTTGATAAAGGAGATGAGATCATGAGTTCAAAAGATTTACAGCCCAGCGAATTGAAAGTGATGAACATTATCTGGGACAGGCATCCCATCAAAGCCAGCGAGATTGCCGCACTTCTGATACCAGAAACAGGCTGGTCGAAAAATACGATTTACACACTGATTACCCGCGCTGTAAACAAAGGGTTTGTCAAACGCAGCAATCCTGGTTTTGTCTGTGAACCGCTTGTCCCCCGCGAAGCAATCCAAACCAAAGAAAACCAGACCTTATTAAGCAGGCTTTATGCAGGTTCTGCGAAAAGCCTGTTTGCACGCATGATGGGAGATGGTTCATTCAGCCGTGAAGATCTTGCAGATATCCGCAAAATGTTAGACGAGGCAGAAGGCGATTCTGATGATTCATAATATCATCTCTGAATTGCTGCGCTTGTCCTTTTATGGGAGTTTCGCAGCAATTCTCATCCTGCTGGTCAAAAAGATATTTGGCAAATGGTTTTCAGCGGTCACGCATTATTATCTCTGGCTTATCCTGCTGGTTCGGCTGTCTTGCCCGCCGATTACCTGGACACAGAATGCCGCGCTTACTGCGGTCGTCTATGGACCAGAATCCCCTGAATGGGTAGATGATCTGGCAGCAGCTACAGCCGCGCCAATATCCGCAGAACCAGATATAACTGCAATGCAAGGGAATACTATATCCATATTTCATATTCTCTGCATTTTATATCTGTTAGGGCTTCTTATATTCCTTGGCATTATCCTGTATACCCTGTGGCGAGAAGCCAAAAACCGGATTGATATGGATATTCCAGAGCAGGTAATGCAGCTTTTTCATAATGAGTGTCAAAACCGCCAAGTCCGCAAATGTCGACTGCAAATTGCACTTTGCGACTCGCCATATGTTTCCGGTGTTTTTACGCCCATTATCCATTTGCCAATTGACCTGGTTGATGCAGATACTGCACAGTTATCACCTGTTCTGGCACATGAACTGACTCATATTGCGCAGGGAGACTTTTGGATTTGGAAACTGATTTCTTTTTTTCAGACAGTCCACTGGTTCAATCCTGTGCTGCAATATGCGTTTCGCAAAATGCGGGAAGATGCGGAGTTTTCCTGCGATTACCGTGTAATCCGCCAAATCAGCAAAAAGGAGCAGCTTCAATATGGCGAAGCGCTGCTTTCTGCCGCAGAATTGTCTATCCAGCCAGATACACACAAAATGGCATTTGCAAAGGCACAACTGCACAGGCGTATGGAACGCATTGTTTACTTTATGCCGCGCGCAAGTTATCCTGTGCTGATTGTTGTCATATCGGTCTTATTCACTTTGTGTGTTTCCGTTCTGGCTGGATTCCGACATACCGAAAACATACGTGTCCCATGGCGTTTTCAAGATGATGGTTTCTATCTGGATATCCATGCTGATGGGAATTATCAAAAGATTCCTATGCCAGAACAGGATTTGAAAATAATTTTAGACGAAGATGCAGCAAAAACTATTTATACAGACACATCAAAAATTGCGGTTTTATATAGTGACAGCGATACAAGATCGCAGATTCCGCTAACATTAATGCTTAGTACAGATTGTGGTGAGCATTGGATCTATCCCAAACTTCCTCAATTTTATAATAGTACGTCACCACCTATACCATGCACAAACACCTTTAATTCCATATTTATGGGATTCACTTCATCGAAAAATGGCTGGATCATATTGCAAGATCCAAATTTTTTATATGACCTGTTTATCTTGAAAACCTACGATGGCGGTGAAACCTGGTCAGCAATGTCTTACTCAGTCCCTTTAGAAGAAGCTTCAGTAAACAGATTAGTTGATGCTGTTTTTGTTGATGATTTACGAGGATATATGTGTTTTGCCCTCATGGATACACCCGCAGCACCTGTTTGTTTTACAAGCGACGGTGGAAATACATGGAGCATATTAGATTTCCCGTTTTCCCTTGAGCCAGGCGCAACTTGTTGGACAACAGATTTTCAACTGGAAGGGTCTATGGGAAAAATATTTATGACCGTTGGGAATTACCAACTATACCCTATTACTTATCAAAGTATCATTTGGGAATGCGATTTATCAAAGCCTGACAGCGGAGCAACTTGGGCTCGTCATGATTTTTCTCAAAACACCTTACAAAAGTATCCTCCTGTCTTGTATTCTGAAAATGGTTGCCAGCTCACCCTGCCAGACAGCTGGACTGGACGATATATACTTCAAACGCCCAAAAACAAGCATGAATTTTTCACAGTTTATGAAGGTTATAATTATTGCTTACCAACCTTTGATGATGAACATTATGGTTTTTTGTTTTCCATATGCGCTGAACCCATTGCGGGTTCCAATACAAAACAACGTTATTCCCAAAATGTAATTGGCGAAAATGATATGTATTATTTTATCCTAAACCAATCTAATGACCTAACTTATGCAGATGACGAAACTGCAAAAATGTATTTTGAACGGCTATATTCAGATATCCCAGATATCATAGAACAATTTGTGCAAGAAAACCACCTTAAGCGCAACCCAAATTACAACCCATCCATATGATAAAAAAGGTTATCTCCCCTCCTTTTTTCATCGTTATATATGAAAACGCCGCCCATAGTTTCCATAGGGCGGCGATCCATTCAAATTTTCAGTTTTTTGGATAAAAACCTCTTGCTGACGGTCTACAAACCGTTGATATGACTGACTTTCTTGAAGTCCTATAATTACACTCCGACCAGCAAAAGACGGTTATTCTGATACAATGGATATCAGGATAACCGTTTTTGATTTTGCTCAAACCGTTGAAAACAACTATTTTCTAATACTTTTACAAAAAACGCCGCTGAGCTGGAAATCTATCCAGCCCAGCGGCGAGTCTTTTGTGTCGAAAGTGTCGACTTTATTTATGCAGCATCACAGCATGCAGTCCGGATAGATATGTCAGGCTGCCCGCCCTATTCTCTATCCAAGCCAACAACCGTTTCCACATGACTTGTTCGAGGGAACATATCAAATGCCTTGGCACGGGCTGCCTGATAGCCATGCCCGGCAAGCTGTTTGCAGTCACGGGCAAGGGTTGCCGGATCACAGGATACATAAACAATCCGGGCAGGTGACATGGCAGCAATGGCATCAATGGTTTCTGTGGTCAGTCCTTTGCGCGGCGGATCTACCACCAGCACATCAGGCTGTTCGCCTTGCTGGGCAAGCATCATAGCGGCTTGCCCGGCATCCGCACAAATAAATTTTACATTTTGGATCTGGTTCCGTTCCGCATTGTCCCATGCGTTTTGAACCGCTTCGGCAACTACTTCAATCCCTGTCACATGGCGGGCTTTTTCCGCGAGTGCCAGTGTAATTGTGCCTGCGCCGCAATATAAATCAACCACATTTTCTGTGCCGGATAACGCAGCAAAATCAAGGGCACATTGATATAGTTTTTCCGCTTGCACATGATTGACCTGATAAAACGCATGAGGGGATAATTTGAACACATTGCCACATAAAACGTCTTGCAGTTCAGAATGTCCCCATAATGTAATGGTCTTATCGCCAAGGATAACATTATCTGTCCGGCGGTTGATGTTTTGGACAATGCTGGTCAGCCCAGGGATGGCAGCCGTCAGCCGTTCAATCAAGGCTTCTTTGGCAGGCAAGCCGCGGCGTGCTGTCACCAGACAGAGCTGGGATTCCCCAGTAGAAGCGCCCGTACGCACATAAATATGTCGGATGAAACCTTCTTTGCTGTCCTCTGCATAGGCGGGGACAGCATATTCCGTCATCCAATCGCATACAATTGCCGCGATTTGGTTTGCTGTTTGGCTGGTGATACGGCATCCATCCGCTGCTTTGACAATATCATGGCTATGCGGACGGTAAAACCCAATATAAGCGCCATTTTCATCCTGCCCAACAGGATATTGTGCTTTATTGCGGTAATGCTCGAGTTCCGGCGCACCGGTAATCCCCTCGAAAATGCCTTCAATCCCGCCAATGCGCCGCAAAGCATCGGTGACTTTCATTGCCTTTGCACGCAGTTCTTCCTCATAGGCAATATGTTGGAAACAACAGCCGCCGCATTTGCCTGCATAAGGGCAGGCAGGTTCTATCCGGTGTTTGGAAGACACGACAATGCGTTCTATCCGCCCAAAGGCAAGGTTTTTCTTGACTTTCAGGATTTTAATATCACATTGGTCGCCTACAGCCCCGCCGGGGATGAATACAGCAATCCCTTCAATGCGGGCAACCGAAGCGCCTTCGGCGGTATAACCGGTAATTTCTGCGCGATAAATTTTATTTTTTTGGAGTGCCATATTGACCCGCCTGCCTTTCCCGTTTATGTTATACTTATTGTACCATATGGCGGGCATAAAAGGGAAGCAGCACTTTGCCCTTTTGCACAGCAATAAAAAAAGCAGCCCAATGTGGGGCGGTGACGTAAGAAAACATTTTAAGCGAGGGTCGGCGTAGCGTCAAGCTGCGCCGACTTTCGCATTATGATGTTGTATAAATAAAGTTGACACCTTCAACACAAAAAGAAAGTGATAAAATAGAGTAAAAAGGAAGGTGCATAAGAAATGGGAAAACAGCAACAGAAATATGAAAAGGAATACAAGGTGGAGGCCGTAAAACTGGCCAAAGAGATTGGCGAAAGAAAAGCAGCAAGAGAATTGGGGGTTCCAGAGAACACACTCTATGGGTGGATGAAAGCAGCACGGGAAGGGCGGCTGGATATGGGAGCTGGCAGTTACACACCCAATTCGGCGATGAGTCTGGCAGAAGAATTGGCAGTGATGCGCAGGCAGATGAAAACGTTGGAGCGTGAAAATCGGCGGCTAAAAGAAGAAAATGAATTTTTGGCGGAGGCCAGCGCTTTTTTCGCCGCCAGCCGTCGGAAATGAGTAAAGATCAGAGGATGAAATTTCTCTCAGAAAAAATGTCCGGCGGCGGAAAAGGGAAACTTTCTTTGTACTGTCGTGTACTAAAAGTAAGCCGACAAGGGTATTATCAGTATTTATCTCGGAAAAACCGTCCTTGGAAGTACCAAGGTTTAGCGAATGCTATGCGCGCGATCGTCAAAGAAGATGTTTACAATGACACTTATGGTCGAAAGCGAATGTACCAAGCAATACTGCTGAAAAAACCTGAAGATATGAAAATCCCCAGTGAGAGTACAGTCTACCGCATCATGCGGAAGATCGGTTTAGTCCACCATCCAAAGCGTAAACCAAACGGTATCACAAAGGCAGATCGTGAGGCTAGAAAGTCAGATAACCTGCTGAAACAAAACTTTTATGCAGAGAAACCTCTGGAAAAATGCGTGACCGATCTTACTGAAATTAAAGCGAAAGATGGAAAGTTATACGTTTCGGCAATCTTCGATTGTTTTAATGCCGAGGTTCTTGGTCTTGTTATGGATGACAATATGCGGGCAGAATTGTGTGTACGAACACTAAAAAATGCAGTAACTGCTCATCCAGCTCTGCGGGGAGCTATCGTTCATTCTGACCGGGGCTCCCAGTATACCAGCAGCGCTTACCGGGAAGTTGTGGGAAAATACAAGATCCAACAGAGTATGAACAGCGACAGTGGCCGCTGTCATGACAATGCCCGTTGTGAGAGTATGTGGGCTAGGATGAAGTGTGAGTTATTTTATGATCGGCTCGATCCAGAAACCATGCCAATGGGGACGCTAAAATCCCTTATCTGGAGATACTTCATGATCTACTGGAATCGCCGCCGCATTTGCTCTGCCAACGATGGGCTCCCTCCTCTTGTCAAGCGTCAACGCTACTATGCTGCTTTAAATGCTGTCGCTTAGATCTTGCAGATTTTTGACTTTAATGTGTCAACTGATATTGACAATATCAGTCTTGATCATGATCGCATGGGGAAGCCCTAGAACATCAACCCCAATATGCAGTTTTATCCCGGATGTTTTTTTCCCGCATCATAACCCTTTTCTTCAGCAGTATCAGCATTTTGAATGCTTTTAGAGTCCACAATCATCATTGTTGTATGGGTTTCGCGCCCATTTTTCTCTCGCTCTGCTTCGACCAATCTGCGTAAGACGCGATCAAGAATGCTGACGCCATCTTCATCTGGACTTGCCCATATATCATAATGATAACGCACATTTTGCCATTTGGGAAAATCATGCGGGATGGCTCGCCATGTACATCCTTCCTTCAACAGATACAGAATAGCACAAAATATATCATATAGGTCGTACTTTCTGGGATGTGTTGCCTTTTTTGCTTTCGCTAATTCCTCTCGTATTTCTTCAAATTGTTCTCGACTGATGTCACTTGGATAACTTTTTCTCATATCCATCTCCCCGCCTTTCATCTCCTATTATACCTCTTCCTGCGATGCTTGGATAGATGCTAAACAGGCTCTAAGGTATTTGAATGAGTAAAGAAAATATGAACAGGGGGTAAACAAAAGCCGAAAAGTCTGCTATACTGGTTGCAAACAAGAGGAAGGCAGGCTGAAGGGCAATGAAAAAGCTGAGTTTACAGGAAGTTCTGGAGGGGATCAAGGATACGCGGCGGGAAAAGAGCGTATGGTATCCTCTGTATGAGGTACTGTTCATTATGCTGACCGCAGTGATATGCGGAGCAACGTCATATGCAAAGGTAGAAATGTTCGGAAAAAGCAAGGAACAGTGGCTAAAAAAGCACCTCAAACTAGAAAACGGGATACCGGACGCGTGTACATTCCGGAACGTGATCCGTGCAATCGACACCCAACAGCTGCATACAGTGTTCGTGGAGTGGATGAAGGGCGTGGCAGAACAGATCACGGGAGTAGTGGCGGTAGACGGAAAGCAGGCGCGGCGAACAAAGGACGCCAAGAAGGCGCCTTTGCATGTGGTGAGCGCGTTTTCGGCAGAATGTGGTCTGGTGCTAGGACAACTGGCGTGCGAGGAGAAGAGCAATGAGATCACCGCAATCCCTAAACTGCTGGAAATGCTGGAGTTGGAAGGATGTATCGTGACCATAGACGCCATGGGAACGCAGACTGAAATAGCAAAGAAAATCACAGGAAAGGGTGCAGATTATATCCTGGCGCTGAAGGAAAACCAGAAAACACTCTATGAAGATGTGCGGCTGTTTTTCGAGGAATACCGGAAAAATCCGGCAGGAATAAGTCCGGATTGCTGTGCTGTGACACACAGCCAAGGCCATGGACGTTATGAACACAGGACATGTTATATCAGTGAAGAAATTGGATGGCTGGAGAGCCGGAAGAAGTGGAGCAATCTCACCGGGATCGGCGTCATTTTCTGCAAAACAGAACAGGCAGGAAAAGTATCCAAACAGGCGCATTATTTCATTTACAGCCGCAAAGATATGACGGCAAGTCAGGTTTTAGAGGCAAAGCGCAGCCATTGGAGGATTGAAAACCAGCTGCACTGGGTACTGGATATGCAACTCCGTGAGGATGAAAGCAGGGCTAGAGCGGACAATTCCGCCGAAAACCTGAACGTTATCCGGCACTGGGCGTATAATCTGCTGAAGGCTGAAACCTCTGTGCGCGGCAGCTTCTCCGATAAACAGTTCAAGTGCTTGCTGGATGAGTCCTTTCTGGATAAAATTGTCCGTTCTGCCTTCTGTTCATGATTTGTTTACTCATTCAAATACCCTGAAGTACACTGTAACTTGAATTTACACTGTGCAACTGATATAATTATCTTGACAAGGCAAGACTTATAGGGTATTATAACGGTTGCACTTATTACAAACAAGATGGTAGAAACCCAATGAATTTTTACCAATCGTTAATATTGTAAGTGTAAGTATTTGCGTAAAATATAACATTGGCGATGTTATATAGGAGGTCTATATGAACACAGTTAAATTCAAATATATTTTTTCGGATGATTACAAAACCAACCATATTACAGGCGTATATGGTGGAATAACAAGTTGTGGGGATTTAGAAGCGCATTTTTATTATGAGCGAAGTGCTTTACCTCGTGAAATGGAATATGAAGTTACGGAGAATGGCTCATTGGGGCAGGTTGTTGGTGTTAAACCAGAGGAACACAAAATAATCAGGAATATTGTAGGTGGTGTGACCATGAGTCGAGAAATGGTTTATAGCCTTAGAGATTGGTTGAATGATAGAATCGCTGAAATGGAGGGACATCCATGACCGCAACAGTTTCAGCAAATTTACAATATCGTAAGAGAGGTGTCGTTTATCAGGCAAAATCTACAATAAAGAGTTTTATTGTAGAAAAATTCACTGATAGTATTATAAAAGGAAAGCCTATTGGCTTTTTGAATCAGGCAGCAAGTGAATGGCATAGGGATTTTATTCCAATGCAGGATATTTCAGAACGATTTAAGTTTTCTCAAATTGTGTATTTTAGACGAACAGAACTTGGAGATGGCTATATCATGCTTGAGCATGAACCGTCTGGCATTAGTGCAGCAGGTGAAGGGTTTCAAGATGCCAAAACGGAGTTGGCTATGACAGTGGAAATGCTTTGGCAGAATTATGCACTAGAAGATGATGATATGCTGACCGAAGATGCACAACAATTGAAAAGATGGTTGCTGAGAAATGTAAGATGCAGAGGTTGAATGTTATAAAATGGCGACATTAAAAACGAGGGACATTAAAGCGAGCTTGAAACGAAAAGGATTTGAACCTAGAGAAGGGGATCATGAGTTTCTTATGTACTGTGTTAATGGTAGAAGAACTCGTATCTACACTAAAATTAGTCATGGGAAAAGTGAAATTTCTGACCCTTTAATTGGTGCAATGAGTAAGCAGGTGCATTTGAAAAAAGAGGAATTCATAGACTTGATTAATTGCCCGTTGACGAAAGAAAAATATTTAGAACTGATGATAAATAGAAAGTTCGTTTAGATGATGTAAAAGTCTTTGAGGAAACCCTGTTGCTAGTTGTGTAACAGGGTTTCACGTTGTCAGTTAATATGTCAGTGATTTTTCGGAGAAACTTTATTTGCGTTAAAACTTAAAATTTCAGCAGAAATACCTGAAATACAAAACATTATATTTGTTTGAAACCGAACGGGATTTCCTTGGTAAGGATGAGGTCGGCCGTTCAAATCGGCTCAACAGCTCCAATTTTTTTGCCGTTTGAATGCGTGATTCAAGCGGTTTTTATTTATTTTCAGCACTTTTATGCCGTCTGGAGGCTGATTGTATTGAATCGTTCTCATAAAAAACCGGTGATGCAGAAAAAAGTCCTTGCGCTGCATGATTTATCATGCTTTGGACGTTCATCCCTTGTGCCGATTATTTCAGTCATCAGCGCTATGGGTCACCAATGTGTGCCGCTGCCAACCGCTGTTTTTTCAACCCATACCGCGATTGATGGCTGGATTTGTGCGGATTTAACCCGTTCTATGCATCCAAGCCTGGTACATTTCCAAAGCCTGGGACTGCGGTTCGATGCGGTTTATTCCGGCTTCCTTGGTTCTGCCATGCAGATTGATTGTGTTGCGGAAGCGGCAGAATGCAAAAGCACAAATGGTATTTTCCTTACCGATCCGGTAATGGGAGATAATGGCGCTGTCTATACCACATATACGCCGGAAATGACCGCCCGGATGAGTGAATTGTGTGCTTTGGCGGATATTATCACGCCAAATGTCACCGAAGCAGCAATTTTACTCGGCAAATGCCCAGATGCGCCCATCCAAAGCTGTGCGGAAGCTGAAGATTGGTGTGCCGCGCTCCAGGCGCGTTACCATGCACAAATTGTACTCACAGGGTTAGAAATCATACCAGATAAAGTGATGGTTGCCTGCCACACCGCAGGACGTACAGAATGGGTTGCGCATGAACGGGTCGGCGGCTTCTATCCAGGCACAGGCGATATTTTCGCCTCTGTTTTATTGGGCGGCTTGCTGGCAGGCACAAGCC
>CAXHNU010000077.1:1569-15192 GCA_964017555.1 uncultured Butyricicoccus sp. | reverse complement strand
TTTATGATGAACAAGCAGGATGGCGGCGGCAGAGGCCCAATGCAGTTTGGGCGCGCCCGCGCAAAACTTGCCCAGGACGATAAACGCAAAGTCACATTTAACGATGTGGCAGGCGCAGATGAGGAAAAAGCAGAACTCCAGGAAATTGTGGAGTTTCTGAAAAACCCACAAAAATTTGTTCAGCTTGGCGCACGCATCCCCAAAGGCGTGCTTTTAGTCGGACCTCCAGGCACTGGTAAAACGTTGATTGCAAAAGCGGTTGCCGGCGAAGCCGGCGTGCCGTTCCTATCGATTTCGGGTTCGGATTTCGTGGAATTATATGTCGGCGTTGGCGCGTCCCGTGTGCGTGACCTGTTTGAACAGGCAAAGAAAAATTCCCCTGCGATTGTTTTCATTGATGAAATTGACGCGGTTGGACGGCAGCGCGGCGCAGGTTTGGGCGGCGGTCATGATGAACGCGAACAGACCCTCAACCAATTGCTTGTTGAGATGGACGGTTTTGGTGCCAATGAAGGTGTAATTATCATCGCGGCAACCAACCGCCCGGATATCCTTGACCGTGCGCTATTGCGCCCAGGACGTTTTGACCGGCAGGTATATGTTGGCGCGCCTGATGTCAAGGGGCGTGAGGAAATCCTCAATGTCCATGCGCGTAACAAGCAGTTTGACCCGGATGTGGATTTTAACTCGATTGCCAAAGGCACCGTCGGCATGACAGGTGCAGATTTGGAAAATCTGCTCAATGAAGCGGCATTGCTTGCAGCGCGGCGCAATAAAAAACTCATTACCAATGATGAGATTGAAGAAGCGCTGCTCAAAGTGGAAATGGGCCCCGAAAAGAAAAGCCGTGTGGTCAGTGAAAAGAAAAAACGTATTATTGCGTTCCATGAAGCTGGGCACGCTGTGGCACACCATGCCATGGGCACCTTGGATCCAATCCACTATATTACCATTATCCCGCGCGGCGGCGCAGGTGGTTTTACCATGTGGCGCCCGCAGGAAGAAAGCGGTTTGGAATCCAAAAGCTATTTTGAGGACAGCATTGTCACTGCACTTGGCGGCCGTGTTGCCGAACAGCTTATCTTCCATGAAATCACAACCGGCGCGTCCGGCGATATCCGTCAGGCAACAGCCATGGCGCGCGCAATGGTGGTCAACTATGGCATGAGTGATAAAATCGGCACAGTTGACTATGGCGACAGCGGCGAAGTCTTTATCGGACGTGATTTTGGTGCAACCCACAGCTATTCTGAAAATAAAGCAGCGGAAATTGATGCTGAAGTCCACCGTATTATTGATGAAGCATACAGCCGCTGCACAAAAATCCTGACCGAACATGATAAACAGCTCCATGATGTGGCAGAATATCTGCTGCGCAATGAAACCATGGATGGCGATACGTTTGTCAAACTGTTCAATGGGGAAAGTGTGCCGGATAAGGTTGCCAATGTTGCAACAGCGGAAGAGCTCCGCCATACCCCAGGCATAGATGATACCGTAGAATTACAGGATAAAAATGAAAACGACCTTCCGCATTGATGAGAAGGTTTGCACAAATCCCTTTGTGGCAGTATATTTGCCGCAAAGGGATTTTTTTTCAAATTGGTCATTCATCCCGTTTCAGCAACTGTTAAACCTTACTTTGTTGAAAAGCATTTAAAGATACTGTATACTGGTAATCAGGATAGGTGGATCTTGACCTGTCCAAAAATAGAAAAAGGGGATGTACAATTCATGTTTTGTGCAAAGTGTGGGCAGCAAATGCCCGATGGGACAAAGTATTGTCCGCGCTGCGGGGCGCCAACCGGCGCAGGGGCGCCTGCGAGCCGTCCGGCGCCGCGTACCATGCAGGCGAGTTATTCGCCTGTCCAGGGCAGCCAGCCAGCGCCAAACCTGGCACAGGCTGCGTCAGCCCGTTCTGGAAAAAGTATTTTCCGCATTATTTTGATGGTCTTTGGGCTGCTGCATATTGTCATTGCATTTGTCGCTTCATATGGCAAGCTGCATTATCAAATTGCCCAACTGCTGGATATGGCAAATCAGATGGATATGCGCCAATATCTGCCATCAAGCCTTGCGAGAGTGGGCAGTGCGATCCCAGAACGACTTACGGCGTTTCATGCCGCACGGTTGATGTTGGCAACTGGTGAGGATTTCGCTGGGATTTCAGCAGTCATTCTCATGCTGCCTGTGGTATTGGGGATTTTATTTATCCTGCTCAATGCCATTGGCAAGAAAAAAGGCAGTTATATCTTTACATTTCTGCTGTCACTTGTGGCATGGGGCGATTATGGCTTTATCAGCCTGCTGCTTTCTGACCTCGACCGCTATTATGAAATCGGCAGTTTAAGCCTTATGGTCATGTTTTTGAGTGTCATTCAGCTTGTACTTGCGCTGGTTGCCTGTTTTGCGGATAAGTCCGCACGGAAAGTCAATCAGTTTTCGCGGCAATAAATGGGGAAAAGGAGTTTTTGTAAATGAAAAAATGTATACTTCGTAAGATGGTTGCAAGTCTGCTCACAGCGGCGCTGTGCGCTGGGCTGCTGCCTACGGCGTTTGCGGCTAATTCCGTGACGCTCACAAAAGATAATGCAAAGCTGGTTGGAAGCGCATATTATGATGCAACAAATGATCTGTTTGTTTTGACGGAGGAAAGCTATAACAAGAACGGCTCGGTATGGCTTGATCAAGTAGATTGCAATGGCGATTTTACACTTTCACTGGAGTTCTATACAGGTCATGAAGAGCGCGAAAACGGTGCAGATGGCATTTGTGTTGCGTTTTATGCCGACAGCAATGCTAAGACTTCAGGTCTTGGTTATCAAGGCTGCGGCGGTTATGCTGTTGAGATTGATACATATCAAAACGGTTATGACCCTGCTTATAACCATATTGCAATGATTCAAAATGATATCAGCAAGCATTTGCAGGTAGCGGATGCCACTGCATTTACGGAAGATGGGAAGTGGCATCAGCTTCGCGTTGAAACCCGTAATCAGGTATGTACCGTGTTTGTCGATGGTGCGCAAATGCTTGAAATGAATAATGTTGCAGCAGATAAAAAATATAATTTTGGCATTACTGCGGGTACTGGCGGCAGTTGTAATTATCAGGCGGTGCGGAATGTTGTGCTGGAAGATGCAGTCTGGCAAGAACCGGAACCGGTGAAGGGCACATTCGATGGGCATGAGTATGCAGTTTATAACAAAGGCATCACTTGGGCACAGGCAAAGAAAGCCTGTGAAGATGTTGGCGGGCATTTGGTGACCATTGGTTCACAGGAAGAACAGGATTTTGTTTGGAGTCTGATCAAAGATAACGAAAAAGAAGGCTACTGGATTGGGTTATCTGACACCGAAACAGAAGGGACATGGAAATGGGTAACAGATGAACCCGTGAAATATACCCATTGGGCGAGTGCGCAACCAGATGATGAAAAAGGCAATGGCGGCGAGGATTTTGTTGGTATCAGCCGGTTAAACAAAAGCTGGGCAAATGCAAGCTATTGGAATGATTTTAATGAAGATGGCGTAGATATTGGCATCAGCGGGTTTGGCTATATCTGTGAATGGGGTGTTGATGACCCAGAACCAGAACCGGAACCTGAGAAAAAACCCGAACCTGAACCTGAGCCAGAACCAGAGAAAAAACCGGAACCCGAACCGCAAAAGCCTGCCAGCAAAGATACCACATCATTTGGTTCTCATGTTTCCACATGGGCAGCCGATGAAATGGAAAAGGCTTATAAAATGGAACTCATCCCGAAAAAACTGGTCGGTGAGGATTTAACCCGTCAAATTAGCCGCGCAGAATTTGCAGCCGTTGCGGTAAAAACATTTGAGTCGCTTTCCGGCGGCAAGGCAGTGCCGATTATTAACAATCCATTCACTGACTGCAATGATACTGAAGTCCTTAAAGCATATAGCATAGGCGCGGTAAAAGGCATTTCAGACACGCAGTTTTCACCAAATGCCCTGCTAAACCGTGAACAGGCTGCCGCAATGCTGACCCGTGTATTCAAACGCATTACCATTGCGGGCTGGACACTGGATACAGACAGCCAGTTTACTTTGCCATATACGAAACCAGCGGCGTTTGCTGACGATAGGGATATTTCCGGTTGGGCAAAAGACAGCGTTTATTTTATGGTGGCAAATCAAATCATCAGCGGCACAGGGAACAATAAATTTGCCCCGAAAAATACCACCACAGCACAGGAAGCGCAAGGTTATGCCAACGCAACCCGTGAACAAGCGCTTGCAATTGCAGTGCGTATGGTTGAAAACCTGGGAGATTAATTTTGTATTTCGTTTGGATTGCGTGAGGTACTCACTTTGCGCAATCCGGCATCATGAAAAGGAGTTATGTACAGATGAAAAAACATAGATTGCGCAAATTTATTGCGGGCGCGCTTACAGCGGCGCTGTGCGCCGGGATGCTGCCTGCCGCTTTTGCGGCTGACCCAAACATCCCAGAAGATGCAGTGCAGTTTGACGGGCATTCTTATCAGGTTTATCCCGATAGTATGCACTGGGAAGATGCAAAAAAATATTGTGAGCAGCTAGGCGGGCATTTGGTGTCCATTACCTCCGCGGCGGAACAAGAATTTCTGGAATCTTATATGCAGGATAAAACCCGCGGTATTTATATGATAGGCTTGCACCGGGATTTGGATGATTTGCAGACATGGGTAACTGGAGAAGCTGTTTCCTATGCAAACTGGGGCAATAATGCCGTAGATAATGCAAATGGACGGCAAAATATTGGTGTATTTACGACGAAAGAGTCGTCTGGGACAAATTATCAAGGGCTTCCATATACCATTTATTATGGTGAATGGGATGATCATTTTGATGAGGGGTTTGGGTTTATCTGTGAATGGGATACAGTAGCCCCCAAACGCGAAAAACATATTGCCGGACAGCGATATTCCTTTGCAGGGAAGGAATATGCGTTTTTTGACGATGGCATGACCTGGGCAGAAGCGGAAAAAGCCTGTGAAAAAACAGGCGGGCATCTTGTCACCATTACCAGTCAGGATGAACAGGATTTTGTCTATTCCCTCATTCAAGATGGCGGTAAAATATCTTACTGGATTGGGTTAAATGATGTCCAAACCGAAGGCAAATGGCAATGGGTTACTGGTGAAGCGGTAAGTTATTTGAACTGGGACAAGAAGCAGCCAGATAATGATAACCGCGACGGTGAAGATTTTGCGGGCATAACCCGGATAAAGCAGAATTGGGCAGATGTAGGATACTGGAATGATTTCAGCAAAGATGGTTCTGATACAGGGTTAAACAACATTGGTTATGTTTGTGAATGGGATAATTTAAGCGGCAGCGTACCTACTGAAACAAAACCAGAACCAGAACCGCAAAAGCCAGCCAGCAAAGACACGACTTCTTTTGGTTCCTATGTATCCGAATGGTCAGCCAAAGAAATGGAAAAAGCATATGAAATGAAGCTAATTCCGGAAAAGCTGGTCGGTGAGGATTTAACCCGTCAGATTAACCGCGCGGAATTTGCAGCGGTTGCTGTGAAAACATATGAATCCCTTTCCGGTGTGCAGGCAATCCCGGCAGTTAATAACCCGTTTACCGATTGCAGAGATACCGAAGTCCTTAAGGCGTATGGTATTGGCGCGGTAAAAGGCATTTCGGATACGCAGTTTGCACCGAATGCTCTTTTAAACCGTGAGCAGGCTGCCGCAATGCTGACCCGTGTATTCAAACGTGTTGCGCTTGTTGGTTGGACACTGGACACAGACAGCCAGTTTACTTTGCCATATGATAAACCGGCAGCTTTTGCTGATGATGCAGATATTTCCGGCTGGGCAAAGGACAGCGTTTATTTTATGGTGGCAAATCAAATCATCAGCGGCACAGGGAACAATAAATTTGCCCCGAAAAATATTACTACAGCACAGGAAGCCCAAGGGTATGCGAACGCAACCCGTGAACAGGCGCTTGCCATTGCGGTGCGCATGGTGGAAAATCTGGGGGATTGATTTTGTATTACATCCGGATTGCGTGAAGCATCGGCTTCGCGCAGTCCGGAACGAATGAAAAGGAGTTAAGTACGGATGAAAAAACATGGATTACGAGGGTTTATTTCAGGTATGCTGACAGCCGCGCTGTGCGCCGGGATGTTGCCTGCCGCGTTTGCGGCTTCGCCAACGACTATTACAAAAGATAATGTTACAGTTTTAGGGGATGCGTATTACGATGCACAAAATGGGCATTTTGTTTTGACAGAGGAGGAAACTTGGCAAAGTGGCGCAATCTGGTTCAACCAAGTGAAATGTAATAACGATTTTGCACTTTCAATGGAGTTCTACACAGGTCATGCAGAACATGAAGATGATTATGGCGGTGCAGATGGTATTTGTGTCGCATTTTATGCAGACGGCAACAGCATTGGCGATGAAGGTTATGCGCTCGGTTTCGATGGCTGCGGTGGGTATGGCGTAGCAATTGATACATATCAAAACAGTAACTTTGGCGATCCGGAATATAACCATATTGCGATTGTAAAGGAAACGAACAACAATCATTTACAAATGGTAGATGCAACTGCATTTACGGAAGATGGAAAGTGGCATTTGCTCCGTGTGGAAAATCATAATCAGGTGTGTACGGTTTTGGTGGATGGCGCAAAAACGCTGGAACTGGATGGCGTTGAACCAACTGGGAAATATAGCATTGGCATTACTGCGGGTACTGGCGATGGCTGTAATTATCATGCAGTGCGGAATATTGTGCTGGATGAAGCAGTATGGGATGAAGCTCCATCCAGCGAAAAATATACAACTGGTAAAAAGTATACTTTTAATGGACATGAGTATCAACTGTTTACAGAAGAAATGACACCGCCAGAAGCAGAAAAATACTGTGACAAATTAGGCGGGCATCTTGTGACGATTACCAGCCAGCAGGAACAGGATTTTGTTGCACAAATCGCAGAAGATATCGGCGTTGCAGCTTTCAGCATTGGCGCAACTGACCGCGATGAAGAAGGTACATGGACTTGGATGACTGGTGAACCATGGGATTATACCAACTGGTATCCGGGCGGCAGCGCAGGCACTTCTGAACCCAATAATGGTTTGGGCAGAGGGGAGTATTATGGGCGTTCCAACGCCGATAGGGGCTGGAAATGGACAGATTATTTTGGCGGATATGATAATTATACATCCAAAGCGCCTTTTATATGTGAATGGGATGGATTAAGATCAACTTTGCCGAAAGAATCAGAACCCCAGCAGCCAGCCAGCAAAGATACCACTTCATTTGGTTCCCATGTATCCGAATGGTCAGCCAAGGAAATGGAAAAGGCATATGAAATGAAGCTGATTCCCGAAAAGCTGGTCGGCGAGGATTTAACCCGTCAGATTAACCGCGCGGAATTTGCGGCGGTTGCTGTGAAAACATATGAATCACTTTTGGGCGTAAAAGCCATTCCAACTGTGAATAACCCATTTACGGATTGTAATGATACCGAAGTCCTTAAAGCATACAGCATTGGTGCGGTAAAAGGTACATCGGATACACAGTTTTCACCAAATGCTTTATTAAACCGTGAACAGGCGGCAGCAATGCTGACCCGTGTATTCAAACGCATTACCCTTGCGGGCTGGACACTGGATACAGACAGCCAGTTTACTTTGCCATATGATAAACCGGCAGCTTTTGCTGATGACGCGGATATTTCCGGTTGGGCAAAAGACAGTGTATATTTCATGGTGGCAAATCAAATCATCAGCGGCACAGGCAATAATAAATTTGCTCCGAAAAATACCACTTCCGCGCAGGAAGCCCAAGGATATGCCAATGCAACCCGTGAACAAGCGCTTGCCATTGCGGTGCGCATGGTGGAAAACCTGAAAGATTAACGATATTATAGGAAAGTGCCTGATGATTCATAGGAATACAGGCGCTTTTTCCTATTGTAAATGGGATTTTAACTGCGCCAGATTGCGCTTTTTCATATGAAAAACCATAGAAATCGTGCGGGTGATATGATATACTAATGGGAAAGGCAAGGTTTTGCGGAAAACAAAAGTATTTTCGCAAGGAAAATCAGGTAAAGGAGTTTAAAACCCATGAAAAAACGGATTTTATCAGCAGTTTTGGCAGTTTGCTTTTCGTTGCTGGCTGGCACGGCATCCGCATATGACGGCATGGAAAACCGCCCGCTGATTGCAACCGAAAGCAAAATCATCACTAGGGATCAAAACCCAGCGGTTACAGTCACCACAAGCAACGCAAGATTTGCGGCGGAAGCTTTGCCGCTGGATCACTATGAGATTTACAATGCGAATACAGAATTAACATTGTCTTCTGTGACACAGGACAGCGATACTCGTTTGACCTTCCAGTTTACGGGGACGGCTGCGGCGCCCGGCAGCTATTTAAGCATCCATATTCCAGCGGAAGGGTTTGCCCAAAGCGATATGGAATATCCGGATTCTAATTTGCTGTATGTTTATGTGTTGTCTTTGGATGGCACCCTTCCCGAAGGCACGCAAGTGAATACACCGGAAAACCCGGAAACCCCAACGATCACTACGCCGGTGGAACCTGATGTGGAAATTGGGCATTTGGAAAGTGTAGATGATATTATTACCCGTGATTTTGAGGAAATCACCATTTCGGGCACTGGGGAATGTTATTTACAGTCCATGCTCAAAGAAGATAAAACTTATGCCGATTGGATTGACCGGATTGATATCCCGGAGTATGCTTCTGGATTTTATCATACCCTCGCGGAAAATTCAGACAAAACAAATCTTTCAGACTTGCTGGTCAAAGATGATTATTATACCATCCAGCCAGCGGCAGCCGTTCCACAAAGGCAAAGCTATGAAGTGACTGCGGCACAAACTGTTCAGTTTGCGATACCGGACGCATTTGCCGGGGCTGACAGCAATCCCCTTGCAAACCCTGATTATTTTACCGATGATAAATATAACACAGTGGATATCACTGAAGCGGATAAAAATATCAATTACCCGGCATTAAAAGCGGGGGAAGTGGTCATGACACCTAATTTTAATGGGATTTATGTGACCAAAGTCAAAAAAACCGATAATCCAGCTTATGAAGCAAACCGCAAAGATGCCTGTACTTATATTTCGGCGGCATTCCATGCATTTGACCGTGACCATCCGGAAATATTTTGGCTGAGCGGGGTTTCTAAAATCCGTATACTGACCGCAAAAGTGAATTATAGTGGCAAAACCATCGAAGAATCATATATTTTCTTCACATTGGCGGATAAGAATGGGTTTAGCCTGCGCGCGCCGGAATATGCCGCAAATGGCGCGGTTGCACAGGGCATCCAGCGCCGCGACAAAGCAGTAGGCACCATTACTGCCGCTGTGGGAAATGGGAATATCTATCAGCAGCTTGTTGCTTTAAACCGCTGGCTGACTGAACATAATGAATACAATACCTCGGCGGATTTGTATCAGATTGGCAATCAGCCGCATGAATGTTTAAGCGCACTCGAAGGCAATATCGGTACAAATGGACCGGTTTGTGATGGGTATGCTCGTGCATTTAAGGTTGTTTGTGACAAATTGGGCATTCCATGCACCTTGGCTGACGGCTATGCAAAATACCGGTCGCAGGATAATGGGGAAGCCCATATGTGGAACTATGTCCAAATGAAAGATAACAACTGGTATGGGGTAGATGTCACATGGAATGACCCGGTAGTGCCGGGCAAAGGCGGTGCAAAATCCGGGTATGAACATGAACGGTATTTGTTGGTCGGGGCAAATACCAATGTTGATGGGGTAGTTTTTGGCGCTTCGCATCCGGTGACAAACCGGGTTGCGGATGGCGGCGTTGCGTTTACCAATGGTCCGGGGCTGAATGGGGCAGCATATGACCCAAATGCAAGTCAAACGGTACTGCATTTTGTGGATGTGCCCGCTTCTGCATGGTTTGCCAGCGCGGTACAATATGCCTATGAAAATAAGATGATGTCGGGCACAAGCGCCAATACATTCAGTCCAAATGACACAACAACCCGCAGTATGATTGTATCAATCCTGTACCGGCTGGAGGGTGAACCTGCCGCGGGCGCGTCCGCATTTACCGATGTGCCGGATGGCAAATGGTACAGCAAAGCGGTAAGCTGGGCAGCCGAAAACAATATTGTCAGCGGCTATGGCAATGGGCGTTTTGGCGCGGAAGATATGATTACCCGCGAACAAATGGCAGTGATTTTATATCAGTATGCCGCTCATAAAGGCTATGTCTTAACAGCGGAAAATAACAGTTTAACGGCATATGCTGACCAGACACAAATTGGCGGTTATGCGCTTGAGGCGATGCGCTGGGCGCATGGTATGGGACTGATTACAGGCACAGATAAAGGTTTATTATTGCCGAAAGGCAGTGCAACCCGTGCGCAGGCGGCATCAATTTTCATGCGGTTCCGCACCAGCGCCGCATAAAATCCCTGAAAAAATCAAAAAAGTGTGACCCATATGATTTGGGTCACACTTTTTTGATGGGCATCAGCCCTTAATTTTCATAAACGGCGACAATTTCCCCGATATACATGGTATGGACATCGTTATCTGGATAACATTTGTCATAAACTGCGCTGTCCGTGAAGTTTTCTCGTGGCATATCATCTTTGTACAGTTTGCGGCAGACAAAGGTAAGTGCAGCTTCCGCAAAGGTCGGGCAGCCTTCCGGCGTAAATACAGGGGTCAAGCCTGCGCCAGCCATTTTGTCAATATCGCGCCCGGATTTAGAACCGAGTGTGTTTAATGCGTCTTTATGCCCGTCTTTCAAGAATACCAGAGAATAGCAATCGTTGGCATCCATAAATTCATGGGTATAACGGCTTTTGCGCACATAAACCGTGGTGACTTCTTTGAACCACAGCTCACCCATGCCGCCCCAGTTGACGGTCATCATATTGAATTTGCCGGGCTGACCAGCGGCAAGCACTGCCCATTCGTTGCGGATTTTCAGGCAGGGGTTAAAAGACAGGGAAGCAAGTTCGATTTTGTTCATAGGGATAAAACCTCCTTCAATTGGGTGGATAAATGAAGAGTGATAACAATTGGTTATCTGATAACAAAATGTTATTGCCATTTGCGTCAGGATTTGCGCCGCAGTTTCATTTCGTTCCAGTCATCGCGGGAAATTAAAATCTGACGGGGTTTGGAACCTTCAAACGGACCGACAATGCCCCGTTCTTCCATTTGGTCAACAATGCGCGCGGCACGGGCATAACCCAGTTTCAGCTTGCGCTGTAACATGGATACCGAAGCCTGCCCGCTTTCCATCACAACGTCAATGGCATCCGGCAGCATTTCATCTTCATCACCTGTCGGGTCGCCGCTGGAAGCGCCGCCGGATTCTGCCGCTTCAGCTTGCTTTTCGATATGTTCCAGTATTTCTTCATTATATTCAGCGGTAGACGTAGACTTGATAAATTCAATGACATTTTCAATTTCATCATTGGAAATAAAACAGCCTTGTATTCGCTGCGGCTTGCCCTCGCCAAGCGGCGCATAAAGCATATCGCCTTTGCCGATGAGTTTTTCCGCACCTGTGGTATCCAAAATGATGCGGCTTTCAATTTGGGAGGCAACCGCAAACGCAACACGGGAAGGAATATTTGCTTTCATAATACCGGTGATTACATCGGCTGATGGACGCTGTGTCGCAACAATCAGATACATCCCAGCGGCGCGTGCCTTTTGCGCAATGCGGCAAATAGAAGTTTCCACTTCTTTGGCGGCAACCATCATCAGGTCTGCCAGTTCGTCGATAACGATTACAATTTCAGGTAATGGTTGCGGGGAGGCACTATCATCTTCCGAAGTGGGTTCTTCGGCTTGCTTGCGCCGCATTAAGGCATTATAATCTTCCAGTTTGCGGACTTGGTTGTCCGCAAATAATTTATAGCGGCGTTCCATTTCGCCCACAGCCCAGTTGAGTGCTCCCGCCGCTTTGCGCGGGTCGGTGACAACTGGAATCAGCAAATGAGGAATGCCATTATAGTTGCCGAGTTCGACCATTTTCGGGTCAACCAGGATTAAACGGACTTCTTCCGGCGTGGATTTATACAGCAGGGAAATCAGCATAGAGTTGACACAGACTGATTTACCCGAACCTGTTGTGCCTGCAATCAGCAAATGAGGCATTTTGCCGATATTGCCGACGACAGGCGCGCCAGTAATATCCTTGCCAACGCAAAAAGCAACCCGGCTTTTGGCATTTTTGAAGGCGTCCGCTGATAAGACCTCAATAATCGGCACCATGGTATTGGTTTTATTGGGCACTTCAATGCCGATTGCGACTTTTTCCGGGATGGGTGCAATACGCACTGAAACCGCGCCGAGTGCCAGCGCGATATCATCGGATAAGCCTGTAATACGGCTGAATTTGGTGCCGGGCGGGATGGTCACTTCAAACCGGGTAACGGTTGGTCCACGCACAATGCCGATAATCTGCGCTTCAATGTTAAAAGATTGCAGGGTTGCAATCAGGCGGTGGCTGCAATCGCTTAGTTCCTGCTGATAATTGTCCTCTTTGGCTGGCGGCGGGGGATTCAGCAGCGAAAAGGATGGGTAGCTGTATGCAGTAAGCGGCGCTTGCTGGCGGGCGTCCATTTCCGCTGCCATTGCCGCCTGTTCCATTTGCTCCAGCTTTTTCTGTTCGGCTTTGGATACCGGTTTTTGTTCCCAGGGCGGGATGGACAAATCCACTGGCTCGTCCTCTTTTTTCTCCGGCTTATTGTTCAGCAGGGATAAAATATCGCCAAAGGGATCTGGTTCTTCCGGCTGTTCAATTGGGATTGGTTCGGGTGCGGGCACTGGTGCAGGCGTGGTATTTTTGACCGGCGGGAGGGGTAAACCATCATCTGGTTCATCATCGTCCAGTTCAATGTCAAAAGAAGCACGCGCTTTGCGCTTGGATTTATGCGCGGCAGCCAGCTCATGGACATTGGGCAGGGTAGGCGGGGTTTCATATTTTTCCCGTTCTTCCTCGCTGTCATACTCATATTCAATCGGACGCAGGGCATTATAAATGGTCTGCGGGGTCAGCCGGAATATCACCATAACATCCACAACGAGCAGGATAAAAATTACAATCAAGCCGCCTGCCGCGGAAAATGCCCATTCCATCAAGCAGTAAAGCCCACCGGCAAATAACCCGCCTGAGCGCAGGTTCGCGCCCGACTGCATAAGCAAGCTAAAGGATTCCATGCCGATTGGATATTGTTTGGGGCGAAGCATCCCATGGGCAACCGCGCCAAACAGCAAAGGGAGCAGTGCAATGGCCGACCCGCGTAAGCGGACGGGGCCTTTTGTGCGGGCAATCAGCAATGCGGACAGTCCAAAGAGCGCAAATGGCAGGGTATAAGTGCCATAGCCAAACAAACTGCCAATTATGGTGCGCAATAGGCGCAGTAACGCGCCTTCCTGCTGAATAAGCGTCAGCAACACAAGCACACCGGCAATGCCATAGATAACGCCCCAGGCGGGGCGCGGTAAATAAGCGTCCGCCGCAGGTGCGGGCGGCTGCTTGGTTCTGCCCTTACCTGAACTGGAAGCGCGTGGTTTTCGTTTTTCTGCCAAAAAAATCA
>CAXHNU010000077.1:0-1469 GCA_964017555.1 uncultured Butyricicoccus sp. | reverse complement strand
AGGTGCGGGCGGCTGCTTGGTTCTGCCCTTACCTGAACTGGAAGCGCGTGGTTTTCGTTTTTCTGCCAAAAAAATCACCTCATCTGGTGGGAATAAATTAACCGTAAAAAAGGAAAGAGAACGCCGGAAAAATCCGGCGCAAACGGATACAGTATCATAATACCACATTCCGGCGCAGATTTCCAACAGTTTTTGTCCGATGCGGGCAGAATCGCGCCAGATATGTTTTCTGGCAGAGGCTGTGTAAAATCCGGTATTTTCTCTTAACATTTCTTTGTCACTATGGTATAATGAATCCGGGACATATGGGTGGCTTTTTGGATGTTGTCACAAAAGGCAAGGAAATTGTATTTTGTAAGACAGATACAGAAAAAATAGCCATATGCCTGCGCAGGAAAACTGAAAAAATATAGAATCTGAATGAGGTGGTTACAAATGTCAATGGAACTCAAGCTGACTGGCGTGAAAGGCTTTGTAGAGGATCGGGAAATCGATTTGATGAACGATATGATCCAAACAGCCAATGATATGCTGCTGAACCATACCGGGGCAGGCAGTGATTTTCATGGCTGGATTGACCTGCCGGTCGCTTATGACAAGGACGAATTTGCCCGCATCAAAAAAGCAGCGGCAAAAATCCAATCAAACAGTGATGTACTGGTTGTCATCGGCATCGGCGGCTCCTACTTGGGTACCCGTGCCGCGATTGAATTTGTTCGCGGGCAAATGTATAACAGCATCCGGGAAAAAGGTATCCCAGAAGTTTATTTTGTTGGCTCCAATATATCCTCGTCATATCTCAATGATGTGATTCAAATCATTGGCGACCGGGATTTCAGCGTGAATGTGATTTCTAAATCAGGCACAACCACAGAGCCTGCGATTGCATTCCGCATTTTCAAAAAGCTCGCTGAAAAGAAGTATGGCAAGGATGGCGCAAAAGACCATATCTTTGCGACAACCGACAAAGCACGTGGTGCACTGAAAAAACTCGCGGATGATGAAGGATATGAAACCTTTGTTGTGCCGGATGATGTTGGCGGGCGTTTCTCCGTGCTGAGCGCAGTTGGCTTGCTGCCAATGGCTGCCGCAGGTGTGGACATTGATGAAGCGATGAAGGGTGCGGCAGAAGCCCGCGAAGCTTTTACAAGCGGCACAACCGCTGCTAATGACTGCTTTAAATATGCAGCGCTGCGCAATATCCTGTACCGCAAGGGCAAGGGCATTGAAATCCTTGTCAACTATGAACCCGCGCTGGTCATGTTGGGCGAATGGTTCAAGCAGTTGTTTGATGAATCCGAAGGTAAGGATAAAAAGGGTATTTTTGCGACTTCTGCAAATTTCTCAACCGATCTGCATTCCATCGGGCAGTATATCCAGGATGGCACCCGCAATGTGTTTGAAACTGTTGTATGGGTAAAAGAACCCCGCAGCGAAAGCATTATCGAAGCGGCGGATGAAGATATTGA
>CAXHNU010000076.1:10246-15508 GCA_964017555.1 uncultured Butyricicoccus sp. | reverse complement strand
GGCTTCCCGGACAATTGGACGGATATCGGCGCATGGACGGACGAAAAAGGCAAGGTACATGAAAAATGCAGCGACACTATGCGCTACCAAGCGCTGGGGAATAGCATCGCAATCCCGCCTTGGCAATCCCGCCTTGGACATGGGTTTTATGGCAATCATCAAAATTACTGATAATAACCAGCGTGCTGAAACCAGTGTTGGCAATCAAGGGACGATACCTGAGCCAAAGCACGAGTAACAGCATCACCAAGTTGGTCTTCAATTCGTATTTTCCATTTACGGAGAATTGCTTTCATTTTCGACCACATCATTTCGATTGGGTTAAGATCCGGGCTATAGGGCGGAAGATAAAGCAGCTGTATATGATGCTGAAATAAAAGTTCGCTGACAGCTTTGATATGATGTGAACGCATATTATCCATCACAACAATATCACCCGGCTGTAAAGTTGGAATCAGGTTGTCTTTCAGGTAGGAAAGAAAGCGTTCCCCTGTTGTTCCGCCCGAAAAAGTTGTAAAAACCTTTTTGCCATCCACCCGGATGGAAGAAAGAACAGTTGTTGATTTTGTTTTTTTCAGCGGCACATGATCAGATACCCGTTCAGATGAATACGCTCGCCCATAATATCTGGTCATATTGATATTGATACCGCTTTCATCTAAAAACACCAGGTGTTTTGTTGCTTCAGAAGGGATTTGCTGCCGCCACAAGATTCGTTTTGCCGCTACATCGGGGACGGTCACGCTCTGTAGCATGGAGTGATTTCTTTTTGAACCGATATCCCATTGCAATAACAGCACGCCTTATCGTTGATTCACTGACGGTTAACCTTAATGTATCCCGAATTTCAGCAATCGTAATGTCTGGCGTCTTTTGAATACATTCTCGAATCTGTTCTTTTTCTTTCTCATGCAGCAGTGCTTTGCGCCCTCTCTGATGAGTACGCAATGCCACAGAACCGGTTTCCCTTTTTTGTTGTGCTAGCCGGTATACCGTAGGTTCGCTGACGCCGTATGCCTGCGCTATGATCTTTGCATGATGCGTTTTTTCGTACCCTTTTACCAGTAGTTCCCGTGCTTCGTTATGTAACATTTTCATCATCTCCTGCTTCTGTTATACCACTGCTGTCAACCCCCTATCAAATGCTATTATGATTTTTGCTCAGTGCTATAACCTGTTTGTGTGCGCAATATCATCGCCCTGCCACAATGGCAAGTTTGTTTGACGGCATTGGTGGTTTTCCACTCATCTGGGAACGAATTAACGGACAGGGGAGCTGCCTATGGGTTAGTGAGATTGAACCGTTTCCAATCGCTGTCACAAAGCATCATTTCAGCCCCTGAATATACCAAAGGAGGACATATTCATGAATCAAACACTTCAAGGCGTCAAGGCAGAAATCAGGCAGGTTTGCTGGTCGTCCCCCAAAAAACTCAGAAAGAATACAGCATCGGTTCTGCTCTGGTCAGCAGCTCTGGCAGCAATCATCTTCATGACGGATTCTCTCCTTTCTGCCGGATTCCAGTTGTTTTTGCACCTAACAGCAAATGGTTGAGGGAGGGATAGTATGAATCCAATTCAATGCGCATTTTGCGCCGGTTACATGGCGCTTTCCCTGCTGCTGATTGCCAGTATCGCAACACAGGATACAGAAAATAAAACATCATCTCATGGTGGGCAGCAGGGCACATATTTCTCCAAAAATATCCGTAAATCCAAGGAAGCACGAAAGGAACGGTTCATCAAAGGTTCTGCCGTTTTATTCGCGGTCATGAACCTGACTGCAATGTTCGTCATGGCTTAAAAAATAGAAAACAAAAATGAGTAGGAGGACATATTATTATGAGTAAAAAGAAAACTGCATCGGTTCTGCTGGCAGGATGCCTGATTGGTTCCAATGTTGTACCTGCGTTTGCCGCCGGGAATACAGGTTTGCTGCTGCATACAGACAGCACAGAAATCCGTGTAAAAGTCGGGGATGGGAAAACACGGAAGAATGTCACCGACATTATGGCAATGCCGATGGTTGGCGATGGGATGGGTATGCCTGCCAATGTCTCCTGGGATGAAACAACGCAGGAGTTTGTAATTGAAAACACAAAGCAAAACGCCACATTTATTCTGAGTTGGAAAGATGAACATCTGGACGACTTCTACATGGCAACCGTGCAGGTGGAAAGTGATGGTACAGCAAAGCTGACCTTGATGGGCGAAGAAAATCCGCCTGTAGAGGAAAGCAAGGTTGTCATGAAAACAACATCTCTGGATTTCAGCGACCTGGCGCTGTCCCCTATGATTGAACTGGAAAATACCGCAGGTACACTGCTTTCTGAATACACACTGAGTGCATCCCAAACGCAGAAGACATCGGTGAAAGGTGCAGTCTTGACAGATCTGCTGGCGTTTTTGAGCAGTATTGGTGTGCAGTGGGATGAAACGACACCCCTGCCTGCGACAGTTTATCTCTGGCATAATGAAACTTGTTTGGGTGCATTGTCGGTAACAGGCGCGGCTGTGGAAGAAGATTCAGTTGCAAACCATCTGTCTGTTCCTGCCGATGCCGGGCTGCTGTTCTCCTATGCCTACAATCAGACCAATGTCAATGCGGTTGACAATGACCTGAAGTTGAACATTAACTTGGAGGATATCAGCAAATTTGAAAGTGATAAACTCTTGTTGTCGGCTTCCAAAGATACGCCTGCCGCATTGTCTGGGCTGACAATTTCGGATGTTTCTGTTGCCGACGGCAAGGTCAGCATGAAAGTGACAGGCGTATATGAAAACATCAGGGATTTGGAAACTGCTCATCTGTTTTATGGTACAGATTATATCGGCAGCATTGATGTCAGTGTTGTTGTTTCTGCCAAACCCACCTTTGCGCTGGGTGAAGATAAACTGGTAAACCTGGTTTTCGCCTACAATGCAGCAGAAACGGATACTGCATCTGACTCTGTGGACCTGGTGACAAATCATCAGGTTGATCCTGCAAAATTGCAGCTTCATGCCAGCAAAGATGCGGAAGAATCCTTGAAAGCATCTTTCTCGGCAACAAATACAGTGATTACTGTGACACTGGAAAAGGGATTCCCGGATGGGACATATGCACTCTTTTATGATGGGGAATATCTTGGTGATATTCAGGTACAGAAAACAGTTTCGGAAGCGCCAGATACAACAGTTTCCGTGCTGGGAAATAGTCTGAACTATGAATTTTCCTATCTGGCAGCTGCATCGGATAAACAGACAGACAAGCTGATGCTGAATATCGTGAATCCGAAGGGTGAAGCGGTTTCCATTGCCGATTTTGAAATCAAAGAACAAAAGTCGGATGGGACTTTGGTTGACACGAATCTTGTAACCATTGAATCCTTCAATGCGGAAGATAACAGCCTGACTGTATCTCTGATGCGTGGAACGGATGAATCCGCGCCGCAAATGCCGGTTATGCTGCTGTTCCGTGGTCAGGCAGTCAGTGAACAGCCCATTTATATCACATCCATGGTAATGCCCAATCAAGATCCATATCTGGTGGAAAGTATCCATGAGATTGTTGCGCAAAGTTATGATGCTGATGGAGATGGCACACCGGATGCAGATATTCCATACAGCGAGGAATATGCCGAGGATAACAGCAAAAAGGCTGATTTTATCCAAAAAACCGTGCAAACCTGGATGGATTCTGTTGCGCAGATGGACGGGTATGCCGATTGGGCTGGCGCTAAGATCGCAATCGCATATGATACGGAAGCAGGTTGTTTCAAAAGTACAATTTCAGTCCGGGATGCGGTTTCCAACGCAAAAACATGGAATGTCACCATGAAAGCAAAACCGGTAGAAGATACCCTGCCTGCTGTGGATATTGCGTCTGTCACAATGAAGCGTACAGCGGCGCAGAAAATCACATTCTCTTTTGGAACCGGTACAACAGCGGCAACAGAAGCAACGATCCAGGTTGAAAATCCGGAAATTGCGGCTGTCAGCGCTGAGAAAATCACAGCAGATACCGAAGAAAAAACACTGACTGTAACTGGCAAGCAAAAAGGCGAAACCAAGGTGAAAATCACCTTCAATGATGCTGCGCAAACCACAATTGAAGTTCCAGTCACTGTGCAGCCGATTATGTATAAGGTATCCGCTTCCGCTGGCAGCAACGGTACAATTACCTGTTTGACAGAAGGTTTTGATGGGCTGGCAGAAGAAGGGCAGAGTCTGAAATTTGAGATAAAGCCCGACTCCGGCTATCGTGTCAGCGAGCTGCTGATTGATGGAGAAAGCAAAGATAAGGTGCTTTCCTATGAGCTGACAGATATCCAAAAAGACCATGTCATTTCCGTTGCATTTGAGAAAATCCCGTCTGCGCCTATCTTTATTGGCGGCGGTGGAGGTGGCGGAAGCAGCAGTTCTTCGTCTGCGACCAGCAAACCCACAGTTTCCGCAAATAAGGGTGGCACAGTCACTGTGATGAAAAACAACAAAACTTGCGTGATTACACCGGAAAAAGGCTATATCATCAAGGATGTGATTGCAAACGGAAAATCTGTGGGCAGTGTAGAGGTCTATGAATTCAAAACAGCTTCCAAGTCCAACACGCTCAAGGTTGAGTTTGCCAAAGCCGAGGTACAAAAGCCGGAAACAAGCAAATTCACTGATATTGCTGGACATTGGGCAGAAGATGCCATTCGGGTATTTGAGAAAAACGGCTGGGTCAACGGCATTTCCGAAACAATTTTCGCGCCGGAAATGGGTATGACACGCGGTATGTTTGTCACCATCCTTGGGCGCATAAACCAGGTAAACGCCGGAGCAGTCGCCAGTGAATTTGTGGATGTAAATCCGGGCAAATATTATACCGGATATATCCAGTGGGCATATGAATCCGGGATTGTAAGTGGTGTAGGCGACAACCGGTTTGCGCCGGATCGCAACATTACCCGCGAGGAAATGGCGGTCATGGTCAATAACTACCTGAAAATCAAGAATTACAAACTGACCGAACGGGACGACATGGTGTTCCAGGATGAAAATGAAATCAGCGATTGGGCGAAATCCGCTGTCCATCGGCTGGCAAGATGCGGTATTGTTACCGGTAAAGGCAATAGCCGTTATGATGCACATTCTGGCGCAACCCGCGCCGAACTGGTTTCTATTTTGAATCGCGTCAACAATTTGAAATAAACCGGCAAAGCAGCACAGGGGCAAAAACGCTCCTGTGCTGTTTTTTTGCATAGAATAACCCAACTGAAAAAAGGGAGTGTATCACGA
>CAXHNU010000076.1:9417-10236 GCA_964017555.1 uncultured Butyricicoccus sp. | reverse complement strand
CAGCACAGGGGCAAAAACGCTCCTGTGCTGTTTTTTTGCATAGAATAACCCAACTGAAAAAAGGGAGTGTATCACGATGAAAAAGAAGCGTGTTATTTTCAAAATTTTATGCAAGTGCTTTGCCGGGATTTTGCTGGCGGCTGTGCTGTACTGGCTGGCAACAAACCGGGTGCTGTTCAAAGAATCCATCATGGAAACCGGCAGCAGACCCGCGTTGTTTGCTATTCTTGCCACAGAACTGATGCTGTTTTGTCTGATGCCAATCTGCCGGCGGAAAGAAAACCGGGCGGTAAGGCGTACAGGCGGCAAGCGTTTGCAGACGAACCAGATGAATGTGGGGCATGAGATTCCCACACCAGGCCCCATGGAAATCAAAACAAAAGAGCAGGTTGCAGTACCGGACAATAAATCTGCTGAGCCGTTGGCTCCCATACAATCGGCTGTCCGCTTTTCAGATATTGCCGGTTATGAAGGAACAAAACGATCAATCCAGTTTATCGTAAACTGCCTGCAAAACATCAACGCACTGGATATTGTGGGCGCGAAACTGCCTGCTGGCATCTTACTCGCAGGTCCGCCGGGTACAGGCAAAACATTTATGGCAAAAGCCGTTGCTGGTGAAGCTGGCGTCCCATTTTTCTCTGTGTCGGCATCTTCATTCATGGAGCTGTATGTCGGGCAGGGACCCAAGAATATTCGGGCACTTTACGCGGCAGCAAGGGCACATTCGCCCTGTGTTATCTTCATTGATGAGATTGATGCGATTGGCGGTATTCGGAACAGTGGGGAAACCAACTCCGAGCGCCGGAACACCTTGAA
>CAXHNU010000076.1:8954-9407 GCA_964017555.1 uncultured Butyricicoccus sp. | reverse complement strand
TTCATTGATGAGATTGATGCGATTGGCGGTATTCGGAACAGTGGGGAAACCAACTCCGAGCGCCGGAACACCTTGAATGCGCTGCTGGTTGAGCTTGACGGCATGACAGGGAATACCGGCATTTTGACAATTGCTGCAACCAATACACCGGAGGATTTAGACCCAGCGCTGGTTCGGGCAGGACGGTTTGACCGAAAAGTTTATATGCCGCTGCCGGATGTACAAGAACGGGAAGCAATCCTGCAAATTCACTGCCGGAATAAGCGGCTTTGTCCGGATGTGGATTTCAAACACCTGGCAGTTTCCACACCGGGATTTTCTGCATCCATGTTGGCATCTCTTGCCAATGAAGCTGCATTGCACGCAGCTTATCGTGATTCTTTTAGTGTTTCCATGGCAGATTTTGAATATGCCATGTTCCAGATTATCATGGAAGGGGAACAGAAAAAGAGT
>CAXHNU010000076.1:0-8621 GCA_964017555.1 uncultured Butyricicoccus sp. | reverse complement strand
GGTATGCTGAATATGGATGTGTTGATTGGGCGGCATTCTGCGGACAGGGAAATCATCGATGAAGCGAAAAAGCTCAGCGGACGCCTATATCAGGAAGTTCTTCAGTTTTTGAAAGAACATGAACTTGAACTGAAACGGATTGCCCAAGCACTGCTGGAAAAAGAAACTCTATTCGATAAGGACATTGACGAACTGCTTTTTTAAGCAAAACAAGGAGGATTTTCTTATGTTGAAGTATTATTGTGTATTTGAGCGTGCGCCCGAAGCGGGCATGACAGCTGATGATTGCGTGTATCGCATTTATGAATACGATACAACAAATGGTGAACGAATTATCCATAGCCCTCATAAGGATTGGATTTTCATCTATCATTCCACGCTGATCGTTGGCAAGCTGTTTGAATCTGTGGATGGTGCGATAAAGGATCTGGGTTGGAGCCGCCGCCTGACGATTTTGCCGGATGGTTCCATGATCATCCCAGAAGCTGTGAATTACCCAAATTTGTACGACAGTGTTTTCCAGGCATGGAACCCAAATGTACAAGAGATTTGGCCTGGTGAACCTGGATGGGGTCTGCAAGGTTAAATACAAAATATAACAGAGGGATGGCAGAAATGCTGTCCCTCTGTTTTTTGCGTCACTGCCAAAATTGCTGTGCGCCTGCATATAATAAAAAAAGATTTGCAGAAAGGGGTTTCTGATGAGATGAACAAAACAATAAAAGTCGGCGTTTTGTTTCTGGTCTGTTTCCTGTATACCGTTACTGTATGGACGCTTTTTTCGCCGCCTTTAACCCTGTTTCATCCAGCCTTATGGCTTTGGATATCTTCAATTTTCATCATTTTGGGTGTAGGGTCACGCCTTATCTCCAATAAATATTTCAGCAGCTATTATGCCAGTTACTTATGTCTTGGAATCGCTGCCGTATGCCTTTTGATTTGCGGGATTGGCAAAATCATCTCATTGCCCGTGTTTCATAAGGAGGAATATATTGCCTTATCAACCATGGAGAATGTGGACATTCAAAATTACCAGATCGGGGAAGCAGATGCTTCATGGATGTCCCCAGCAAAAGCGCAGGCTCTTGTCAGAGGTAAATTGGAATCCATTGACCCGGATGCGGAACTTTCGGATGGGGTGATGCAGTATGTCAACCAGCAGCCGGTATTTGTTTTCCTGACAAGTGATAAAAAGAAAGATTCCCATACAGTCTTTATGGTTGATATGAAAACGGCTGAGGTTTCACAAATTGAAACAGAAAGTCCTGTTTTGTTTGCAGAAACGGCAAAAGGACGGTACAAGGTTTCAAAAAATATCCGAAAAAACTTCCCTTCTACCATTCTTGGCGAATCCCATTTAGAATTGGACGACAATCAAAACCCGGTATGGGTGACATATGGGTATGCTCCAGCCGTTTCTTTTATGGGTGAAAAACAAGTGAAAACCATTTTTCTTACAGATCCACTGACCGGGATCATTTCGGATTATCCAGCCCATGAAGAACCGGCATGGGTTGATTATGCACAGCCGCTCGAACTGGTTGCCCGGCATTATAATTTGAGTGCCAAATGCAGCGGTTCAGCAACCCGTTTGGCAGAAGATTATATTTTGCTGCCGAGAGGCGGGCAGCTTTACGCATTCACCAATATTCGGATGAATAAAGCACAAAATGCAGGCGCTGCATTTATCAATATTAAAACAGGAGAAATCCGGCAATATGAGATAACAGCCGTGTCTGACAACTTAGTGCAGGAGAAAATTGAGGAATGGGCAGGCATGATGGATTTGCTGCCACCCACACAGCCGCTGCTGACCATGCAGGAGGGCGAGCCATATTATGTATCGCCTTTGTACGATAAAGATGGGGTTATCCGACAATATATCCTGGTTGATGGAAATGATGCCGAAAATTATACGACAGGAACCACCTGGGAAGAAACGCTGAATCATTGGGAAACACATGTCCCACCGAATAATGCGGTCACTGATGTGCCACAGGGCGGAGAAGGCGATGCGTATATGTTGATGTCCGGCATTGTCGAAAGTTATGAGCAGCAGGGTGATGTTTTTGCGGTAAAACTCATTGCGTTAAAACCTGTTTATTATTTTGACGCGAACCTCATCACTGCGGAATTTCTGGAACAAGCCAAAGAATCCGGCATTACATTCCAGTATCCGCCCTCATATGAAGGGAAAGAAGTGGTGGAAAACTGCATCCCAGCACAAATCATGCTGGGATGATTGACGGAAAGGAAAACCAAATTATGATGGGGAAAACACACGCTGCCGGTGGTGCAGCAATAGGGGCGGCGCTGGGAATGGCAATGAATTTGCCGTTTGAACAGCTGCTGTTATGCAGCATGATGGGCTGTATTGGCGGGTTAATACCGGATATCGACCAGCAAAACAGCATAATTACAAAGAAAACAGATGCAGTCGGCGCAGTGATAAGCCGTATTTTTACACATCGCGGTATTTTGCATACACCAGTTTTCTACCTTTTCATGAATTTTATACTTTTGGTATGTGTCAACACCTGCTTGCCAAAGGCGCTGGAGATGACCAGGGTTTGTGTCATTGGTTTGTTTGGCGGGGAAATTTCACATTTGCTGCTGGATAGCATGAATCATGCCGGTATCATGTGGCTGTTCCCGCTGTACAATAAACATTTTCATATTTTGAATGCAAAAGCAGACGGCATAATAGATTCCATCATCAGGACGGTTTATGTCATTTATTGCGCGGCAGTATTTTTCTTCTGCTTTTTGCATCGATAGATGAGTTAAAAAGAGAGCTGAAGCAACTCAGCTTTCTTTTTTATTGGGCTGATTTTCGGAAAAATGTGCAAAAGACGCATTGTATATCCCAGAAAAATGTGTTATACTTTTTGTAAGCTGCTTAGAAAGGTTGGTGATATAATGAAACGAAATGCCTTAAATTCCTTAATTCAGTGGCAGCATAGTGAAGATCGTAAACCTATGGTTCTTAGGGGTGCAAGGCAAACAGGAAAGACTTGGTTAATGAAAGAATTCGGTCAGAACTGTTATGAACGCTTTGCCTATTTCAACTTTGACGAAGAAGATGAATTGAAATCTGTTTTTGAATCTAATAAGAACCCTCAGCGAATTATTGAGCTTCTCTCTCTAATTGTTGGAGAGAAAGTCATTCCAGGTGAAACATTAGTTATCTTTGATGAAATACAAGAATGTCCAGCAGCACTGAATGCTCTGAAATATTTTAAGGAAAAGGCTAATGAATACCATATCATTGCGGCAGGAAGCCTATTAGGAACATTACTATCCCAGCCCAAATCTTACCCCGTGGGGATGGTTAATCTATTAGACATTGCACCACTGACTTTTGATGAATTTTTAGAAGCTACAGAACCTTCACTATATGCCTATTATTGCAACATTCAGAAAGGACAGCTTATTGAGGAAATCTTCCATAATCGTTTGTTGGAAACATACAACAACTATCTTATCATTGGCGGAATGCCAGAATGTGTAGCATCATGGATTAAGTATAAGGATCCAGCTAAAGTATTTCAAATCCAGCGAGAACTGATTGAAATCTATGAAAACGACTTTTCCAAGCACAATGGTAAAGTCAACAGTGGGCGTATTCTGATGGTATTCCGCAGTATTGTTTCTCAGTTGGCAAAAGCTAACGAAAAATTTATGTATGGTGCTGTACGAGAAGGCGGCAGAGCCAGAGATTTTGAGGAAGCTATTGAATGGTTGGTATCTGCTGGGATGTTGAGTCGGGTTTACAATGTGTCTAAGATGGAACATCCTCTTGCGGCTTTTGACCAGTTGGATCAATTTAAGCTATTCCTTTTTGATACTGGACTGCTTAAACACATGGCTGGGATTGACAATCGTGCCATCTTGCTGAAGAGTGATTACCAGTTTAAGGGGGCACTTACAGAAAACTTTATCTTGCAGCAACTAAAAGACCAATTTGATGTAGACCCCCGTTATTTTTCTAATAAAAATGGGGAGCTTGACTTTGTACTGCAATATGGAACAGAAATCATACCAATTGAAGTTAAGGGTGGTGAAGATAAATCTGCCCCTTCTTTTAAGCGGTATATTGCTGAGCATCAGCCAGAACACGCCATTCGATTTTCTAAACGAGGATATCGAAAAGATGGGTATATTACTAACATCCCTTTATATCTGGCAAGAAAGACAAAAGAGTTGCTTTAGTGATAACGCTCTAATGGTGATAACATAATGATTCCATGTTCTGCATACAGAATGGTAAAAACCATTGCTTTGCATAAAGATTTTGTTAAAGATTTTGTAGATATGGGATTGTAGCATAATAAATGCACAAAAGGAGCTGATGATTATGCCGCGTATCATACCAATCCGGGATTTGAAAGACACAACAGCGATTTCACAGATATGTAATGAATCCGACGAACCCGTGTATATCACGAAAAATGGATATGGAGTCATGGTTATTATGAGTATGAAAGCCTATGAAGAAATGTTCGAGAATACCGCTATTGATGCAGCAATTATGAAAGCAGAAGCAGAATTTACACAAGGCAATAAACTCTGTGATGCCAAAGAAACTCTTTCTTCCTTAAGAAAAAAACACTTTGGCTGATGGTATAAAGGAAAACGAATGAGTTGTGCTTTGCGCGATCTTGAGGAAAACAAGGTGGTATATTGTGGTTTATACAGATTTAACAAGAAAAGCGATGGGAATTTCATGTAAAGCACATGAGGGGCAGAAAGACAAAGGTGGATTCCCATATATCCATCATCCGATCTATGTTGCAGTTGGTATGCAAAACGAAATAGAAGCTGCGGTTGCTTTGCTGCATGATGTCATTGAAGATTCAAATTTTACAGCGGAACAATTACTTGATGCAGGGATTTCACGGATTGTGGTAGAAACAGTTCAAATCCTAACACATCGTCAAGGTGAAAAATATATGGATTATATTGACCGTATCCGAGAGAATCCTATTGCCTGCCATGTAAAAGTAGCAGATTTACAACATAATATGGATTTATCGCGTTTGCAAACTGTCACAGAAAAAGACATCCAACGAGTCAATAAATACAAAATTGCATTGAAGCGGCTAACAGAGTAAAGAAAAAGGGTATCGTGTATTTTCACACGATACCCCCTTTTTTTAACCATCAATCCAAAGAACCACCGTTCCATTGGAAAGACGGATGCCATATTCATACATATGAATAATCCCGATCAGCTCATGAAAACGGGAAAATGGAACATTATAGAAATCAATCCCATCCACAACAGGAAGCGATGGGGCATCCTCAAAATCAGCTCTGTATTCCTCCAAAGAAAGGCAATCTACAACATCAAAGCAGATTGTTTTCTTTTCCAAATCGATGCTGACTCGCCCCTCCTCCAAGGTTTCTGTTTCTTGCATCCCTTCTTCCGTAACAGAAATCAGCCCTCTATTCCGATTTTCCGCCTCTTTGAACACAAGTTCATCAAACTTGCCGGTTGTGTCGGACTCAATCCGCGCCCATTCCTCATCATCCACGCCAGCGCCGGTCAGTTCCAGTAGCGCTATTGCCTGTTCCAGCTTGTTTTCCGAAGGAACCTTATCGATCCCTTTCACGATTTCTGCAGTCAGCTCCAGTGCAGGAAATGTAAACGCAGACCAGTGATAATAAGCATTTGCCAGTGTGGTATTTCCGTCCACAATTTCAATGTTCAGCCGTTGACCCATTTTGTTATCCTCCTAAAATGTTCTGATAATCCTGTTTTTTTTTATGATGCCGTAAATTTAGAAGTGCTTCATCTCCTTATTTTGCTCTTGCCTTATGATATGCAAAGAAGTATCTGCATATCATAAAAATGAGGAAGGAGAAAATATTATGAAAAAATTAGGCTTTTTAAGACCCCCTCAGAAAACAGAATTTACGGTAGGGGAGCATATAACAAAGCGGGACTTGTTGGTGAAACTGGAAGATGAAAAAGGGAATTTTGAATTGATTCGGGATTTTGAAATCATCCCAGACCGCCCGCTGAGAAAACAGGACACTGAAGTTATCATTCAGTACCAGAATTTGCAACTACCATTTTCTGTTACCATAAAGGATAAAATCCTGAAAGCTGCTGCACTCAATTCCATGCCAGGTAAGACAGAATATATTGCTGGTATGAAGGAGTTGGATGTCAGCGGCGGAACATTAGCGCTGGTATATAGTGACGGCACTGCAAGTCAGATTGAAATGACGCCAGAGATGGTGCGGGGATTTGACCCGGATAAACCCGGCAAACAGATTGTTTATATCCATTATGAGGGGTTTGAAATCCCCATGCAGATTTCCATCAAGCCCAGAACACCAACGCAAGTCCAGGTAAAACAACAGCCAACCAAAAGGGATTACATTGACGGCGAAATGTTGGATGTTGCTGGCTTAGTGCTGGAAACTGTGTATAACAATGGGGATACTGAGGAAATCCATGACTATCCAGACCCTGGTGTCAGAGTGCAGCAAGGGCAGGCAGTCGTTCAGCTACCTTATGGTGATATGCTGTTCCCTGTCTTCATCCATGTTGAGGGATTCACCGTCACAGGGATTGAGATGGAGCAGCTGCCGGATAAAACATCTTATCTGGAACAAAGTGATGTCCTTGATGTGTCTGGCGGATTGGTGGCAAAACTGCTCAGCAATGGGGGACGGGAGGTCATCCCACTGACGCTGGATATGGTTTCCGGCTTCAGCAACCAGCAGGCAGGTATTTGTGAAATTACAGTTGATTTGGACGGATTCCAATGCGGATTTGAGGTACAGATTACTGAAAAAGAAATAGAGCGAATTGAAATTGTGCGTCAGCCTGCAAAAACAGTTTATTTTGAAGGGGATTCATTTGAACCGGAAGGCTTGGTATTGAAAGCAATCTATAATAATCACACATCAGAGCGGATTACCGATTTCAAAATTGAATCGGAAACCTTACAGCAGGATATGACTTTTGTTACTGTGGAATATCAAGGGCAAACGATAGAAATCCCAATCCATGTGCAGCAGCGGATAATTGAATCTATTTCTATTGCAGCGCTGCCGGAAAAGCTGAAATACAAAGAAAATCAGAAGATGTTGGATGTATCCGGCGGCAAGCTGCTGGTGCTGTATCACAATGGCACAGCAGAAACTATTGATATGCGCCTAGATATGATTGATGGTTTTGACTGCACGATTCCTGGCGACAATGAGCTAACCGTTCGGTATCAGGGAAAAACAACATCGTATTCTGTCACGATTATCCCCAAAATGCTGCTTGGCATTATGATTGCGGAAAATCCGAAGAAAACAAGCTATCATCCAGGCGAGTTGTTTGAGCCAGAAGGCATAAAGGTTGTTGGGCTTTATGAAGATTCGTCCATGGCAGAAATCCGGCATTTCGCATTCCAGCCTGAAGGGGCGCTAAGTCTGAATGATGCGGCAGTTATCATTTCTTATACAGATAAGCTGGCAGTTGTCCCGATTACTGTGACGGAGGAAATAGAAGAAAATATTGCTGAACCAATTGACCAGGATATGCCGGCAGAGGAAATCTTGCCGGAGCAGGACACATCAGAACAAGATATCCCTTTGCCGGCAGAAGCAACACAAACTCCAGAAGAAAATCTTTTATTGCAGGCAAAAGAGATAGAATCAAAAGAAAATACACAACCCCTTTCCAGCCCGACAAAGCGGCGTTTTTACGCTGGGACAATGACGCTCCGATTCAAAGATGATGAAAATGCAAGGTTATTCCGTTAAATTTACAAGAATTTTTGCATATAATAAATTAAAGAAAATCCGGAGATGAAAGCACAAACGGAAAGGGGTATGGAAAAAATGATGCTGATGTCCTTGGGTGAATATTTCAGGGTAACAAAGCTGCCATTCACATTCCGGCAAGAACCTGTGCCGGGGACAGGGAAGCGGCGTTGCCGGTCAAGGACGCATGGTTATCGCAGACCACGGACTGCCAATGAGCGCCGGCAAAACAGCGATAAAGAATTGCAGCCATTGATCCGCAGCAAACGGCAGCCTCATATGCTGCCTGATGTTTATGATGATATTTATCGTAAACCGCAGCGCTGCTGGAAAGAAAACGGAAAATGCCGGCGGCAATGGGAGTAACAGAAAACCCCTCACCATCATGATGAGGGGTTTCTTTCTGCTCATTTTGTCGCTTCAGGCGGGTAGAGTTTGCCAAAAGTGTCCATTCGGATTGCATGAACAGCAGGGTCATAAACGACCGCCGCAAGCCACATTTTTAAGTCCTGATTTTCCACTGTGATTTGAACGCCAGGATGTTCCGGATCTGTGATTTTTTCAATCAGCAGTTTGCCAACCGGTGTTTTTACCACATCAGGAGTCGGTGCAGCCAGTGAAAGATTGATGCCCAGCCCAATTAAGGCTTCATTGAGCGACCAATCGTAATCACAGCCATAATCTTCAACATCTTTTTGAAACCCAAAAGCTGCACTGTCCAGCAAATCGTCATTGCTTAAAATCTTGCCTTTTTGGTCTTTGGTGAAGCACATTTCATCAATTTCCCGAATGGCTTCACGCAATTCTGCCTTATACGATGGGTTAATAATCATTTGTGATTCCTCCTGTTT
>CAXHNU010000075.1:0-15802 GCA_964017555.1 uncultured Butyricicoccus sp. | reverse complement strand
TACAGCTATTGTATCACGGGTATCTCATTGCCTGCTGATACTTAAACCTATTAATCTAAAACTTATTATACGAGGTAGGTTTACTGGAACCCAAATGGAGAAGTGGAACAGTATCTGGAGAAAGTATACAGTTTTTCGGCAGATCGGGCATAGGGTTTTACCACAAAGCGGATTACAGCCAGACAATGGTGCATTGTCAAAAATGCGGATACACCTCCAATTATAATAGTCGCGCATAAATTTCATAGTGACTTGATTTTTGCAGATGGTTGTTGTATTCTTTAATCGACATATGTCGATAACGATGCATAAACAGAGGTGGTAAGATGGCCAGACCAAGCCGATGCAGACGGGTCTGCGCGGAGCCGGGCTGCCGTGGCTTTTTCCCGCAATCAGAGCAAAGTGCAGGAGAAGTTGTTTTGACCGTGGACGAATATGAAGTGATTCGGCTGGTCGATTATGAAAAAAGAACGCATGAGCAGTGTGCAGCGCAGATGGAAATCTCCCGAACAACGGTAACAGAAATCTATGAGAATGCTCGGTTCAAGCTGTCCGACAGTCTGGTCAATGGAAAGTTCCTGGCCATTGCCGGTGGGAATTATCGGGTTTGCCAAGGCGACCGGGAACGGGGCTGCGGACGGAACTGCCGATGGGTTCTGCGGGAAAAGAAGGGAGAAGCAACAGTGAGAATTGCAATACCTTATGAGGACGGTCAGGTGTTCCAGCACTTTGGACACACCAGTCAGATGAAAATTTATGACACAGAGAATGGACAGATCGCCCAGGAACAGGTCGCTGACACCACCGGCAGCGGCTATGGCGCTTTGGCAGGATTCCTGTCCGGCTTGAAGGTAGATGTGCTGATCTGCGGCGGTATTGGCGCGGGCGTACAGAAGGCACTGGCGCAGGCTGGGATTAAGCGCTACAGCGGTGTGACCGGCAGCGCTGATGAAGCGGTAAAAGCCCTGCTTGCAGGTACGCTCAATTATAATGCAGATGTTCACTGTAACCACTATGACCATGAACACCATGGTCATGGACGCTGCGGTGAGGATAAACATGGCTGCGCAGGAAATGGAGGCAGGTGCGATGCGTGAAACTTGCTCCCACAACTGCTCTGCGTGCGGCAGCGACTGTGCGGACCGCACTGGACCTCAAAGTCTGTTGGTACAGCCAAACGCTGCATTCCATATCCAAAAAGTGATTGGCGTGGCAAGCGGGAAGGGCGGCGTGGGAAAATCCCTTGTGATCTCCCTATGGATCCATCTCTGGCCGCGCTGTGTGACCAAAGAAAAATAGATTCGCTCAAAGGAGGGTGTAAATGGAGTTTCAAAACTGCTTTCCTATATGGAATAAATTATCGCAGTTTCAGCAGTGTCGTATCCTTGACGAGCTGGTCTGCCGGCAAATCAAAAAGGGAACTGTGATCCACAACGGCGGCATGGACTGTACTGGACTGCTTTTGGTAAAATCCGGTCAGCTCCGCGCTTACATCCTGTCAGAAGGGGGCAGGGAGGTCACCATCTACCGTCTGTTTGACAGGGATATCTGCCTGTTTTCTGCCTCCTGTATGCTGCGGAGCATACAGTTTGATGTGACCGTTGAGGCGGAGAAGGATACCAAACTCTGGATCATTCCTGCGGAGGTATACCGGCAAATCATGGAGGAATCCGCGTCGGCGGCCAATTATACCAACGAAATTATGGCCACCAGATTTTCAGATGTCATGTGGCTCATAGAGCAGGTCATGTGGAAAAGCATGGACAAACGTGTCGCTGCGTTTTTGCTGGAAGAGGCATCTATTGAGGAAACAGAGCGACTGGCTATCACCCACGAAACCATTGCAAGACATCTGGGCACCCATCGGGAGGTGGTTACTCGGATGTTGCGATATTTTCAAAGTGAAGGCATGGTAAAGCTGTCCAGAGGTGTTGTAGAAATAACCAACAAGGAAAGGCTGGATAAATTGGGAAGTGAATGAGAATCAGGCGATTTGAGCAGATCTTTTTTTCAGCTTTATGAAGGCAGGGCTGTTACCGTTGGCGGAGCCTGCAGCGCGTCCCATTGATCCGAGATGTTGTCCTGTCTTATGGCTGGCTCAGTGACGATGCACTGACCGATATGGTGGCGGCGCTTCCGCGGGAAATGGCAGACCGAATCTCGGCTGGGATTCCGCTGAACCGACCGGGAGCGCCAATAGACATTGCAAATGCCTATTTGTATTTGGCTAGCGATATGGCATCTTATGTGACCGGGATTGTTCTGCGAGTAGACAGTGCTGCGATGAATTAGCCAGAGATTTGTGAACTGCAGAAAATGTCTTACAGTCTTGCAAAACTGATATATTGCTTATAAAAAATCCCCCATGGGTAAGCCCATGGGGGATTTTTGTCAACGCTGATCCATACCACAAGCTGTGGCCCGCTCAATCAGATGGCGGTCGTTGACTACTGTATCGTAGTACCGGAAGCCACCGGCGAAGTTGTATGCGTCAAAGCCATATCCGCTCAGGATGCGGCAGGCGATGTAGCTGCGCAGGCCGCTCTGGCAGATGACATATACCGGTTTCTCCCGCTCCAGTTCATCCAGCCGCTCCCGCAGTTCGTCCACAGGAATGTTGCGGAAGCCCTCGATATGACCGTCCGCATACTCCTGGGGCGTCCGGGTATCCAGCAGTGTTACGCTGCCATCTCGCGGCAGGGCCTTTACATCCTCTATACCAAACTGCTTGACCAAACCCTCCGCCAAATTTTCCACCATAAAGCCTGCCATATTCACTGGGTCTTTAGCGGAGGCGTAAGGCGGTGCATAGGCTAAGTCCAGATTTTTGAGCTGGATGGCTGTCAACCCAGCATGAATAGCGGTAGCCAGCACATCAATTCGTTTATCCACCCCTTCATAACCCACGATTTGCCCTCCCAGGAGGCGATAGGTTTCCTTTTCAAAGACCACTTTCATGGTCATCACCTTGCCGCCGGGATAGTAGCCCACATGGTTCATGGGGGACAAGACTACCGTATCCACATCCAAGCCCGCTTTCCGAGCATTGGTTTCATTAACTCCGGTGGCGGCTGCCGTCAGATTAAAAATCTTGATTACGCTGCTGCCTTGGCTTCCAAGATACCGGCTGTTTCTCCCGCAGATGTTATCTGCTGCAATCCGCCCCTGCTTATTGGCAGGACCGGCCAGAGAAATGACCGCATCCTGGTTGGTAACATAGTGCTTTACCTGCACTGCGTCCCCCATGGCGTAGATGTCTGGAACGGAAGTTTCCATCCGATCATTGACCACGATACTGCCCTTGAGTCCCAGTTCCAGCCCTGCCTCTTTCGCTAAAACAGTGTCTGGGGTAACACCAATGGCCAGCACTACCATGTCGGCGTGGAGCGGGGACTCGTCTTTTAGCAGCACATCCACGCCGTCATCCTTCTCCACAAAACCTTCTACCGTATGTCCCAGCGCCAGACGAATACCATGCTGCCGTACCTCGCTGTGGATAAAGGCTGCCATATCCGGGTCAAACGGGTTCATGAGCTGGCGGGGCCGCTGGACAATCGCAACATCCATCCCCAGCTCTCGAAAGTTTTCAGCCAATTCCAGCCCGATGAAACCGCCGCCAGCCAGCACAACGGATTTTGGATGATGGGTGCTGATGTAATTCTTGATATGGAAGGTGTCCTCCACCGTCCGCAGGGTAAAAACCTTTTCCAGTCCCACGCCAGGCAGCTTGGGCTGAGTGGGCCTGGCGCCGGGAGAGAGGATCAGCTTGTCATAGGACTCTTCAAATTCCTCCCCTGTTTCCAGATTTCTAACTGAAACGGTTTTCTTTTTCGGATGGATGGCAGTGACTTCATGCCGCACCCGCATATCTACCCGGAATCGGGCAAAGAAGCTCTCTGGGGTTTGAAGGGTCAGCGCCTCGGGATCCTCAATGACCCCGCCAATGTAATAGGGCAGACCGCAGTTAGCGTAGGAAATATATCCAGATCGCTCAAAAACCACGATTTCCGCTTGCTCATCCAGCCGACGGAAACGGGCTGCCGCTGTGGCCCCTCCCGCTACGCCGCCTACAATTACAATTTTCATTAAGATTCCACCTTCCCTGTGTAGGCAGCAATGCCGCCGATATTTTTTACGTTGGAATAACCTTTTTGTGCCAGTATCCTGACCGCCTGACCGCTTCTGGCGCCGCTGTGGCAGTAGACAAACAAAGGTGTGTCTTTGGGGGCAGTTACGGCATTCTCGGTATCCAGAAGCTGGAGCGGCACATTCTGGCTCCCGGGGATATGGCACTTCTGATATTCCTGAAGCGTGCGGACATCCAGCAGAACCGCACCGGGCGTTTCCTGAAACGTCTTCACGCCCTGATTGATGTTGGGGCCTCTCGAAAAGTTAAAAAGTCCCATGTTTCTTCCTCCTCACAACAAAGCGAGAATCTGGCTTTTGGGTCTGGCGCCTATAGCTTGATTCACAATTTTGCCATCTTTCATGACCACTATGGTGGGAATGCTCATTACCCTAAACTGCTCGGCCAACGCCGGCTGTTCATCCACATTGATCTTGCCAACTATAATATCCGTGCGCTCCTGCGCGATCTCGTCCAGAACAGGGCCGACCATGCGGCAGGGGCCGCACCAAGGTGCCCAGAAATCCAGCAGGACAGTTTTTTCAGAGTTTATCACTTCCTCGCGGAAATTGTTTTTACTGATGTTAATGACAGACATATATGAATCCTCCTCGTCCTATATCATGTTTTTATTTTAGCGGAAATTTCATTTTTGCTCTGTAACAATATCACTCTTTCGGTTTTTAACCTTGCAAATCAACTGCGTCATAGTTCCCATAGGACAATAAACGCACCAACTGCGGGGTTTGAATAATATCATGGTAATCAGACCAAGAACAGTAGATGTTAGCATAACACTGTAAAAGCCAAAGGCAAACTGCGCCACACCTGGATGGAACAGCGTTCCATGATAGGCCCAATGCCAAGGCAGCTTTAAGGTCCAGAGCAAAGTTATCGTCTGTTGTAAATCCCGTACATCGGCGAACACGAAGTAAGTATTCCACAGCATCTGAAAAAACATAATGAAAAAGAAAATTAAGAATCCATAGCGGAACCTCTTGCTTTTCATCCACTTTGGGATATCCTTTCTGCGAGAAAGTCCAAATCGTCCCCCCAGAAGCGCAAGGAGCTGGCCTCTGCCGCAATAGCGGTTGCAGTAGCCCTTCGTACCACTAACGATTGAGATGATCAATGGAATGAAAAAGCACAACAACCCTAACCATGCGAATAAAATATTGAGAAAACCCAAAAACAGATATACCAGGGAAAATATCCAGAGGTAATCATACCAATGTTTTTTCATACAGCACCTCCCGAATGGTAATCACAGATGCAGGACATTCCTTTGCACATTTTCCGCACCCTACACATAGCGTTGAATTCACGCTGGCTGCAAGTCCCTTAAAAATGGAGATCGCCCCTAATGGGCATACTTTTACGCAGCAGCCACAGGCAACGCAGCTTTCTGTATCAATAACAGCATTTCGCTTTGGTTTCATTTTGACTCCCATATTATGACCTCCCAGATTTGATACACACATGATATCAAAAATTTCATAGTACTTCTGTGACAAGGTTACACAAAGCAGTCAAATGTAAAGCAGACCTCTTGCGAAATGAAGAAAAACGGTCAAAATTGCAGATACCAGCAATCAAAGAGGAGCGAAGCGCAAAACATTTTCTGTGGCTGCGGCAGCGTTCTGAAAGGATACGAAATCTTTTAACAAAAAGAATCAGTCTGCTGAACAGACTGATTCCCTAAATTCTCTTCGCGCATTATGGAACAATAAATCTCATGTGAATATCGTTTGCATGACAAGGCGTTTGCCATATCAGCGGTTCAGAAAGTTTTCCAGCTCACGCTGGACGCGGAGTAACTGTAGATCCAAGTTTTGTTCATCTGTGATCGCCGCCTCCACCAGCGAATCCGCCAACAGGTTTGCCTGCCCTGCACTCTGGAAATGCGGCGCGGCAATAGCTTGTTCCATTGTGCTGGAAAGTGCCTCCAGTGCAAGCCTGCTGCTGCCTGGCGTATCCTGCCGCAGTACCTGGCGGGTCTGTCCAGACTGTGTAACACGCCGCAGCGCGGATACCCCATGCGAATCAGTAAACAGCATCGCCTGGGTTTCATCGGTGCAAGTCAATTCTTTCAGTAATGCCCAAGCAAGCGCTGGCTGACTGGTGCGGCTGCTGATTCCTGCCAGCATTGCGCTGAGTTCCGAGCTGTTACAGCCGTATGGCCCGCGCGGCATCGGGATGCAGTCCCATTCAAAACCAGAATACCGTTTAATTCGCCATGGATATGGCTGATATGTGCGATAATCAGAAAACAGGAATGGACGGAATGCCACATGTCCTTGATCAAAATCCTTGGCAGTGATTTCACACCCTTGATATAGCGCGGCAAGCTGCTGTGCAAAAGCAACTGCTTGTGTTGCTTTTGGCTCAGCAAGCAGGCAATGTGTACCATCCTCTGAAAACAGAGCGCCGCCATTCGTTGCCAGCGCATCCCGCCAGGTGTAACCATAACTTCCAAACTGATCTGGTGTGCCATCAGCATTCAGATCACGTGTAACCGCGGCGCAGATTTCATAAAACTGCGCCCATGTCCAATTGCTGTCCGGCACAGAAATGCCTTCTGCTTCCAGCAAAGATTTATTGACAAACATCAGCGTCGGTACACACTCATAAGGCAGCGCATATTGTGCGCGATCTTCCGCAACACCGCTGCTTAGCGCTGCGGGATAAAAATCATCTGGCAGCACGGTATCATCCCGCGCAATCAAACCATCCAGCGGTTTTAACGCGCCAAGCCCATAAAGCATCCCAAAATCTTCTGGCAGCACCATAAATACATCGGGTTCCTGTCCCAACAAAAACTGTCCAACCAGCCATTCTGAATAATCACGCTTCAATATGCCGCTGGTGTATTCTACCTTTACACCAGGATGGGACTGTTCAAACCGTGTAATTGCCGCGTCAATGACCGTATAACAATCTCCAATCGGAGCGTTCCAATAACTGCCTGTCACAAAACCCAAACGCAATACTTGTGTATGCGCCGCATAATGGCTGACTGCGCCAACACAGCTCAGCATTAACAAAAACCCTGCCAACAGCCGTTTCCCATACTGGTTCATGCTGTCATCACCATAGGCGGTTGACGGCGCCAGTCTGCACTGCCCAAATGGCAAGCTGTGTGCGGTCGCGCAGGTCAAGTTTGCTTAGGATATTGCTTAAGTAATTGCGCACAGTGCCTTCGGAAAATTTGAGTTCGGCAGCAATCTCCTTGTTGGACAGCCCACAGCCAACCTCTCGAATAATCCGCCATTCATTTTCCTGCAATTCTGCGGTTTGCTTGTCTGTCACAGGAATCTGCATACTGCCTTTTGCCATGCGTGCAAACATTTGCAGCGCCTTGGTTGCAACACCAGGCATAATAATCGAGCCGCCGCGGGCGGCTTCCCGCACAGCATTTGCGAGTTCTGCTACAGAAACGCCTTTGAGCAAATACCCTGACGCACCATAACGAAGCGCCCCAAAAACATATTCATCATCGTCAAAAGTTGTTAAAATAATGACCTTCATCTGGGGATAAGCTTCTTTAATGAGCCGTGTGCATTCCACGCCGTCCACTTCCGGCATTCGGATATCCATCAGGATCACATCGGGTTTTTCCTTCCGCACCAGTTCAATCGCTTCCCGTCCATTTTTCGCAATTCCAACCATTTGGATATCTGTTTGGGCATTGAGTACAAAACTCAGGCTTTCCCGAATCAGTTCCTGGTCATCTGCTAAAACAACACGTATCATATTGTATCCCCCCATCGAAGCGGCAGTTTTGCCTCTATCCGAAATCCATTTTCCCCATTTGTCTGCAATGTGCCGCCAAGCAGGTGCAAGCGTTCCTGCATATGCCGCAGCCCAAAACCGGGTTTGGGCGTTTTGCAGCCAATGCCATTGTCCTGCACGACAATAGACATCATCCTGTCGGCAGCCGTAATGGTAATCCATACTTCACTTGCCTGCCCATGGCGGATTGCATTGGTCACACTTTCCTGTACAATGCGGTAAACGGCATCCTCCTCATCAGCAGATAAGCGCAGTTGCTGGGTTTCCAGCTGCAAATTTACGGACGCACGTGAAGTCTGCTGCATTTCCTCACATAATTGCCGCAATGCCTCAGGTAAATGCAGCCGTTCCAATGCGTCGGGGCGGAGTGCGCTGACCGAACGGCGCACTTCGTTCATGCCTTGCCGGGCGGCTGTGGCAATGCGCTCCATCTGCTTTTTTGCCATTTCCGGTGAAACTTCCATCATGGTAATACACGCATCTGCCCCGGCTGTAATGCCTGTGAGTGTATGCCCTAATGTATCATGGATTTCACGTGCCAGCCGGTTGCGTTCACGGGTTTCCGCCATACGTTCACTTTCTGCGGCATATGTTTTGAGCCGTTCGTTGAGCTGCACAAGCTGACCATTGACGGCTGCAAGTTCTGCGTTAAGCTGCCGGGTTGCCGCGTTTTCTTCTGTGCGCTGACCAACCAGCAGCACCATATAAATCAGAAAGAAAATCAAATTGAGTGCTGTAAAAAGTCCCAGAATATTTTGAAAAAACAGGCGGGCATGGGTGTTGTAAAACGCAAAATAATTTGCAATTGTCACCATACGCAGCCGTGACGGCAAGATATCCATGCTGGTGACCAAATATAAAAATGCCATTGCGCCAAGGAACATCGTCCGCCTGCGCCCGCGCAAACCATCTGCCAAGTCAACCACTGCGACAAGCAGCAGCCCATTATAATCCAAGTGCAGCGCGTAAATGACAAATAAACACAGCAGCGGTTCCACAAAATAAGCGGCACGGCAATGCTGCTGGCGCCGAAAAAATACGCTGGCAGCAAACAACGCACAAAGCCCCACTGGAACACCGAGCAACAGCCATGGTTTATCCGGCAGTGCATTGAGCTGCTGGGCAAACCGCAGACCTTCAGACTGCTGCACGGCAAGGTATGGCGTAAACGCATAAATGCCGGCAAGAAAACTGCATATGACCATATTTAGTCCAAACATCAGGCGGCGGAAAAAAGCCAATGTATGATTGCTGCCCATAACAATCCCTCCCTTCACTGCCAGCCTTCTAAATTGAAATCTGCAATATTTTCGGAAGTGACCAGTTCCACTGGTACGATGATTTCGGTTTCATATGGCGCGCCAGATAAAATCTGATAAACTGCTTTTGCGGTTACTTGTCCGATTTGAATAGAAGATTGAGCAACAGTTGCTGTCATAACCCCTTCAGCAATCATATTTTTGGCTTCCGGCGAGCCATCCACCCCATAAACAGATACATGGTCTAAAAGCCCATGTTCTTTCAGCGCTGCCAGCACCCCCATCGCGCTGGGGTCATTGAGCGCCATCACAACATCTGGCTGAAGCCCTTGCTCCAGCAGGCGACCGAGTGCGGGCATTGCAAGTTCAAGCTGTCCCGCACAGTCCGCGCGCCCAATGATTTGATAATCTGGATTTGCGGCTAATGTGTCACAAAAGCCTGCAATCCGGTCTGTTGCTGATTTTGCATTGGGATGCTCCAGCAAAATGATTTGAGCGCGCTGCCGCGTCCGCTGCAAATGTTGTGCGCAAAGCACACCTGCACCATAATTATCCGAAACAATTGTGCAGCACACCAAAGAAGGGTCGCTGACTTGTGAATCCACCACCACCACTGGGACGCCTGCTGCCTGTGCATCTTTCAGTGCAGGTGTAACATCCTGATAATCCACAGGATTGACCACCAAAAGGTCAATCCCTTCCCGCAGTAAATCACGGATTTGTGTATTTTGACGCTGCTGGTCGAGCGCGGGGTCACGGGTCAGCAGCACATCGCCCCGGCTTTCAATCATCAAGCGAAGTTCTTCATCAATCACGCTGTAAAACGGGTTATTCATTGTCATATAAGTTGCGCCAATGCGCAAACGATTGCTGTTCCCTTTGATGATCTGCGGCGTCAGCAGCAGTGCGATTGCCAGCAGCAAGGCTGCTGGTATGCAAAGCCAACGTTTGCTGTGCATCTTTTCACCCCTTTTTTCATTATAACACGCAAAAGCCAAAAACAATAGGTTTAAATCGCAGCCCAACTGTATTACAGTATTTTCAGTAAATTCCATCAAATCCTATTTTGCCGTTATCAATATTCACTTTGCGCGGCATATTTGATTTTGTTAAAATTTCGGGCTTTTCATGCGGGACAAAAACAGCGCAGCCTTTGGGCTGCGCTGTCTTTTTGTCTAAAGAAAACCACTCGCTAGGCGAGTGGTTCAAAAGAAGTCTTTTGACGATAATGTAGACAAGAAAAACTCCCTTTGCTAAAATAAAAGAGCGGTCGGTCAACTGCACCAAAAAGCAAAGGGAGGTCATCAGGAAATGGATGACGTAAAAAGTTTAGCACATACAAAGTGGAATTGCAAGTACCATGTAGTATTTGCACCGAAATACCGTCGAAAGGCATTTTACGGAGAAAAGCGACGCGAAATCGGTAAGATATTGCGGATGTTGTGTGAATGGAAGAAAATACGGATCATAGAAGCGGAAGTATGCCCGGATCATGTGCATATGCTGCTGGAAATTCCACCAAAGGTACAGGTATCATCATTTATGGGATACCTGAAAGGGAAAAGCAGCCTGCTGATTTATGAAAAGTTTCCGGAATTGCGATATAAATATCGCAATCGGGAATTTTGGTGCCGCGGCTACTATGTCGATACAGCAGGCAAAAATGCGAAAAAAATTGAGGAATATATCCGTCATCAACTGGAGGAGGATAAAGCAGGAGAACAATTGACTATGGGGAATTTTTAACCCCGTTTACGGGTAGCCAACAACAAACTTATGCAGATGACAGACCGTCCTGCGCGGCATGACGCGCCGCCAGTAATATAGGGCTTTGCCCGTTTATGAAATACCCCCGGCTTTGCCGGGGGATTTTTATTTATCGCATGGGAAATTAAACAAGGCTTGCCGCGCCAATCATACCCGCTTCTTTGCCCAAGGCTGCGGCTGCAATTTCCGGCAGTTCGCCCATATCTCCGCCAAAACAATTTTTTCTCACCTTTTCCTGCATGGACTGTAAAAATAGTTCGTCCTGTACTGGCACATGACCGCCAAATAACACAAGCTGCGGACGGAAAATATTAACGATATTCACCACCCCTGTGCCAAGTTTATGCAGATAATCCTGTAAAACTGCAACAAGCTGCTGGTTGCCTTGTTTGGCTTCGGCAAAGATTTCTTCTGGGCTGATATCACGCCCTACCGCATACTTTGCCGCACGGGTCAGCGCCGCGGCTGAAGCATATGCTTCCAAACAGCCGTGTCTTCCGCAAGTGCATGGCGCGCCATCTTGGACAATCACCATATGCCCTGGTTCACTGCCGCCAACGATTTCACCAGCGACAATAACGCCGCCGCCAACCCCTGTGCCAAGCGTAATCATGACAACATTTTGATACCCTTTGCCTGCCCCGGCAACCGTTTCCCCAAGTGCGGTGCAATCCGCATTATTGGCAACTTGAATCGGTATTGGCAAATCTCTGCCCAGCAGTTCCGCAAGATGGATATCTTCCCAATGAATATTATTAGAATATATCACAGTTCCTTTTCGCCGGTCTATCGTGCCCGGGACGCCTACACCAGCCCCAACACATTGATCAATTTCAATGCCCTGCTGTGCAAGCAATGCCAATACCTGTTTGCCTATTTCATCAATGATTTGATCTGCTGGGCGTTCCGCTTGGGTTGGCATTTCGATGGATGCCAACAATTTTTGATGCACATCAACCAAGCCAATTCTAATAACGACGCTGCCAATATCAATGCCAATGCGTACCGGACCGGCTTTTTCCCGGATGGTGGTAATGAGTGCGTCACAAGTTCCCTCAAGCTGGAATGCCCCGCTTGCCGCGGAAATAAAAAAGCTGTCGCCTTTTCGGAATGGAAGGCTTTCTGTTGTATCTGAAATTGTCCCTTGTCCATCAAGAATTAAAATGCTTGCAAAAGAATCCTGTGAAACATTGCCTTCCAGTTTCTTGAGTATCTTACCATCTAAATTCAGTTTATCTACCGTAAAATAATCACAGTCTGCCACGTGTGGATAACTGCTTTTATCCCGGATAATGGGCACAAGGCTGGTCACTGCCAATGCCTTTTCAATATGCAGGTCACGTTTTTTTCCATCCTTGCCGACCCGCCCATAATCATAGACGCGATAGGTGACATTGGAATTTTGCTGAATTTCTGCAATCAGGATATCCTTGCCAATCGCATGAAGCGTACCCGATTCAATAAACAGCACATCACCTTTTTGCACAGGCACGGCATGAAGCACTTCCAACAATGTATTTTCCCGGATACGGCGTTCAAATTCTGCGGTACTGATTTCTTTGCGGAAACCATAATATAAAAACGCATCTTTGCCAGCATCCATCACATACCACATTTCTGTTTTGCCATACTGCCGTTCATGTGTCAGCGCATATCGGTTGTCTGGATGCACCTGAATGGATAAGTTATCTTTCGCATCAATAAACTTGATTAAAATCGGGAAATCCCGGAACCTTCTGCAATGTGTGCCTAACACAGATTTGCCTTGTGCGTCAATATACTGCTGCAATGTTTTCCCTGCATACGCGCCATTTGCAATGATTGATGGGCCGTCGGGATGACAGGATAATTCCCATGTTTCCGCAAGCACATCACCACTGCATTCTTTTCCATATTCATCTGCCAGCCGATGCCCACCCCAAAGATAATCCTTGCCGGAAGGTTTTAATTTTAATATGCTCATGCCATACACCTCCGCGTACTGCCATTCCTGGTTTTCACTCCAGGATTATTGTGTATTTTTTGCCTGCACAAGCGCTGCCAACAGCGCATCACGGATTTCTGGTTCGCTGCCATCACCGTCATAATGGACACTGCCCAAACGGATATCAGGTTTTGTCTTACCATGGAAGTCACTGCCGCTAGTCAGCAGTAAACCATGTTTTTCTGCCAATGCCTTATAAAATGCGGTTGTCTTTTCATCATGATAGCTGCTGAATGCTTCAATCCCATCTAGCGGCAGCGACAACACCTTTTCCGCAAGGTTTTCATCCATGCCAATATTCGCGCCCGGATGTGCCAGCACCGCAAGCCCCTTTGCCGCATGGATTGTCATAACGGCTTGTGCCGCAGGGATATATTCTACCGGCACGTGTGCCGGTTTTCCGGGCGCACAAAGCGCCCAATAAAAATTCACCAATGGGCGTTTTGACAATTCCCCATCAAGCAATGGACGGATCAGCGGATGTGCCTGGTTTTCCTGGTTTGCAAGCACTGATTCCGCAATGCTTTCGGGTGTCACCACACCATTATGCGCTTTTGCTGTTACAGCATCCCGGTCAAAACAAATGCCAAGCTGTGCCACGGCATCCATCTGACGCTGTGAAACCTGCTGCATCATTTGCAGGACAGATGCTTCAATTTCTGCAAATGCCGGGTTTGCAATATCGATCCCATAACCCAATATGTGCAAATGTAAGTCATCCAGCATACAATCCAGCTCAACCCCGGCAATCGCCCGCACGCCAAGCTGTGCGCAGCGCCACATAAACTCATTGACACCGGCAACCGAATTATGGTCGGTCAGTGCTGCCAGTTCAATCCTTTCCTGACGGCACAATTCTGCCAGCCCCCGTGGGGAGATTTCCCCATCAGAACTGACAGCAGAATGTAAATGCAAATCAAGCCATGACATCAGCGGTTCCCTCCCTTCCGGATGAAAGTTTGCCTGTGAACCCTTCGTAAATTGCTTTGGCTACACCAGCATGATCATTTGTATTAGTATGGTATGCTGCTGCCTGCCATGCCGCAGGGGAAGAATTGCCCATTGCCACGCCAAACCCCGCTGCCCGCAACATGGAAGCATCCACATCCTGGTCACCAAGTGCCATGACCTGTGCCGGTGTGATGCCAAGCTGCCTGCATAGGATGCCCATCGCTTGTGCTTTACCCGCACCTTGCGGCATAATTTCCAGATAAGTATCTTTGGAACGCAAAAGCTGGATTCCCAGCTGATGCGCTTCCAGCGCCTTATACAGGCAGTCCAGTTGCTCTGGCTGCCCCATGCACAGCAGTTTATGTGCGCCATGGCTGCCCCAGGTATGAATGGTATTGCCCAAATTGGCACACATCGGCGTTAGCCCTGTGATTTGGCTTTCCTGTGCGCTCCATTTATCACAGCAGCCAATATACCAGCCAGAACCGCGGTATATGCTTAAATGAATCTGCTTGGCGGCGCATTCCTGCACCAGCAGTGCTGCTGCCTGTACGGGGACGCGCACATCACAAAGCCGTTTTCCTTGGTATTCCAGCAGTCCACCCCCAAAGCAGGCAATTGGTCCTTGAATGCTCAATGCCTGCTGGATGGAAACTGTTGCACCGGGCGGTCTTGCGGTCATCAGGCAAATGGCTGCACCCTGTTTTTCTGCCCATAAAACTGCCGCCCGGTTTTCGGGCGGCAGTTGGTGGCAGGAATCCAGAAGTGTACCATCAATATCAATGCAAATCAATCGGATATCCTGCATTCTTTTTTATCTCCTTTTGCGCGGCATTTGTTATGCTGTTGGCTTACAAAAGGCAGGTTTTTTGCAGCATGTAAAAGCTGTTCCACATTCCGGCGCCCATTACGGATGCCCAGCCCGATCACCGCTGCGCAAAGAATGCCAAGTATCATCATCAGCATACCTGCGATACCAAGGATCAACCGTGTCCCGCCGCCGGTCAGCCCCCACCATGCCAGCACCACCCCACAGGAAGATGCAGCCATTGCATTGCGCAGCCAGGCACGGAGCTGTTTTAATGCGCCCTGCTGTAAGCGGGCTTCTTCGAGAAGCGCTGCCGCATTCAAACTTTTTTTGTTTTTTGTCATCATCATTGCCTGCCCTTTGTCCGGAATTTTTTAGTATGCCAGCTGCGGGTCAAAGAATCCGAGCAACACGCCAACAAGTGCAACAACAACCAGTACCAACATGACGGTAGTCGGCGCCAATTTTCTTTTGCTCATCAGCCAATAGCAGAACAAAACAACAACCATTGGGAGTAGTTTGGGGAAAATCGCATCAAATACACCTTCCTGCAAGGCGATACCGCCAGGGATCACCATTGGGGTTGTGATGGAAATCCAGCTTGCAGCAACCGCACCAATGACAATCGTGCCAAGCATAATGACAGATTCACGGATTGCGTTGGCTTTTTCACCGACAATCATTTCAACTGCTTTACCGCCAAGCCGATAACCTGTGTAATACAGGAAACGCATACCAAGGGTTAATACCACGTTATAAACAACAATGTAGAAAATTGCGCCGAGCGGAGAACCACCTGCGGATAACCCAAGCGCAATGCCCAGCAAAATCGGAATCAATGTACCAACGACCAGGCTGTCGCCGATGCCGGCAACCGGGCCCATCAAACCGGCGCGGATGCCGTTAATCATTTCGCCGTCAATTTCTTCGCCATTGGCTTTTGCTTCTTCCAAACCGGCGGTCATGCCAACAACAACTGTGCCAAGCTGCGGTTCGGTATTAAAAAATGCGGAATAGGTCTGTAATGCTTCTTTTTGCTCTTCTTTGGTGTCATAAAGTTCCTCTACCAGCGGCAGCATTGCACACAGATAGCCAAAGGTTTGCATATGTTCCTG
>CAXHNU010000074.1:0-16335 GCA_964017555.1 uncultured Butyricicoccus sp. | reverse complement strand
ACATTGAAACATTTTCCTCGGAGCCGATACAAAAAACGGGGCTGTACAAATATGTGCAGTCCCCTGATTTTCAGGTTTTATTGCTGGCGTACAGCATGGATAATGAACCAGTGAAAATGTTAGATTTAACCCAAACAAGCGGGCAAGTGCCGGATTGGCTATTTGCCGCTTTGCTGGATGCAGATATTATCAAACATGCTTATAACGCCGCATTTGAATGGTATTGTTTGTCCAAACATTTCGGCATGGAACTGCCCATTGAACAATGGCGCTGCACCCGTGTTCATGGACTGTACTGTGGTTATCCGGGCGCACTTGGCAAAGTTGCGGCAGTGATGGGGCTGCCAGAGGACAAGCAAAAGGACAAAAACGGCGCGGCACTGATCAGATATTTTTGTGTCCCGTGCGAACCAACACAATCAAATGGCGGACGTACACGAAACCTGCCGCACCATGCCCCCGACCGCTGGCTGCTGTTTCAAAAATACTGCTGTCAGGATGTTGTTACCGAAATGGAGATTGAACGGCGGTTATCCCCCTGGCCTGTGCCTGATACTGTACAGGCACAATGGGTGGCAGATATGAAAATCAGCACCCGCGGCGTGATGCTGGATATGGCGCTGATTGACGGTGCATTGTCCATTGATTCGCGGTATACCGGCGATTTAACCCGGGAAGCCAAAGAATTTACTGGACTTGCAAACCCAAACAGCCGCGCCCAATTACTTGACTGGCTGCAAAAACAGGGTTTAGAAATCCCAGATCTACGGGCGCAAACTATCGCGGATACCCTGGAAGATCCTGATTTACTGCCGAATGTGCGGCGTGTGCTGGAAATCCGGCAAGGCACCAGCAAGACCAGCGTGAAAAAGTTTGATGCGATGAAGACGGCAGTTTGTGCGGATGGTAAAGTCCGTGGGCTATTGCAGTTTTACGGTGCGAACCGTACCGGACGCTGGTCAGGACAGAACATCCAGCCGCAGAATCTGCCGCGTACATACATTGATAAATCGCTGCTGCCGATGACCCGCGAGCTTGCAAAAGCCGAAGATGGCGAAGCTTTGCAAATGTTATATGGTTCGGCAGCAAGCACATTGTCACAGCTAATACGCACGGCATTTATCCCATCACCCGGCAATTTGTTTGTGGATGCGGATTTCTCCGCGATTGAAGCACGTGTGATCGCATGGTTATCCGGTGAACAATGGCGGCTGGATGTGTTCCGTTCTCATGGCAAGATTTACGAGGCTTCCGCGGCAGCAATGTTTGGTGTACCCATTGACACTATCGCCAAAGGCAAGGAGAATTATGCCTTGCGTGCTAAGGGCAAAATCGCGGAATTGGCGCTTGGTTATGGCGGCAGCACAGGTGCGCTGATCAACATGGGCGCTTTGCGTATGGGTTTGTCGGAAGACGAACTGCCGGATATTGTATCGCGTTGGCGCGGTGCAAATCAGCGTATCCGGCAGCTATGGTATGCGTTGGAAGGTGCCGCGCTGGATACCTTGCGTACAGGGCAAAAAAATGCCGCCGGGCATTGCGTCTTTTCGCTGGAAGGTGACGGACAAGGACAATTGTTCCTGACTGTACTTCTGCCTTCTGGGCGCAAATTGTTTTATGCGCAGCCGTTTTTGACGAAAAATAAATTTGACCGCGAAAGTATTGGCTATTGGGGCGTGAACCAGTCCACCAAACGTTGGGAGAAACAAGAAACCTATTCCGGCAAATTGACGGAGAATATCACACAGGCGATTGCGCGGGATTGTCTTGCGGAAAATCTGCTGAAACTTGAAGCTGCCGGATTTCCTGTGGTGTTCCATATCCATGATGAAGTTGTCATTGATATCCCTAAAGATCATGCGGATTTGGATGCAGTGACCCAGATTATGAGCCAATCAATACCATGGGCGCCGGATTTGCCGCTTGCGGCAGATGGCTGGATTGGCGAATATTTTACAAAGGACTGAAAGCGAGGGGTTTCCTTGCAATATAACAGAAAAATCACAATTTCGGCAGGCGAAAGCCGGAAATCTGTCAACTGGCAGCCACAAATCATGTGGCTGTCTGAATTATACAAACGGCTGGAAACCCCTGCCCGCAGCCCGGAAACCCGCCGCAAATATTTAGCGATGAAAAAGCCTAAACAGGATGCGCTGAAAGATGTCGGCGGGTTTGTTGGCGGTACATTAAGCGGCCCGCGGCGCAAGGCAAATGCTGTAACAGGCAGGGATTTGCTGACGCTGGACTTGGACAATCTGCCGCCAGGATGTACTGATGCTGTGCTGCAAAGACTTGCTGGGCTTGGCTGCGGATATTGTGTGTACTCTACCCGTAAACATGCCCCTGAAGCCCCACGTCTGCGGGTTATTCTGCCACTTAACCGCACAGCAATGCCTGATGAATATGAACCATGCGCACGTAAACTGGCGGAACTTATTCAACCAGAAATGACATGGTTTGATCCAACAACTTTCGAGGCTTCACGGCTCATGTATTGGCCATCCTGCTGTGCAGATGGGGTGTATGTCTTCCATGCGGAAGATAAACCTTTGCTTAGTACAGATGATGTTTTGGGGCTGTACGATGGTGGGGCGTGGCAGGATTTGCGCAATTGGCCGCAAGTGCCAGGCGCGGTGCCAATGGCGCGGCTTGCAGCCAAACAAGGTGATCCACTTGAGAAAACCGGGATTGTCGGGGCATTTTGCCGGACTTATGATGTGCCTGCCGCAATGGACAAATTTCTGCCTGGCGTATACGAAAAATGTGATACTGACGATAAACGTTACACCTTCACAGGAGGTTCTACGACAGGCGGCGCGGTGCTGTACGATGATGGGAAATTTTTATACAGCCATCATGCAACAGATCCATGCAGCAATAAACTTGTGAATGCTTTTGACCTTGTGCGCCTGCATCGTTTTGGCGACTTGGATGATGAAGCGAAACCAGAAACCCCAAGTAACCGTCTGCCGAGTTTTGAACAGATGAGCCGGTTAGCTGCAGCAGACAAGATTGTATCTGGGCTTTTGCAGCGGGAGCGGTATGAACAGGCATCCGCTGATTTTGCAGGACTTGCGTCGGCAGACGCGCCGCGGGATTTGGACTGGCTTGGACAGTTAAAGGTGCATCCGAAAACAGGCAAGACCGAAAACACAATTGATAATGTGTGGATAATTCTTGAGAACGACCCGAAACTGGCAAAAAAGTTTGCACTCAATCAATTCGCTGGGCGCGGGGAAGTATTTGGTGCATTGCCTTGGAACCCGGCAGAAGAGCGCCGCCCCTGGGAGGATAACGATAACCACGGCGTATATTGGTACTTAGAAAAGATATATAGTATTACAGGCGCAAGTAAGATTGACGGGGCGTTAAGCCTGCACGCTGCCAAACACGCATTTGATGAAGTGAAGGATTATCTCGAAGTCCTTGTTTGGGATGGTGTCCCACGTTTAGATACGCTTTTTATTGACTATTTAGGTGCAGAAGATACTGAATATAACCGTGCTGTAACACGGAAGATGTTTGCTGCGGCAGCGGCGCGAGCGCTTACTCCAGGTATAAAATTTGACACTATGCTGATTTTGGGTGGAGCGCAGGGCTTGGGTAAATCCACGCTGATCAGCACCATGGCACACGGCTGGTTTAACGACAGCATCCGTACATTTGAAGGTAAGGAAGCAAGTGAATTATTGCAGGGCGTATGGCTTGTTGAAATTGCAGAATTGCAAGCTTTTCACCGTGTAGATGTCAATCGTATCAAGCAGTTTGTCAGTCAGCAGCATGACCGTTTTCGGGCGGCGTATGGCAGGCACGTGAAAGAATTTCCGCGCCGCTGTGTATTTTTTGGCACGACAAATACCGCGGAGTATTTGCGCGATTTGACCGGCAACAGAAGATTTTGGCCAGTAGATGTCGGCTTGTATCCTGCGATAAAAGATGTGTGGTCGGATTTGCCCGAAGAACGTGATCAAATTTGGGCGGAAGCTGTACTGCGCTGGCGGCTTGGCGAGAAATTATATTTGTCTGGGGCGCTTGAGGAAACCGCGAAAGCAATACAGGAACAGCACAGAGAACATTCTGTACAGGAAGGGATTATCCGTGATTTCCTCGAACAGTCCATTCCCGCAGACTGGAACAGCCGGGATTTATTCGCCAGACGAACATATTGGAATAACCCGGCAGCATACGACGGCGAACTTGTACCACGCACAAAGGTATGCGCTTTGGAGATCTGGTGCGAAGCACTGGGCAATGATGCGCGGTTCATCAAATACACAGACACGATGGAGATAAACGCTATCATCGAAATGCAACCAGAATGGCGGAGAATACAGAAACCTTCACGGTTTGGATACTGCAAAATACAGCGCGGATTTGAAAAAGTTTCAAAGTAATTAAAAGTAAAATATGGATTTCTACAAAAAGGAATATAGTATGGGATTTGGACGAAAATTCTAAATTTTAGGTGTTACATCTAGGTGTTACATCTTCAAAATGGAATATTTTTGGTGTTACATCTCCGTAAGATGTAACACGATGTAACATTGAACATGTAACACCCTCTAAAATCAAATTTTCGCTAAAATCAAGCGAAACCAGAAATAATTATACTGTTAAAACGAGTAGTGTTACATTGTTACATCTATTCTATAGAAACTTTGAAATTAGGGAGATTAGGAGAGCGGATATACATATATTGGCGTTTATTCTCCCTAAACGCCCTAATTCAATAAAATATATAGAGAAGATGTAACACCCCAAAAGGAGGACGCATGAAAGAAAAGGAAATCGAAACATATTTAAGAACCAGAATTTCCAGTTTTGGCGGGCGTGCTTATAAGTTTATCAGCCCCGGCAATGATGGTGTGCCGGACAGGTTGGTGTGTCTGCCAGGTGGGAAGGTTATCTTTGTGGAGCTGAAAACTACCGGCGGAAAACTCCGTCCCTTGCAGGCTGTGCAAATTCATAGGCTTCAAGCGTTAGGCTTTTCTGTCCTGATCATTAACAGCAAAAATCAAGTCGATGAACTTATAGAATCTCTTGGAGGTGACGCACCATGATTTTCAAACCACACCCATACCAGCAATATTGCATCGACCGTGTGGTTTCAGATCCTGCGATTGGGTTGTTCCTTGATATGGGTTTAGGTAAAACTGTATCTACCCTGACTGCGGTCAATGAACTGATTTACAACCGTTTCCAAGTGTCCAAAGTGCTTGTCATTGCGCCGAAGAAAGTGGCGGAAGCAACCTGGGCGCAGGAAGCTGCGAAATGGGATCACCTGAAGATGCTGCGGCTGTCCTCTGTGTTGGGCAGCGCACAGCGGCGGATACGGGCGCTTGCCACTCCAGCGGATGTCTATGTGACAAACCGGGAAAATGTCGTGTGGCTGGTGGATTACTATCGCAATGACTGGCCTTTTGACATGGTGGTATTGGACGAAAGCAGCAGCTTTAAAAACCCGCAGGCAAAACGGTTCAAGGCGTTAAAGCTGGTGCGCAGCCGCATCGGGCGTATTGTGGAGCTGACCGGCACGCCTGCACCAAACAGCCTGATGGATTTATGGGCACAAGTTTTCTTGCTGGATGGCGGTGAACGTCTTGGCAAGACCATCACCGGGTACCGTGAAAGGTATTTCGTGCCGGATGCACGGAACGCGCAGCAGATTTTTTCGTACAAGCCCAAACGGGAAACAGAAGCTGCTGTACACCGCCTGATCGGCGATATCTGCATCAGCATGAAAGCGGAAGATTATTTGCAGCTGCCGGATTTGGTCAGTGTGAATGTTTCTGTTGCGTTGGATGCCGCAGCGAAAAAGGCATATGAACGTATGGAGCGTGATATGCTTCTTGAAATTGATGATGAAACCATTGACGTCGGCAGCGCGGCGGTATTGTCTAACAAGCTGCTGCAGCTATGCAATGGGGCAATCTATGGCGCAGAGCATGATGTGCATGAGGTTCACCGTTGTAAGCTGGATGTCTTTTTGGAAATTATCGAAGCCCTGAATGGCAAACCTGCACTTGTGTTTTATGGCTTCCAACATGACCGTGACCGTATCATAGCGGCGCTGGGCAAATCCGGTTTACGGGTACGGCAATATCAAAAGCCGCAGGATGCCGATGACTGGAACACCGGGAAAATTGATATCCTGCTTGCGCATCCGGCAAGTACAGCATATGGCTTAAACCTGCAGCAAGGTGGCAACCATGTGATTTGGTTCGGACTGACCTGGAGCCTGGAGCTATACCAGCAGGCAAACAAACGCCTGCATAGGCAAGGACAAACCGAAAAAGTTATTGTACATAATCTGGTTGTTTCCGGCGGCATGGACGAAGATGTTATGGCTGCACTGGAAGGCAAAGCGGATACACAAGATGCTTTGATGGATGCCCTGAAAGCGAGAATCCGCAGTGTTAAAGCAAAAAACTAAGGAGGACAGAAATGAAAATTGGTACAAAAGTGACCTTCTTTCCGAAATTCAAAGGCACAGAAACTCGTGCAGTAACAGGAACTGTTATATGGGAGCACCCGAGAGGTAGATTTGTCCTTGTGGAATACAACCCCAAATCTCCATTCGGACAACACAAAATCCGAGAATGCTTGCAAACCGTTGATGGGCGTGTATTGTTATAAGCTATAGAAGAATCTGGTCTAGATTGTTATTTTTCAGAAACGAGGGGTACGATATGAAAACCTGTACGAGCATAAATTGTGTTGCGAATTTTAATGGTGAATGTGTGGTGGACAAATGTCAGGGAGAGATAATCGCGATCGATCTTCCTGCCTTATCCCGTGACCAGGCAGTGTGGCATTACAGTACGGCGGCAGAATTTTTCAAGGAGGATGCAGAATGAAAACAGATAATGAAAAGATTTGTGGAAGTACAGACTGCATTGCGAATATCAACGGCAAATGCGTGGCAGACAAATGCCAGGGCGTATTTGATTCTCGTAAAGGTGTATTCGTTTGCTTTGATACATCCGGCGGCTTGGCGCCAGAAGATGCAGCATCTATTTATGGGATTGGTATGCGGCACTTGAAAGAAAATCTTGAGAACAACAAGGGGTAAGAATATGGGCTTTATTTTTCCAACTTGTTCAGATTGCATTTGCGAAGCGTGCATGTATCATCATAGCTATCCCAGTCGCTGCCCCTATGGTAAATGCTATGATGATTACCGTGCCGAAAATGACCCCTATGACGAGGCACATCCGAATGCGCCGCCGAGGACAACATGGAGCCATTGGGAAGCGGACCAGGCGTATTGGTGCCGTGGCGGCGCATTCCATCCAGCAAAACAATGCGCGTATTTCGTGCAGTTTAAGGGGAAACGAGTAAAACAATGCCTGCGCGCGTTGGTTGAAGTCCATCAGGATGGATATATATTATGCAGCCTGGTGGATTCTATAGGCTGCGAAAAGTGCTATGAACTATGGAAGCAAAAGGAAAACAACCATGACAAAAATTTATGGGGTCAGTGATGACCTATACGAAATTGAAGGAAGTTTATCACAAATAACCTGTGTATCTTCATACTGTGACCAATCAAGGCACTGTCCGCAGTTGTGGCAATAAGCCTGAGCCTGATTGAGTCCTTCCCCGCATTCAGGACAAATGGGCATGTTTGAGATAACAGGCATAGCCTGCGCACGGTGAATCGCTTCCATAACATCAACGTCAGCAACGCAAGCGCTTGCATCAAGCGGAAACAATACATCCGGATATTTCTTTGCAGCCACAGCAAAAGGAAGTTCAAAATGCGCATAAACGGCAAAATAAATGACCAGCATCCGCGGTGGCGGCACCTGCGTGGATGGATCACCAATATAAGTGGGCAGCAAATTGTTCAGAATAAGTGCATCCCAACAAAGCGGCGTTAAACGTTCAATTGCTTTTGCAACTGTGGCAGTTCGCTTCTGGAGTCGTTCTGCAACCCGTGAATAGATATGTGAGATTGCTTTTATATTCTCCATGGGAAGATGTTGGACAAACAGGAGCTGTTCTGTTATTTCTATGGCACAGGCAAGCGGACGGACATCGGAACGAATCGGCCCAAGGATTGAATATAACAAAAGTTCTGGTTTTTGCATAAAAAGACCACCTTTTCTAAAGATGGTTTTATGATAATACAAAAATCGACATATTTGAGGTCATACGACACAAAACGACAAAATATATCCGCACTTTCCTGGCTGATGATACCTGAAGACAAATAAAGCATAGACAGAAAAGGACTGATACGATGAATCAAAATATTAAACACATTGAGAAACATTATGGTTTCCAGCACCAAGTCAAGAAAACTATCGAAGAATGCGGGGAATTTATTGTAGCACTTAGCAAGCTGGCAAATGACGAAGGAAGCCGGAAAGATGTCCTAGAAGAAATGGCAGATGTCATGGTGATGCTTCAGCAGATGCAGTATTTCCTGTGTATCAATCCGTCTGAATCGCACAAAACCATGGAAGCCAAAGTTCACCGCCAAATCGAAAGGATGAACCAGCATTGACCAAAAAAGAACTATCGCAATTATATTGGCTGAACCGTGAGATTGAAGAAGAAAAGCGCAAGCTGGCTGAATTGACCGCGGCGGCGTCCGGCGGTGTACAAAACATCACAGGCTTGCCCCATGTTGGCGGCGGGGATAAGACTGGCAATCTGGCTATCCTGATCGCAGAACAGCGGGATTTGATTGAGCTGAAAGTGAAGCAGTCTGTTATCGAATATAACCGGCTGAATCGGTACATAGCAAGCGTGGAAGATGCGCAGATGCGGATGATATTATCCCTGCGTTATGTCAATGGGTTAAGCTGGCAGCAGGTTGCGAATAGCATTGGCGGAAAGAACACAGCAGACGGCGTGAGAAAGTCCCATGATAGATTTTTAAAGTTGTCCGTTTTGTCCGCTTAGTTTATGTTATCATGATACTGGTCGTAGACCACGGGTGATGGGCTTGGTACTGCCGATTCGTGTTTTCCTTTCTCTCTGTTTCACCCTCCTGGCTGGCGCTGGGAGGGACATGCCCTTAACGTCTGTATGAGGACAATCGGGTAAACCTCCATTAAAATAATTTTTGTGAAAAGCATCTTCATCCTGTGAGGGTGCTTTTTCGCTTAAGAAGATATACATATCCTGCCTAAAAAGGTACTGTGACGCATTCCAAATATTAGTGCAGGTCGGCGAGCCCCAGTATTCATATAGTTAGCAATGAAAAAAATTAGGGCAGTTCCGTTCCTTTTGGGAAATATATCGTGTAAGAAGGTGGGAAAATGCACGACATTACAACAGAAACAACTGTTAGCGTTGAAGAACTGGCACTTATTCTAGGCATTACCGGGCGCACTGTCAGAATGAGGGCAGAAGATGGCGTCCTGAAAAAAACCAGCCGCGGGCGATACCCGCTATGCGATTCTGTACATAGATATATCGCTTTTAAGTCCAAAGAAGAAGAAAACGAAGACGATGCACAGATTAAACGTGAAAAAGATGCAGCGGATGCTGCTTACAAAGAAGCCAAAGCAAAAATCGTCGAAATGGAAGTTGCTGAACTGCAAGGCAAACTGCATCGCAGTGAAGATGTCGCCGCATTGACAGAAGATTTGATTTATACCATTCGCGGCGCATTGCTGTCGCTCCCCGGACGGCTTGCCATGGATACCGCATCAGCTAAAACACCTGCGGAAGCCGCAGAAATTATACGCAAAGAAGTCTATGCGCTGATGCAGGAACTTTCCCACTACCAATACGATCCGGCAAAGTATGAAGAACGTGTTCGCCAGCGGCGTGATTGGGAATTAGATGAGGATGAACCGGATGAAAACCCGCCATGAAATTAAAAAGCTGAATACGGTTGTCCGGAAATTGCTTACCGGCTTGAAGCCGCCAGAAGATTTAACCGTAACCGAATGGGCAGAACAGAAACGCTATTTATCCACCGAAAGCAGTGCGGAACCTGGCTTATGGCACACCAGCCGCACACCTTATCTGAAAGAACCTATGGATGCTTTCACAGATCCAAAAGTACGCAGGATTGTTATGGTGGCGGCATCCCAAGTCGGCAAATCGGAATTTGAAATGAATGCCATTGGCTATATCATTGACCAAGATCCCGGCAGCATCCTTTTTGTGCATCCAACAACCATTGACGCGAAAGAATTTTCCAAGCTGCGGATTGCGCCAATGATCCGGGACTGTCCTTCCCTGCGCAAAAAAGTAGTTGCACCTAAAAGTCGTGACAGCGGCAATACTGTTCTGCAAAAGACCTATCCCGGCGGCATTTTGACATTATGCGGTTCTACAGAAGCTCATGCACTTGCATCAAAACCTATCCGTTATGTTTTGGGTGACGAACGTGACCGCTGGGCATTATCGGCCGGCAACGAAGGCGACCCATGGGAACTTGCCATGGCACGCCAAACCACATTTTATAATGCAAAAGCTGTGGAAGTCAGCACACCTACTATCAAAAACGCCAGTGCCATTGAAGCATCTTACCATGAAGGTACCATGGAACGGTGGAAATCGCAATGTCCACATTGTGGGGAATACCATGAAATCTGCCGTGAAAATATCAAATATGAATATGAAACTTATGAAGTACATCATAAAAAGACTTATAAAATCACAGAAATCTATTATGTTTGTCCCGGCTGCGGCTGCATTTCCGATGAATCTACCATGAAGCGCCAGCCCGCACGCTGGCAAGCCGATAACCCAAATGCGCAAGGTGTTCGGTCTTTCTGGCTGAATGCTTTTGTATCCCAATGGGCAAGTTGGGAATCCATCATTTTGAAATACCTAAACGCGACCGGCAGCACTCGGAAAATGCAGGTTGTGTATAACACCTGCTTTGGCGAACTTTGGGAAGACCGCGGGGATATGCAGGATGAGGACAGTATGCTTGCACGGCGTGAGGACTACGGCAAAAATGCGGACGGCACACCCACAGAACTCCCTGACGGTGTTCTTGTGCTGACTGCCGGGCTTGATACCCAAAACAACCGCATGGAATATGAAGTTGTCGGGCATGGATATCAGGGCGAAACCTGGGGCATTGAAAAAGGTGTCGTCATGGGCAGACCAAATGACCCTGAAACCTGGGCAAAACTTGACGAAATGGTGTTTGACCGTGTATTTCGTTTCAAAGACAGCATTGGGCTGCGCGTGTCCATGTCTTTTGTGGATGAAGGTGGGCAATTCGCTCAACACATCCGCCTGAATTGCCAGGAACGTATCGGTAAAAAGGTATTCTGTATCAAAGGATTTGGCGGACAGGATAAACCATACACTTCCCCGCCAAAACAAATGCGTATTTTAATTGACAAACATATGCTCGGTACCTGCTGGCAGTATCAGCTTGGTGTCGATTCCGGCAAACAAATCATCATGGACAACTTGAATGTCAAAAAACCGGGCGCAAGGTATTGCCATTTCCCAGCGCGGGATGATTATGGCGCGGCATATTTCATTGGGCTGCTGTCTGAAAAGCTCGAATACAACCCAAAGAAAAAAGCCCACCCCTGGGAATGGGTAAAACTCCCCGGACATGAACGCAATGAACCTTTGGACTGCCGCAATTATGCCCTTGCCGCGTTTGAGGTGCTGCCGGTGCAGCTTGACGCGGTGGAAAGGCGGCTGCTTGCTGCACGCGGCAAAGTCACAGCATCCGCCGCACAACATCCAAAACCTGCGGCACGCAAGCCGCAAAAACCAAAACTCAGTAAATATTATGATGATTGGTGAGGTGATCCCTTGTGAACCAAACCGAACTGAAAACGCGGCTTATTTTCCGGCAAAAGGCGCTGGACAAGCTGCGGGAAGCTTATCTTGCTCTTGTAGATGGCGGCGTAAAAAGCTACACCATCAGCGATCGGACACTAACCCGTTTTGACCTGCCCGCGCTGCAAAAGGAAATTGAAGCAGCGGAAGCAAAAGTCGATGAACTTGAAGCGCTTTTGCAAAAATCCAAGCCCCGGCGGGCATTTGGCGTGCTGCCGCGTGACTGGTAGAAAAAAAAGAAGGTGAAAGCAATTTATCAGGACAAACGAACCGGACTTATTTTGCCAGACAGCGCCCGTCCAAAATCCCGCGGCTACAGTGAAGCTGGTGCAAGTCATATCCGGCGGGCATTAAAAGGCTTCATGCCACAAAGCGGCGCGCCAAATGAAGATATTGACTGGAACAACGCCACTTTACGTCAGCGCGGAAGGATTTTATATATGTCCTCCCCACTTGCAACCTCGGCGGTCAATACCAACCGGACAAAAGTTGTTGGTGTCGGATTGACACTGAAAAGCAGCATTGGACGCGAAATCTTAGGGCTTTCACCCGAAGCCGCAAAACAGTGGCAAAAACATACCGAAGCGGAATTTCGCCTTTGGGCAGACCGCAAGCAAAATTGTGACGCAACCGGCATGAACGCATTTAGTGAACTCCAGCAGCTTGCACTTTTGTCATGGCTCATGAGCGGCGATGTGTTCCCGGTATTTAAACATTATCCAGTCACGCCAGCAAATCCATATTCCCTGCGGATTCATTTGGTGGAAGCTGACCGTGTCAGTACACCAATGGATTATGGCGGCGGTACACTTTATCCAGGCATTACAGACGGCAGGAACTCAGATAACGGCAATCGCATTTTTGACGGTGTGGAAGTGGATGCCAGCGGCATGGTTGTGGCTTATCATATCCGCAATACCTATCCATGGCAAATTACAGGTGAACCCACAGTTTGGACACGCATTGAAGCTTATGGCAAAGAAACTGGATTGCCCAATATCCTGCACATAATGAACAGCGAACGCTGTGACCAATATCGTGGTGTTTCGTATTTGGCGCAGGTGATTGAACCGCTTTTACAGCTCCGCCGCTATACAGAATCCGCATTAATGGCAGCGTTGGTGCAAAGCTTTTTTACCGCATGGATTGTCACCAAAACGGATCAATCTGAAATTCCAATCAATGTTGTTGGTGCTGGGGATATCGCGGCGCCGGAAACAAATCCGGATGCGGCTTCCCCATCGGCGATGCAAAATGAATATGAGATGGGACCGGGTACAGTCGCACATTTGGCAGAATCCGAAGATATCAAATTCGGCAGTCCAAACATCCCGACAACAGGATTTGATGCTTTTGTGAACACTTTCTGCAAGCTGATTGGCGCAGGTATGAACATCCCCTATGATGTTCTTGTCAAAGAATACAATTCTTCTTATTCGTCCGCCAGGGCAGCGCTGATGGATGCCTGGGAAGATTTCCGGATGCGCCGCAAATGGTTTGTCGATGACTTCTGTCAACCTGTGTATGAAGTCTGGCTTGCGGAAGCTGTTGCCCGTGGGCGTGTCAAAGCGCCGGGTTTTTTCAGCGACCCGTTAATTCGTGCGGCATGGTGCGGGGCGCGTTGGATCGGGCCGACACAAGGTTCACTTGACCCGCTGAAAGAAGCAAAAGCCGCGGTATTACAAATCCAGCATGGGCTAAAAACTCATGAGCAAGTGACCCGTGAAACTGGCGGCGGTGATTGGGATGAAAATGTAGAACAGCTTGCGGCAGAAAATCAAAAACTTGCGGCGGCTGGGACAGAATTTATCCCCATGCAGGTCGATCCAAACGAAAATGATGAAAGTGAAGGTGGAGCAGATGAATCCATTTAAGGTCAAAGGTGTTCATATCCAGCGTAAAGCCTACGCAATGGAGATGAATGACCCGGAGAATGCGGAAATCACAATGTATGGTGAGGTTGTGGAAAGCCACCCCACCCATTGGTACACCGGAGAACCTTTAGAAGGTGATTTCATTGCGCAGGATACTTTTTTGCACGATTTAAACAGTCTATCTAACGCCAAAACGATCACAATCCGCATGAATAGTGTTGGCGGCGATTCACTGGTCGGCATGGTGATACATAACAGGCTGCGGGAACTATCGGCAAAAGGGACACACCTTGTTTGCATTGTGGATGGAGCAGCTATGTCCGCGGCGTCTGTGATCATGAGTGCCTGTGATGAAGTGCGCGTCAATCCTGCATCTCTTGTGATGATACACCGCTGTTGGGGCTTTTTGTTCGGATGTTACAACGCCAACGATTTACGACAAAGCGCGGAAATGTTTGATGCCTATGACAGAGCAGCGGTATCCGCCTATCAGCGGAAAACAAAGATTTCCGGGGAAGAATTACTCCGCATGATGAGTGAAACAACCTGGCTCACTGGCGCGGAAGCTGTAGAAAAAGGTTTTGCGGACAGTTTAATTGAAGATGCTGAACCGCTGGACATTGCCGCCAGTGCGGACGGGCAAAGACTGTTCGTCCGCGGCAAGCAAATTCATTTAGCACCGGGAATGTTTGCGCCAGACAGCATCCCAACCTTAAAAAATCAAAATCAGCCGGAACCATCCGGCAAACAAAATGGAGGAACGATTATGGCAAATTTGCCCCAAAAACAAGAAAATCCTGTGTCAGTAAGCGCCACAGTGGAACAGCAGCCTAGCATGGAAGATTGTGTCCAGGCAGAACGGCAGCGGTTACAGGAAATTGACGCGCTGGCAGGACTGTTTGACGCGGAAACCATTCATGCCGCAAAATATGGCGAGCATCCCTGCACCGCACAGGAAATGGCATACCGGGCAGCGCAGAAAGCTGCGCAGCAGGGGCGTCAGTTTCTTGCCGCTTTAGAAGCTGACGCAAAATCTTCCGGAACACAGACAATCAGTGCGGCTGCTCCGGCAAATACCCCTGAAGATGGCACGCTGACCCCAGAACAGCGCATGGCAAAAGGGCGCATGGACGCAAAAGCATTACACACGCCAAACAGCAAGGAGGGTAATTAAATCATGGCAAAAACTTTGAATCATGTTGCAGGTGAAATGGTTCCGGATCAGCTGATTGCCGGGATGACCCCGCCGCCGCAAACAGCATCCGGCACGATTGCAAAATTAAGCGCCGCCGCAACATATAAACGCGGCACAGTGCTTGCAAAATCCGCAAAGGATAATACCCTTTGCATTCTCGGCACGACTGCAGCTTCAGGGGATACTTTAACGCCGGACTGTATCTTGTGCGATGATACCGAAGTTGGTACAGAAGCAGGCGCCACAGCGGCGGTATATGTCATGGGGCGTTTTAACGTAGACGCATTGACAGTTGCGGACAGCTATACAATGACCGAAGCAGATAAAGACAAGCTGCGGGAACGCGGCATTTATCTGGCGCAGGTTTGGGACTAAAAACCGGAGGTGTTTTTCGATATGGCATTTAATATTTTTGATACTTATTATCTGGCAGGTATGGTACAGGAGATTGTGCCTGCACAGACTTTTTTTCGTGACCGCTACTTCCCTACCAATGACAGTACAGATATTTTCAACGCAGACAAAGCGCTGGTGGAATACCGTGACGGCGACCGCCGTATGGCGCCGTTTGTGGTGCCGCGTGCCGGAGATATCCCGGTTGGGCGTATCGGTTATGAAGTCCATGAGCTGGAGCCACCGCATATTATGCCGTCCCGCTTGCTGACGCTGGACGACTTGCGCAAACGTGGATTTGGTGAAGCATTATACGCCAATACGACACCCGCTCAGCGTGCGCAGGCACTGCAAATGCAGGACTTAACCGACCTTGACCGCCGCATTCAGCGCCGCGAGGAATGGATGGCAGCGCAAACCATGATTAACAATGGCTGTTCCGCTGTGGCATATATCGACAATGATACTGCCGGTGAAGCGTGGGATGTTTATTACTATGACAAAACAGGAAGCAACCCGGCGCTTTATACAGTAGCCGCAAAATGGACAACAGGCAAAGCCATGATGCAGGATGTGCAGGCGATGGCGGAAAATCTGCTGGACAGAGGACTTCCCGCAATGGATCTTGTTGTTGGCACGAGTGTGGGGCAGTTCATTCAGGAACGTGCCGGAACGAAAGATGACCCGCTGCATCTGCTGCTTGATAACCGCCGCATGGAATGGGGGCAGTTAAACCCGCGCATGGCATATCCGGGTGTTGCATGGCTTGGCACACTGAATTTTGGCGGCATTCCGTTGGATATTTATGTTGTGCGCGAAACTGTTGTGAATGAATCTGGGGCTGTGACGCCACTTTTCCCGGCAGCTTCCGCAATGGTGACAGCGCCAGGTTGCGGTCACATGATGTATGCTCGTATTGACCAAATGGAAAATGACAGGCAATTCCACAGTTTTGCCATGAAGCGTGTGCCGAAATTTGTTGCTGACGTGGAACATGATATCCGCAAGTTGCGTCTGGGTGCGCGCCCACTTGCCGCGCCGCATCAAAAAGCGCCATGGATTTATGCCGCAAATGTTGTGTAAGAGGTGCGA
>CAXHNU010000073.1:0-16369 GCA_964017555.1 uncultured Butyricicoccus sp. | reverse complement strand
GGCTGTGTCAGCGGCGCCGGCAGCCTGACCCATGAGCCAAAGAGCAAAATGAAAGTTGACCAGTATGGCAAAAAGAGTGTCCGTGAAACTGTGGCGGATGCAATCGGTCAATATAAACTTGAAGAATAAAACCATAACAACTAAAAACTGGTGTCTGCTGTATCAAACAGGCACCAGTTTTGCTATATGCATTCAGCAAATAGAGTTGCATTTCATCCATGTATATGGTATAATACAACCATAACATCAAATTGGCAAAACACTGAAAAAGAGAGAGGTAGACATATGAAAAATGCAAAAATACTGTTTTTCACTGCTATATTTGCGTTATCTTTGACCGCTTGCGGCGGCAGCCCATCCACAACGCCGGAGAATGATGAAGCAGAAAAATCTAACATATCCACCGGTGTGAATTTGCCTGCGGAAGCAAAACCAGCGGCGTCATCTGATCAGACAACCACTGCGGATGATGGTTCCAGCAAAACAACCCGCAGCAGTTCTGGCGGCTCAACGAAAAGCGGTTCCGGCAGCACATCCCGCAGTAGCTCCACAAACAGCAGCTCGAAATCTAAATCCAGTGATGATTACACCTTTGAAGATTATCTCAAGGATAATGATCCAGAATCGTATGAAAGTTATAAAGACCTTGAAAAAGGTTGGAACTCTGGTTCATGGGATTCCGAAACGGGTTTCTTTGATAACGATGATGACGATTCGTTTAAAGAATATCTCAAAGAGAATGATAAAGATGCTTATGAAAGCTATAAAGACCTTGAAAAAGGTTGGAATTCAGGTTCATGGGATCCCGAAAATGGTTTCTTTAGCGATTAAATAAAAAAAGAAATGCCTTTCCATCTAAAATAACAGGTGGAAAGGCATTTTTCGATTCTCACATTTTGGGCAGTAAATCCTGTTCCAGCGCCGCATCCAGCGGTATACCGGAAAATCCAACAGAGGCAAGCCCATCAATAAACCGCGTCACAGATGCCATCAAAAGGGAGATATTATCCGCGATAAACATAATATTTTTTTCCAAATCAAGTGATCCATCAAGTAATGTTGTATGCTTTAAATAGACTTGTCCTGCATCGGCAAAGAATCCCAAATGCCCCAATGCACAGAAATCATTGCAGTATTCACAAGCACTGTGCATTTGTTTATGATACATCTCAGGCACACCCATGAATAATGTGACAAAAAATTGCAGCAGTCCAGAATCTTCCCCCGGCAATGCAATCGGGATAAAACATCCTTCTATGGTCACATCTTTTTGAACTTTGCCTTGCCGCATGGCTTCACAGCGCAGCAAAGTTGGCGCGCCTTCCTTTTGCATGACTTCCGCACGGAACCCATTTTGATTCAAAACATCTGCCATGCAGGATAAAATTTGATTTTGCTGTTCGGTTTTCAACGAAAATAGCCCTCCCTTTTTTATTTCACGCCAATGTCTGTGCGGTAATGCGCTTTGTCAAAGTGGATTTTACTGACATCTGCATAGGCTTTGCGGATGGCTTCATCCAGTGTCGGCGCGGTTGCGGTCACGCCAAGTACACGCCCGCCAGCCGTCAACATTTTGCCATTCTCCAGCTTTGTGCCAGCATGGAATACAAAGGAATCGGTTACAGCATCTAATCCAGTAATTTCTTTGCCTTTTTCATAGGACTTGGGATAACCACCGGACGCCATGCACACACAACACGCTGCATTATCTGCCCACCGGATTTCCATTTCATCCAGTTTGCCGTCAATGACCGCACCAAAAATATCAAATAAATCGGAATCCAACCGGCTGAGTACCGCCTGCGTTTCCGGATCGCCAAACCGTGCATTATATTCAATCACTTTCGGCCCCTTTGGCGTCAGCATCAGCCCAAAGTATAATACGCCTTTGAATGGACGCCCTTCCTGTGCCATTGCCGCAATGGTTGGCTTAAAAATGGTATCCATGCAAGTCCGTGCAATCTCATCGGTATAAAACCGCGACGGCGAAAATGCGCCCATACCACCAGTATTTGGTCCCTCATCATGGTCATAAGCACGCTTATGATCCTGCGCAGAGGGCATAGTTTTCAAGTGAACACCATCGGTAAACGCAAGGACGGATACTTCCGGCCCGGTCAAATATTCTTCAATGACAACCCTTGCGCCAGCGCCGCCAAATACACCGCCATCTATCGCGTCTTCTGCCGCGTGGACGGCTTCTTCTACCGTCATGGCAACCGTGACACCTTTGCCAAGTGCTAATCCGTCAGCTTTTACGACAATTGGCGCGCCTTTTTGCCGGATATATGCCACAGCATCCGCAGAATTGTCAAACACTGCATATTCTGCCGTTGGGATATGATATTTCTGCATCAAATCTTTGGCAAAAGATTTTGACCCTTCAATGATTGCCGCGTTTTTGCGCGGTCCAAATGCACGGATACCTTTTTCTTCAAGCGCATCCACCATGCCAAGGGCAAGCGGGTCATCCGGTGCAACCATAACCAAATCCGGCTTTTGCTGCACCGCAAAAGCCACCATTTTTTCAATATCTGTCGCTTTGATATCTACACATTCTGCCACAGACGCAATGCCGCCATTGCCTGGCGCACACCAAATCTTATCTACTTTTGGGCTTTTCGCCAGCGTTACACAAATTGCGTGTTCCCGTCCGCCGCCGCCGACCACTAAAACTTTCATAATACTCCTCCATCTGTATGTGAGAAAAAGGGCGGAATTTTCCCCGCCCTTTTTTGGCTGCCATATTAATGATGAAACAGGCGTATCCCAGTAAAACTCATCACCATATCATATTTATTTGCAGTGGCAATCACATGGTCATCCCGGATGGAACCGCCTGGCTGGGCGATAAATTCCACACCGGATTTCCGTGCCCGCTCAACATTATCCCCAAATGGGAAAAACGCGTCAGAACCAACTGTCACGCCACGGTTTTGCGCAATCCAATCCTTTTTTTCTGCTGGGGTGAGTGGTTCAGGCTTCACTTTAAAGGACTGCTGCCATACGCCATCGGTCAAAATATCTTCATATTCATCCGAAATATAAATATCAATCGCATTATCCCGGTCAGGGCGGCGAATGCCGTCCACAAATTGCAGCGCTAATACCTTGGGATGCTGCCGCAAAAACCAGTTATCCGCCTTATTGCCAGCCAAACGGGTGCAATGGATACGACTTTGCTGCCCAGCGCCAACACCAATGGTTTGCCCATTTTTCACATAGCAAACCGAATTGGACTGGGTATATTTGAGCGTGATTAAGGCAACCACCATATCCAGCGTGGCTTTATCCGGCAAGTTTTTATTTTCTGTCACAATGTTTGACAGCATTTCACGGGTGATTTTTAAATCATTATGCCCCTGTTCAAATGTGACGCCAAAAACATCCCGCTGTTCCAGCGGCTTTGGCATATAATCCGGGTCAATTTCCACGACATTATAATTGCCTTTGCGCTTGGTTTTTAGGATGTCCAGCGCTTCTTCGGTATATCCCGGCGCAATAATGCCGTCAGACACTTCTGCCGCCAGCAGGCGGGCAGTATCCGCGTCACAGATATCGCTAAGCGCTGCCCAATCGCCATAGGAACACAGACGGTCTGCGCCGCGTGCCCGCGCATAGGCGCACGCAATCGGGGAAAGCTCGCTTTCAGCCTCTATAAAATACATTGCTTTATCAGTTCCTGTCAGCGGATAGCCAAGCGCTGCCCCCGCTGGGGAAACGTGCTTAAACGATGCTGCCGCACACCAGCCGGTTGCTTCTTTCAGTTCGCGCACAAGCTGCCAGGCGTTAAACGCATCCAGAAAATTAATATAACCTGGCTTGCCGTTCAGCACACGGATAGGCAGTTCGCCTTCCGTCATAAAAATGCGGGAAGGCTTCTGATTGGGATTACAGCCATATTTGAGTGATAACTCCTGCATGGTGACTCCTTTCCCGGCTTATACCGGATGCCTGTTTTTGATACGGGTTTCGGTCTGCCCGGTTGCCAAATCAATATACCGCACAAATAATGCAACTTTATTTTGCTTATTCATGGTGCTCCACAGCACTTCGGTAAACGCGTCAATATTATCATGTTCCATACGGATACATTTGGGTTCGCCCCGGAACGGCGGCAATGGGTCGCCATCACACATATACGTGTGCAGGAAATGCCCCAGCCCCGGCACCGGCTTGTCATATTCATAAAAGAAACGCTTATTCGCGGTGCGGTCAGAGGTAAAGTTTTTCAGGATAGACAGGCAATAAGAACCATCCTCATTGACCACCGCGGAAATGCGCGAGGTATAATGGGGTGCATCCGGCTCAAATTGACGGGTGCGCAGGGCTTCAAAATAGCTTTTGCCCTCCACCAGGCAATCCCGGATGGTATCGGTCTGATCGCCATTGGTGACAATGGTTTTGCCGCCCACAACACGCACCGGATGATAAATAATCAGCGATGGATCGGTCAGCTTTGCCGGATCAAACGCTTCGGTACGAATGCCGTCCTCAGTTTCCACAAAAATACGGTTGCGGCTGTTTTCACTGCGTCCCATCAGAAAATATGCAATGACATTTTTTCGGTTGTCTGGGGTGCGTCCCAAAATAATGCCGCGCCCTGGATACGCATTGCTTTGCAGCTCGTGTTCAATTTGGAATACATAATTTTGAAGCATGGTTTTCTTGCCCCTCTTTCTTACATTTATTTGGTAATTGTAACCCGTTCGCCTTCAATGTGCAGCCGTCCCTGACAAAATAGGGAAACCGCCTTGGGCAGCAGTTCCCATTCTGCTTCCCGCATGACACGTTTTTGCAGGCTTTCCGGTGTATCGTCGGGCTGGACAGCAACTGCTTTTTGCAGGATAATTGCGCCGCCGTCGACAACTTCTGAAACAAAATGTACAGTAGCGCCAGTTACCTGCACACCTTTTGCCAGTGCTGCTTCATGTACACGCAAACCATAAAATCCTTCCCCACAAAAGGATGGGATTAATGATGGATGGACATTGATGACTTTGCCAGACCAGTCCCGGCAAAATGATTCAGGCAACACAGTCATAAATCCGGCGAGGACAACCAGCCCTGCGCCAAGCTGGGTCAGCAGTTCATGGAGCGCCGCGCCATAACGTTCCGCGCTGTCATAATCGGCACGGCGCAGCACATAGGACGGGATAAATGCGCGTTTTGCGCGTTCCAACGCATACGCATTGGGATTGGATGATATTACAGCACAAATTTCCCCATCCCGGATATCCCCACGCGCCTCTGCATCAATCAGCGCTTGGAGGTTTGTGCCTCCGCCGGATACCAGGACTGCAATTTTCACTGACAACACCTACTTTCTATGGTTATTAAGGTCTTTTTGCGTTATTTTTGCTGCGTTTATCGTGTAATAATTTTTAGGGTGGTTAAGGTTATTTTGTGTTATTTTAGGGTAATGCCGCGTTCACCCTGCACGGTTTCACCGAGGATATAGGCAGTTTCGCCAGCTTCCGCAAGAGCAGATAACGCTTATCCACGTCGGTTTTGGCAACAGCCGCGACTAGCCCGACACCCATATTAAACGTATTATACATGGTATTTAAGGTTTTTCTGCGTTATTTTTGCTGCGTTTACCGTGTAATAATTTTCAGGGGGATTAAGGTCTTATTGCGTTATTTGGGTTGCGTTCACCGTGAAACAATTTTCATGGTGGTTAAGGTTATTTTGTATTATTTTAGGGTAATGCCGCGTTCGCCGTGTACGGTTTCACCGAGGATATAGGCAGTTTCTCCAGCTTCCGCAAGCGCGGATAACGCTTTGTCTGCATCGGTTTTAGCAACAGCTGCAACCAGCCCAATACCCATATTAAACGTATTGTACATGGTATTTAAGGTCTTTCTGCGTTATTTTAAGGTAATGCCTTTTTCACCCTGTACAGTTTCACCGAGGATATAGGCAGTTTCTCCAGCTTCTGCAAGAGCGGATAACGCTTTATCCGCGTCGGTTTTTGCAACAGCCGCGACTAGCCCGACACCCATGTTAAAAGTATTATACATGGTATTTAAGGTCTTATTGCGTTATTTGGGTTGCGTTCACCATGTAATAATTTTCATGGTGGTTAAGGTCATTTTGTGTTATTTTAGGGTAATGCCTTTTTCACCCTGCACGGTTTCACCGAGGATATAGGCAGTTTCGCCAGCTTCCGCAAGAGCGGATAACGCTTTATCCACGTCGGTTTTGGCAACAGCCGCGACTAGCCCGACACCCATGTTAAATGTATTATACATATCGCGTTCTGGGATTTTTCCGGCTTTCGCAATCACATCAAAGACCGCTGGCACAGGCGCCGCAGATTTGTCTATGTTTGCATGAATGCCTTCACACAGCATACGCGGGATATTTTCATAAAAACCGCCGCCTGTAATATGGCTGATGGCTTTGACATCGGCAGATGCTGCTAATTTTTGCACCGCTTTGACATAAATCCGTGTCGGCGTCAGCAGTTCTTCACCAAGGGTCTTGCCAAACTCATCCATATAACGGCTGACCGATTTTTCATTGATGCCAAGCGTTTTTCGCACCAGCGAATATCCATTGGAATGCACGCCAGAAGAAGCAACACCGATAATCACATCGCCTGCCTGCAATCGGCTGCCGTCAATCATTTTGGGTTTATCGACCATGCCGACCGAAAAACCAGCAACGTCATATTCATTTTCAGGATAAAATCCAGGCATTTCGGCGGTTTCACCGCCGATTAAGGCGCAGCCTGCTTGCCGGCAGCCTTCGGCAATGCCGGAAACAATGGACGCAACCCGTGCCGGGATATTCTTGCCTACCGCAATATAATCCAGGAAAAACAGCGGCTGTGCCCCACAGCAGGCAATATCATTGACACACATCGCAACCGCGTCAATGCCAATCGTATCATGCTTATCCATGAGGAATGCAAGCTTTAATTTTGTGCCGACACCATCTGTACCCGAAACCAATACCGGTTCTTCCATTCCTTTGATATCCGGCGCAAATAATCCGCCAAATCCGCCAAGACTGCCAATGACACCCGGAATAAAAGTGCTTTCTACCATGGGTTTCATCAGCTTGACCGATTCATACCCCGCGGTAACATCAACACCAGCGGCTTTATAGCTTTCAGAACGGCTTTCTGTCATAATTCCAACTCACTTTCAAACATATTCTTGTCAACTTGTTCAGGGACTTCCATTGGATACGTGCCGCTGAAACAAGCATCACAAAAACCTAACTTGCAGTTTAACGCAATCCGGCGGGCAGCTTCCAGCGACAGGAATCCTAAACTATCCGCCCCGATAATCTCCCGCATTTCTTCTACTGTGCGCCCATGCGCTAATAATTGGGTGCGCTCCGGGATATCGGTGCCAAAAAAACATGGATGCCGGAACGGCGGCGCGGAAATACGCAAATGGACTTCTACTGCACCCGCGTCACGCACCAGCTTGACCAGCCGCGCACAGGTTGTGCCCCGGACAATGGAATCATCCACCATAATTACCCGCTTGCCGCTGACTGCTTCCCGCAGGGCATTGAGCTTTAACCGGACAGATCGTTCCCGTTTGGACTGTCCCGGCTGGATGAATGTGCGCCCAATATAACGATTCTTAATTAACCCGACACCATAGGGAATGCCGGAACATTTGGCATAACCAATGGCGGCAGGAATGCCGCTGTCTGGTACGCCAATGACAACATCCGCCCCAACAGGATGTTCAATCGAAAGATATTTGCCTGCTTCCTGCCGGGCAAGTTCTACTGACGCGCCATCAATGACAGAATCCGGACGGGCAAAATAAATGTATTCAAAAATGCACGCCGCTGACGGGCAGGTTTCATGGCAGTGCAGCGAACGGATTTCTCCATTTTCAACAACAACAATTTCACCTGGTTCAATATCGCGGACAAATTCCGCGCCAAGCGCGTCCAGCGCGCAGGATTCCGACGCGAAAATAATCACGCCGCCTTGTCCGCGTCCCATGCACAGCGGGCGCATCCCGCGCGGGTCACGCGCCGCAATCAGCTTGCGCGGCGACATAATACATAAAGAATACGCACCTTTGACAACATCCATGGTGTGAAGAACCGCTTCTTCAATTGAACCGCATTTGAGGCGCTCGCGCACAATGGTATAAACAAGCACCTCGGTGTCTGAGGTAGACCGGAAAATACCGCCGGTATTCTCAATTTCATGGCGAAGCTGGCTCGCGTTGACCAGGTTGCCATTGTGAGCAACCGCTAAATTGCCTTTGATATGGGTAATGGATAACGGCTGGGCATTTTCGCGGCGGGGTTCACCGGTTGTCGAATAACGCACATGACCGATTGCCATTTTACCCGGCATAGCATCTAAAATTTCCTGGCTGAAAACATCGCTGACCAGCCCAATGTCTTTATGACACTTGATGACGCCGCGCCGGTTGACCGCAATGCCGCAAGCTTCCTGCCCGCGGTGCTGAAGCGCAAATAATGCCGTATATGCTTCATGCGCAGGGCTGATATTGCAGTCTTCCGGCACATAAATGCCAAATACGCCGCATTCCTCATGCAGAGCATCACCATGCGCCAATGGTGTCGATGGTTTTTTGATATGGTATTTCATTTCAGGGGTTCACCTCATACATGGGAGGGATTTTTGTTTCATGGGTTTATTCTTTGCCATTCCAGCAGTAGGTGCAAACCTTGCTGCGGTCTAACCCAATGGATTCCAATAAACCTTCCAAGGACTGATAACCAAGAGAATCAAACCCAAAATCCTCACAGATTTTTTTCAGCATACATTGCCCGCGTTTGGTATCCGCATCTGCATATTCTTCCAGATGTTTTGTGCCTTCTTCGCCTTCCAACGCATGGATGGTACGGCGGGAAAGCAGCTCCATTTCAGAATTGGAGGACGAAAAGTTCAGATATTTGCAGCCATACATAATTGGCGGGCAAGCCGAACGCATATGCACTTCTTTTGCACCAGAAGCATACAGGAAATCAATGGTTTCCCGGAGCTGTGTGCCGCGGACAATGGAATCATCCACAAAAAGCAGTTTTTTGCCTTCAATCAGTTCAGGGACAGGGATTTGCTTCATTTTTGCCACTTGATTGCGCACATCCTGGTTGGTTGGCATAAAGGAACGGGGCCAAGTCGGCGTATATTTGATAAACGGACGCGCAAATGGCACATGGCTGGCATTGGCATAACCAATGGCGTGTGGGATGCCGCTGTCCGGCACGCCCGCAACATAATCAATATCCTGCGCAAGCCCGCGTTTCTGGTCAAGTTCGGCAAGAAACGCACCATTGCGGTAACGCATGACCTCAACATTTACCCCTTCATAGTTGGAATTTGGATAACCATAATATGTCCAAAGGAAGGAACATATTTTCATTTGCTGCCCGGCAGCAGATAAAGTTTGCCAGCCGTCAGCAGTCACCTGAACAACTTCACGGGGGCCAAGTTCATATGCGTCCTCATATCCTAACTTATGATACGCAAATGATTCAAAAGAAACACAACAGCCATCTTCATTCTGCCCGATTAACACAGGTAATCGCCCCATTTTATCACGCGCTGCAATGATGCCGTCAGGCGTCAGCAGCAGGATTGTGGCAGAACCATCAATTAACTCCTGGGCGTGCAGAATGCCGGAAACTAAATCGGATTTTTGGTTGATGAGGGCGGCAATCAGTTCCACTTGATTGATTTTGCCAGAGCTCATTGCCATAAACTGATGCCCTTGGTCAGAAAAATAACGGGCAACCAATTCTTCATCATTGTTGACGATGCCAACTGCCGTAATCGCATACAGCCCCAAATGTGACCGCACCAGCAATGGCTGTGGATCGGTATCGCTGATACAGCCGATGCCGCTGCACCCGCTGAAATGTTGAATATCCTTTTCAAACTTTGTGCGGAACGGTGTATTTTCGATATTATGGATTTGACGCTGGAACCCTTTTTCGCGGTCATGAATAATCATACCGCCGCGCCTGGTGCCAAGATGCGAATGGTAATCAACACCGAAAAATATATCAAGCACACAATCCCGCTTTGAAATTGCGCCGAAAAATCCTCCCATAAAGCAGATACTCCTTTTCTTTCACCCGCTGCCCTGTATCAAAGGCATTTTTGTGCTGTTCTTTATTCTGCCATCAGGCGGCGCATAATCTCCTGGTACGCTTCTTCTACACCGCCCATATCGCGGCGGAAACGATCCTTGTCCAACTTTTCTTTGGTGTCTTTATCCCATAGGCGGCAGGTGTCCGGCGAAATTTCATCGGCAAGGATGATTTTCCCATCCGGCGTTTTGCCAAACTCCAGCTTGAAATCCACCAGAATCACATTCAGTTTGTCAAAGTATGCCTTCATCACTTCATTGACTTTGAATGCCATCGCCTGGATATTTTCAATTTCTTCACGGGTTGCCAGCTTTAAAGCAAGCGCATGATAATCATTGATTAACGGGTCGCCAAGATCATCATTTTTATACGAAAACTCAATGGTCGGCTGGTCAAACACAATGCCTTCCTCCACACCATAACGCTTTGCAAAGGAACCGGCTGAAATGTTGCGGATAATCACTTCCAGCGGCACAATGGCAACTTTTTTGACCACGGTTTCGCGTTCGCTGAGCTGCTCCACAAAATGGGTCGGTACACCCTGCTTTTCGAGAAGCTGGAACATATGGTTGCTCATCACATTGTTAATGACACCTTTACCCGCAATGGTACCCTTTTTTTCGCCATTGAACGCGGTCGCATCATCTTTATAATCCACAATGCACAGATTTGGATCATCGGTTGCAAAGACTTTTTTTGCTTTGCCTTCGTAAAGCTGTTCTTTTTTCTGCATGGCTGTTTTAATCTCCTTTATTTTATGATACAAACAGATTCTCTTACTGATATTGCCTGCTGATTTTTTCATCCTTTTGACGGACTTCTTCCGCCATATTTTGTTTGAACTGCACCAGCTTTTCAGCTAAATCCGCATCGGACAATGCTAAAATCTGTGCGGCAAGAATGGCGGCATTTTCTGCGCCGTCAATCGCGACGGTGGCAACCGGAATGCCTTTTGGCATTTGTACAATGGAAAGCAGGCTGTCCATACCGCCCATTACACTGGTACCCATAGGCACGCCAATAACCGGCAGCGTGGTATAAGCGGCAAGTACGCCACCTAAATGGGCAGCTTTTCCAGCCGCCGCAATGATGACGCCAAACCCATTCGCTATGGCATTTTTCGCAAGCGCTTCAGCGGCAGCAGGCGTGCGATGCGCGGAAATGACACGCACATCAAATGGAATGCCAAAATCCTTTAGCTTGCTGACGCATTTTTCCATTACCTTCAGGTCGCTGTCTGACCCCATGACAATACATACTTTTTTCATATATCCAAAAACCTCCGGAGAAAAAATAACGAAACCCATTTCTATGGCAATCAAGTATTCCCGAACTTTGATTTTCAGGATGTTCCAGCGAATGCCCCGCCAGCAAACTTGATTTCTGTGACCAATTTTCAAAACAAAATGCAGGATACGGCTGTATCCTGCATCACTTGTGCCTCATTTGAATGCAGAAATGCCTGCACGGGTGCTGTTAAAATGCTGCTGCCCTTTATCATCCATTAAAAAACAGCTTTGCAGCATCATCCCCAACCCCTTTCCAGCAGTACATTCTACATATTGATATCCTTATTTTAGCTGTCTTTGCGGCATAATTCAAGCATTTCCGGCAGTATTTCAAAAAATCATCGACTTGCCCAAAAGCACACAGGCATTTTTGCATGGGTTTGTTGTTATTTCTTTGCCTGCCCAATCAGCTCGCGTGCGGCGGCTGGATTTTGGCGTTCCCGTTCCAATAACATCGCCGCAGTTTGCCGGACTTCGCTGTCCATCGCGCCGGAAACACATTCATCAATGAGTGGGATTAGTTTTTCCGCTGTCACCTCACGGAGCTGAATGCAAGTGCGGTTGCCAATATATTTCAAAAACCCATCCACTTTGATATCATAACTCATGCCAATCACCGGCACACCAGCCGCGGCGGAAAACATCAGCGAATGCAGCCGAATACCAATCACAGCTTTCATACGCGCCAAAATACCAATGGTCATTTCAATGCTTTGCCGCTCGGTCAGCATATAATAGGGGCAACGGAGCTTGCTGCCTAAAATTTCGGCAGGCATTAAATCCGACGGATATTCAATCGGCACAAATAATGGAATTAACCCATACTTTTGATAAGCATATTCTGCCGCCTGCACCACTTCGCCAATGACATCGTCAAACCCTTTCCAGTAGCGCAGTCCAAACCCAAGATATTTGCCATCGGGCGGGATACCGCATTTTTCAAGCGTATCGCTGACTGCTGCTGCGGAAGCTGGCTTCAAAATAATCGTTGGGTCAGCGGAAAGACGGATATCCGGCTTTACAATGCCCATGCGGGTCAGTTCCCCACGGGATAAATCATCGCGCAGCGTGATGATATCAACCGCACGGTTGATGGTGCGCGCCGCCCGGCGGCGGTTGCCCGGTTTGTTGATTGGTCCAATGCCACAGCCATACATCATCACTTTGCACCCAAACCGCTTTGCCTGGTCAAGCGTCAGCAAATAATACCGCAGCGACCGCGTAGAAGTTACATCCTGCATTAAACTGCCGCCGCCATTGATATAAAGCGACGCATGACGGAAACGACGTAATACCTGGTCAATCCGGAAGGTATAAATCGCCCCGGTGCGGTAAATCAAACGGGTTTCACGCGGACGGCGTGACATAACCGTAATCCGCCGGTCAGGGTCAATCTCCCGCATTTCCTGCACAATTGCTTTTAAGATGGCATCATCCCCCGCGTTGCCTTTGCCATATGCACCACAAATCACAATGCCATCCCGCTTGTTCTTGGGGCGTGCAAACCGCCGGATGACCATGCGGTAATTTTCTTCCTGAGTGCGGCACATGGTGCGCAGGGAAAATTCCCGGTCAGCTTTTTCATATAAACGCGACGCAAACAATTTCCGCTTTTCGGGGTCACGGGCAAAGACAAGCAAATATTTGGTCAGTGCTTCATGGTCTTTTGGCTCAAAAATAAACCCATTTTCCCCGGTATCGATTAACTCGCTCATGCCACCAACATCGGAACAAATTGTTGCGCAGCCTTCCCGGATGCCTTCCAAAATGGAATATGGAAATGTTTCTGACACAGAAGTCAGCAAATTGATATCCATAGAAGCAAAAAACTTGTCCACCGGTGAAACCCAGCCGCAAAAGGTCACCCGTTCGGCAATGCCAAGGTCAGCCGCAAGCCGCCGGAGTTTGGGTTCATCCTCGCCGTCACCGGCAAGGAACAAACGCAAACGCGGTTCCTGCTTGACTGCGCCGGCAAATCCCCGGATACAAGTAAAAATATCCTTTACCGCCGTCAAACGGGCAGCAATCCCACATAAAATATCACCGGGAGCAATTTCCACCTGCCATGTATCCTGGATATATGCGGCACGGTCTAAATCGCGGATCGGCTCGGTAAAATCCATGCCATTATAAATGACACACATCCGCTCGGGGTCAAACCCGCGGCTGATGAGCGTGCGCGCCATGCGGTCAGCCACCGGCTGATAAAAATCCATAAACCGCAAAGCAATGGCATTTAATGTGCCGCGGGTATATTGTTTGAATGGGGAACCCATATAATCCAACCGATAATCAGAATGCACGGTTGTCATCAATGGGATTTTGCGCTTTGCGCGCACCATTGCGCCAACCAAATTGGCTTTGGAACCATGGCAATGGATAACTTCTGGCTGAAATTCATCCACAAGCGCAAGCACTTTATCCCGGCAAGTATACGGATTCATATATTCATAAACTTTGACATTCAATCCACGTGCGGCAGCTTCAGTTGGGAACGGCCCATCACGGAAACTCACCAAGCATACATCATTTTGTTTGCTTAATGCCTGCACTAAAGTCATGATATGGGTTTTAGCGCCGCCCACGTCGCCGCCGCCCATCATCTGTAATATCCTCATGGCAGCCTCCATCCGCCCTTTGCAAAAAAACGGGCGGCTCATTTCTATATTCCATTATACACATTTTTTCGTCCGGCGCAATGCCTAAGTATCTGGTTTGTGGCAGCGGGAGGGGATGGGGGCGCCAGGTTGGGCACCGGGGATGAGGAGAGTCCAGAGAGGGGAAGGGAACTCCCTTCCCCTCGTCGGTTCTATGCGAATAGCCTTGAAATAGGGGGCGAAATTGGGTAAAATAGAATTATCACAAAAGGCTGGGCAGAAAAAAAGGGGGGGATTTTTTTATGTCAGGGAATAAAAAACGATTGCAGCCGCCACATCCATTTGTCATGATTTTTCTTGTGATGCTGTGCGCTGTCATATTAACCCACCTGGTACCGCTCGGACGTTATGAATTGCGTGAAGTCACTTATATCGAAAATGGTATCCAACGCACGACCACAGCAGTTGACCCGGATAGCTTCCGCTATGTCACCGACGAAAAAGGGGAACGGGTGGTCTATCCAGCACCTTTCTTTGGACTAACTGCCCTTGGCGAACGAGGCGTGATGAATTTTCTCTTTGATGGGCTGGATGGCAGCCGGCAAGCCGCAGGTACCGTTGGCTTAATGGCGTATATGCTTGTTATCGGCGGTTCATTTGGCGTACTTATGCGCACAGGCGCCATAGACCGCGGATTGCTCCGGATATCCCGTCGGCTGGATGATGTCGCTATGCTGCTGCCGCCTGGCTTCTTTGTTCTCTTTTCTTTGGCAGGCGCTGTGTTTGGCTTCAGCGAAGGCACAATCCCACTCGCGATGCTCATTATCCCGCTATTCGTTGCCATGGATTTTGATGCCGTCACAGGGGTATTAGCCACATTCGCAGCAACCCAAATAGGGATTTCCTGTTCCTGGGTAAGCCCAAACGCTTTGACCATGGCACAAAGTATCGCTGGTATCCCCATTTTATCCGGTATGCGTTTCCGAATGCTATTATGGGCAGTTTTAACCCTGATCGGCGCAGCTTATACCACTTGTTATGCCTATAAAGTGCATAATAACCCGCATTATTCCATATCTCACGCGGGCGATGCACGCCTGCGCGGCCGCTTTGAACGGCTGCATAACAACCGGGAACCACTCTCGCTCGGCAGCCGGAGCATTATTGTTGTTGTTTTGTCCGCATTATGCTGGATGCTGTGGGGCGTTTTGGAAAAAGGCTATTCTTTATCCGAAATTTCAACCGTATTCCTAATCATGTCGCTTGTTACAGGCAGCATCGGCATCGCATTCCATCTGGATGGAATGCAGTTCCGGGATATCCCGCGTGCATTCCAATCCGGCGCGTCTGATTTGGTTGGCGCTGTCCTGGTCGTCGGTATGGCACAAGGTATGATCCTGATCTTAGGCGGCATTAGCCCGACAAATGCTTCTGTCCTCAATACACTGCTGCATTGGGCATCCCGTGCGTTTGAAGAACTGCCGCGCCTGCTTACCTCTTGGCTGATGTATATGTTCCAATTCGGCTTTAATTTGGTCGTGCCAAGCGACGTTGGGCAAGCCGCCTTATCTATGCCAATTATGGCGCCTATGTGTGACCAGCTTGGTATCAGCCGGCAAATTGCTGTATTAGCGTTTCAGCTTGGCGGCAGCCTGTCCCATTTGCTGATGCCGACTTCTGGTATTTTAATCGGCGTATTAAGCGTTGCACGGCTGGAATGGGGCGATTGGCTCCGCTCGCAATGGAAAGCAATTGCAGCGATCTTTTTCATTGCTTCGGCAGCGATTGTACTGGCTTCTTGTATTGGCTATGCCTGAACCGAAAAAAGAAATCCCTTGCCTGCTGGGAAATTTTCCTGGCGGCAAGGGGTTTTTTTCATGTTTACAGGCTTTCCGCTTCACTCAGCCAAAGCTCACTGACTGCATCCGATGGCATACGCCAATCGCCACGCGGTGACAACGTAACCGAACCAACCTTTGGGCCATCCGGCAAGCAGGAACGCTTAAACTGCTGGGCGAAAAATCGCCTTACAAATGTGACCAGCCACTGCTTGATGGTAGCATCATCATAAACACCCTCAAACGCGGCACGCGCAATGCGGAAAATCTTCCGTGGGCAATAACCAAACCGCACCATATAATACAAAAAGAAATCATGCAGTTCATATGGCCCAACAAGCTCTTCGGTTTTCTGGCTGATTTCTCCATCCTTGGGCGGCAAAAGCTCGGGGGAAACCGGCGTATTCAGCACATCAAGCAGGATATCCCGCAAGCCATCCGGCGAATGCGCCGCTTCATAAGCAGTCAAATACCGCACCAGTGTTTTGGGAATTGACCCATTAACACCATACATACTCATATGGTCACCATTGTAAGT
>CAXHNU010000072.1:0-16418 GCA_964017555.1 uncultured Butyricicoccus sp. | reverse complement strand
TGCTTAATGCGTGCCACAAACTTAAAGCCCCAAAGCACCACACCGCCAATAACGCCGAGTGCAGTCAGCAGGGAAGCAGCTTTGATAATGGTATCCGCGCTGATGGTTACTTGCATAATTTTTCATCACCTCCTCATCTGGTGAGCGGGACGGAGGAAATTGCCCTGTAAAGAGCAAGCCGAAATAAATTTGTTTGCCATATGATTTTGCTAGGGGTGGTAAAGAAGACGGGCGCCATTGCTTGTGGAGCTTACTCCAGAGCCATAGCTGCCCGTAAGATAAAACAATCCTACAGTTTTTTTATTGCCAAAAGCACCACTGACACAAAAACATGCCCACCCATCAAGCCTTATTGAATAGTTATCAGGAATATAACTGCTATCACTACCACCAACTTCATTAACTAAAAATGCGTATGGCGCATTAGGCGACAAACCCAGGGATTTAACATATCCGCGAGCTTGTACTGTTGTTCCAATATCAACATATCCAGTTGCGGTATCATCCGCATATTTTGTTGGGTCTGTACAAACATAAACTGTTCCATTGTTGGCATTTATACCATCAATCCATTCACAAACATTTCCCCACGGATTTTCAATATGTCGATATTGTACTGCTGTATTTCCGTCTGTTCCTTTGTCCCTGCCGGTATGATATGACATAGAATCTGTGCGGCCAGTGGCACCTGCCGCACTTCCATTTACAAGACCTTGCCCTATTTTTGACTGGCTGTCCCAGTTGGCAAACTCCACAAGATAAAGTAACCAAACAGCACACCATGTAGCATAATCATATTGTCCCCATTTGTTTCCTTTATTTTTGGAGTCTGTTCTTGCTGCCGATCGCGTGATGCTTACCGAAGGTCCGCTTTTAGATTTAGACATACACCCCGAAATCGTATTATACCGCCCAACATACTTATTTGACCCCGGATGCTTTTCAAATCCACTTATTTCCGCATCGCTGATATAAAAGTACCACTTACCGCCGTTATCAAAAATCCTATAATAAAAAGTCGGGATATAAACCATGGTATCATAGCTTGTCCGCGAAAATCCCGCATCCCCACGCTTATGCGACACAACATTATTGATAATATTGTATTCCTCCATGTCTTTCCACGGGGAATAATTATCAAATGGCGAACTGCCTGCGCCTGTACCAACAGCAGGAACAGGGTTTGCAGTAATATCAACCGTACACAAGCCATTCGGGTCATTGCTTTTTGTCAAGCGGGTGAGTGCGGTAGAACTGCTGCTCATATTCCAGCAAACGCCAAACACATTTGCGGCAGGCACCGCATCAACGGTAATTTCCACCGTTTTGCTTTCAGGCGCTGTGTAGTTTGTGCTTTCAGCAACCGTAACAGTAACAACAGCATCGCCGCTTTCCACAGATGTGATGGTTACTGTTGTGCCAGATACCGAAACTGTAACAACATTTGTGTCACTGGATACTGCTGTAATTGCGCCACCACCTGAGCGGGTAACAGTGATCGTATCTGTTTCATTTGCTGCACTGAAGCTAAGGCTTGTTTTATCCAATGACAGGCTGCCTGCCGCTTTGGCAATCGTCCATGTTGTGTTTTTAGGCGCAATACTGCCATCTGACCAGCAATAGCCTGGTTTTGGCGCAAATGAAACTGTAAATGTTCCAGCATCTATACTGCTGGTTGTGCCAACAGCCGTCATTTTATCGCTATCATAATTTTGCCACACAGGACTTTGTGCATTGCCATTATAAATCAGGCTTCCCTGCTGCGCTGGCAACGGAACAGTAACTTTCCGCCGATATCTGCGATTTAAAATCATATGCTTAAACCTCCTGCACAGAGATATAAACAGTGATTGACTCTGTTAAATCCCTGTCCACAGAATACGTAAACCCTGTTGGACTAATTGTCCTTAATCGAAACCCGCAATTATAAAACGCATCAATTGAATTAACAGCAGGTGCGGCATCTACAATACAGCTTGTTTCGCTTGCAGTACACTCTGGAAAAGATCCGGAACCTGTACCATTTGCCCCTGCATTTGTTGCTGGGATTATCACAGCGAAAGTTTTTGGTTTGTACTTGTTCACCAAATCTCGGATATCGCTATGGGCATCTTTATTTGTTTGATGCTCATTCAGGGCAGTTTTTACAATCGCAGCCAGTGCGCTTAGTGTATCATTACCTGCATATTTTTTCATATCTGCCCCTTTACTGTGCAGCATCCCAGATTGCCTGCACTTCTGTATTGCTGATCTCTACCATATCGGAAGATGTAATGGCAACATATGCGCTCCCGCCATAGCGATAAGAAATATCCGTCTGTAAATCCACATAAATCTTTCCGGTTTCGCCTGGAATCAGTTCGGTATATGTATCATCAACATAGAAAAAGCCATCGTGATAATACCCTTCAAGTACATCATCCACATAAGATGGCAAATAAATCGAATTGATTTTCTTATCTGCTTCCAATGGTACAATGCCGCCTGCTTGCCCCTTTTGTCCAGCGACATAACTAGAAATACTATCCGCTGTAGCAAAATAATCTGCGGAATGCCCATCCAGAGCCGCCGCATTATCTACAATGCCATCACCGTCTTTATCATAGGTAGATGCCTGCATATCTCCATCACCTTTGCTGGCAATCTGGTCTGCCAAAACTTTGCCTTGTGCCGCTGCCAAAGGTTTATTGGAGTCCATACTATCCAGCACATTCACGATATCATCTGTCGCCACTGCACCAATTGATGTCGGCGTAATTGGGTCTGTACCATTTACACCATGGGTTTCGGCGTGTTGTGTTGGTGTGCGCGCATCTGTAAGGCGCTTGTCTGTGGTATCCACCTTGCTACTCAATACAGCCTTAATCAGCGTTACCAGATACGCCAATGTGTTTTCACCAGAAAATTTCTTTGACATAATCATTCCCCATTCCAGATTTTAAGAAGTTCTAAATTGCTGATTTCCTCCAAGCCACTGATGGCTTCTATTGGATGCTGATCTGCAGCGTCCCGGTGCTCAAGGATACGGTGATCCATTGTACCTTCTGTCATACTGCCGCCAATAATCGGGACTGAGGAAAGCGGCTTATTTCCTGATAACAAAGATAAAAATGTACCATCGTAATCCAAGCTATCCGCTTTCTTTTGAAGCTGTTCCAATAGCTGTTCATAAATACCAGGGGTAGGCGGTTGTGATAATGTGCCAGCAGTCGCACCAGGCAGGACAGTGCCACAGTTTACCCATATGGTTGGTAATGCAATATCATCCCCGCAAGTACCATAAACCCCAATAGACAGCCGCTGTCCAGGCGTTTGTAGAACTTCCCATGGGATATTGCATTCACCTGCAATATCCAGCAGAACAGATGCAGATACCTCACCGGATTGGAAACACGCAGTGCGGGTCAGGTTATCCCAATCGCTGCTAAATTCAAACCGGACTGGATAAACATTCACCGAACCGCTTGTCACAGGTTCGCGCTGCTGGACGGTTAATTTGTTTTTGTCAGCATATAGAAAAAACATAAATTGCATCGCTCCCTTATTTGCAATTGTATATTATTGCAAAAATCTCAAAACGCCATAAGGTGCATCGACAAATGTTGTATTAGGTAACCATGATGCTTTAATGCGTAATTTTTTTGTCGCAGAATCTATAAACATTTCCGCATCACCGCCGCCTGATTCGTTTGAATGAAATCTAACCATCGTTTTTTCAAAGTGAATGTCAGTTGATGGTCCAAATACATATATATTATCTCCATGACTTGCATCAATCGCATAGGTTAGCTCAATGTCAATATGTGCCACGTCCTCTAGACTGGAAATCAGGCATCCGGAAATATCAACATCAATATATCCATTCGCCGCAGTACAGTTTGTTTTGTTAAGTTTTATCCCCTGTATCTTTTTCCCTGTATAACTTCCTGATATGCCAAAGATGCTGACTCCACTTTTTATATTGTCCGCAAGCAAGTTAGCATCTCCTGAAACGACCAAGTCGCCTGTCAAATATACTTGCCCATAAATCGTATTATCTGTTTTTGTTGGCGTAATTGTCCGTGCAGGCAGTGTTGCCAATTGTTTTGTAGCGCTTTTAGTGCCCTGCGATACATAACCAGCAGATTGTTCCGCTTTTGCTGTAATCAATCCGCTGGATGAAACCGAAATAGACGGCGTTGCTTGCGTTACAACAGGCATTGTCCCTGTTACCGGTTTCCCATCTGTATCAAGCAGTTGTTTGCCGCGCAATAAATCAGCAGCATTACCCGGATTCGATAAATCAGGCAGCTTTTTTCCGTAAACTGTTGCATTTATAATTGCCATGGCGTAACCTCCATCATAAATACATATGCTGTCATATCGGTTGTTGGCTTTTCCTGCGCGGAAAAGGTCAAACTATCTTTACCTTGTGCAGTTGCCATACACATTGCCGCATTCCAACTGCTCATGCTGGCGCTTGTTGGCGTAACCCAAACTGCCTGCGCTGCTTCATCAGCTGATATCCCTGGCACAGCCGCAGTTTGTGTATAATGTTCTGCACTGCCAGTCCATTTGCTTGCCGGTAAAGTGACCATCTGGCGCTTGAGGATTTGCAAATCAGCCGCTGTCAGCTCTCCAGTGGCAACAGCTTCTCTTATTTTTTGCCCAATTGAAACACTTTCCACATTGGACAAATCCACTGCCGCATAATTTGCCTTATCATCAATGACAGCGGTTACAGATGCCGATTCAGACACCAATACCGTCAGATTGATGCTTTTTGCGGTTGCTGTAATGCCGCTGGTAATCCAGTCGCCTTTATTTCCGGCATTTCCATAACAATATAAAACATCACGGTCTGTATCCGGGTCTGATGCAATGAGTCCAATTTCTTTCCATTGGAAATCTTCTGTAATCCCGGTATAATCCAAAACTGCTTTAATATTCGCCTTTGCACCCATATGAATCGCACTGCGAATAGGAAGGGTCTTTCTTGGTGATATCAGCGCAGTCATATCCTGAAATGAATCCGGCATATCACCATCTCCAAGCTGTACCCCGGTGAAAACCAATTGTTTTCCTGCGGTCGCTTTCGCCAACAATTCCAGTCCTGCACTGGTCAATGTAATTCTGTAATCTGCCATATTTCCGCTCCCTTACAGATAAATTTCATCATAAGTCTGCATCCAGCAGGTATAATACTGCCCCAGCATATATTGTGAGGAAATATACGTTTCCAGCTCCATATTTGCCGGAATACTTGCCCGCAAATCGTCATATAGCGCAACAAGTACAGATTCAAACTGCACATCTGTTTCTACAGCCAAATACCGTTTCCGAATATCACGGGTAATCTGGTAATTGCCAGCGCCAAATAATGTATCCAGCTTGCGCCGCAGCCAGCCCATGCTGTATGGGAGCCTGTTGTTTAACTTCGCAAGAATCTGGAACCGCCGTTCCTCTACTGGAAGTCCAGTGCCCACCGGGATGCTGAACATTAACTCATACCGTTTTAAGGCGCTGTCGCTTGCGGTCATCACAAATTGGTCATCCAACATCTGTTTTTGTGCCACAGACAGTTTTGTAAATGTCGGCGTTTCTGCCTGCGCAATTGCCCGCAGTTCCCGTATTTGTTTGAGATGTTCCGGCAGGTAAAATGTTAAATCAGCCATCTGTTACGCTCCCTAAAACCGGCACGGCATCTGCATCAATTTGAAGGTTTTGCGCCAACCCATCCAGCGTTGTATCCCGTAAATCGACAATCCCAGCCACTTCTAACAGCCGGGTTTCAATTTGCGAAATGCGTACAACAACAGTTTCGGTTTCCCATTCCTGCCGCAGCAAAGCAAAGTAATTTTCAATCGCCGCAGTCACGCCATCCTGTACACTGTTCCAGTTATACCCTGACGCATAAGTCAAATGCAGCCCAATATTCACAGCCTGCCCCGCAGCGCCTGCAACAGTTACCGTGTGGTCAATCGGTGCAAGTCCAATGCCTTGTCCTGAGTTTTCTTCCGGATCAATAACAGCCTGCACGCTATCTACCAGTTCCTGTGAAGGCGGCTTGTATTCACTGGACAGGATCACCAATTTCACAGTACCGCCGCCTTTCCAGACGGGATGCACTTTTACTGCCCCAACACCTTGCAAAGCATTTACTTTTTCCCGATAATCCGCAATATTCCCGCCAAATGCCTGACTGTCAAAACTGCGAAAATACCGTTCCCGCAGTGCGTCAGTTTCTTCCTCATCTTCACCGGGAATTAATACTTCTGTCAGTGACGCACTTTCCAGCCCATCAATATATTCAATCGGAATCAGCGCGCCCAAATAGCCATTTCCAGCCGCGCCGGTTTGCTCACACTGTACACGGTAAACGGTATCTTCCAACTGTTCCAGCACAATGTAATTGCGGTCATCCGCATTAAAACGGCTGCCAATTGGCACAGATGGCACAAAAGCACCTTTTAATATCGCATTTGATGCAGCTTGCGGCACAATGCCGCGTTCCGCACAGCGGCGGATTAAAAATTCGCGTTCTGCTGTGTCCGCAAAGGCTTCATCCATGCAGTAATCCAGTTCTATGTAAGCATTTGCTAGTTCTGCGGCGGCAGGCGCAACCGCATCATAAAAAATCGAACCTTCCCGCGTATCCACATCTGCTGGCGCACGCGATAATAAATCAGATAAGATTTTTTCATATGTCATATGTTCATACATAACGCACCTCCTGTGTGATTTCAGCCGTTCCGGCAGTGGTTTCCACCGAAAATTTCACTTGCATGGTGTGCTTCTTTTGCGCAAAAGTAAAACCGCCAACCGACAAAATACGGTCGTCCTGCATGATGGCATCTGTTATGCGCCGTTCCAGTTCTGCTTCTACATAAAACTGGTTCTGCCCCATCAGTCCCCAGATTTCCACGCCATAATTCCAACTGTAAATGGGATAAATAAAACGTTCTGTGCTTAAAATCAGATAAATTGCCTGTTTTATGGCTTCCAGCCCATGGGTCATACCAGCGATAATGCCGCGATCCAAATCCAAACGGTAAGTGCGTGTCGGAATCGTTTCTGTGGTTAGAACTGACAAATCCTGCTGTTCAATGTGCGGAATCATAATTGCCCTCCTTTGTCGATAACCAGAAATTCCTGTGCACCTTGTTTTTGCAGCAAAATGGCTTTATCACCGATCTGCCATTTCCGTCTGGATGCAAGTCGTGTGAACACCAGAAAACTGCCAGCATATTCTTGTTTCTGGTTTAGCTGTACGGTAAATGGGGATAGGCTGGACACTGTGCCAACGACATAATCCGCTGGTTTGGAAGCCTGAACCGCTTCCATGGCAATGCGCTTGATTGTCCACATCAAATCAGCCAATAAATTCACCCCGTTCCCCGCCAACCAAGGTCAAATCCATCGTATGCCGCCCACTTTCAAAAGTATGGACAGCTTTTTCAATGATCAAGTATGATTTCAGGTTAATATCACCCAGTCCAAGATCAACCGCAACCCGCATACCAGCCCTTGCGCGGATGTCCCCCAGGATTTTGTTTACGGTTAGATTGCGTGTTTTGCGGTTATAAAGTTTCAGCAAAGTATCTGTTTTGCTTTTCATATCCACACCTTCATTGGAAACACTTTCGCAATACTGCAAAACACCCCATTGGTTCATGTCCGCGCCACTTTGGGCGATATAAATTTCACGTTTACCGGTTTCGCTGTTATCATGATACAATTTAACACGGTTAAATGTATCTTTATCAATGGATGTCGTATAATCAAAATTTTCAGCATTTTCACCGTTTATCAGAATATCCAGCGTCATAGTTTCCATATCCCGTAAACATATCTTTCCAAAATCATCATACAAAACATAGATTTTCTGTTTGCTGCGCAATGTGATGTCCAAAGCGGTTTGCAGGATGTCAAATAATGTTGCATCAGATTCGTTGCGCTTTTCAATTTTCCACCCAGTATCTTCAACTGTGCCAAGCTGCAAGCGGTTATCTGCTGCCAGCATTTTCAGCAGTTCCGATGCCGTTTTATTGTAATAAATGATAGTATCTTTGTTTTTGAAATAACGTAATTGGTCATATGCAGTTACTTTAATATGGTGTTCTTTATCGCGCTGTTTGGTGAAAACATAGCCGAAAAACACATCTTTTCCATCATAGCGGAAACGTACCGCGTCACCCTCCTGAAAGCTAAGCCCCGGCGCTTTGATGCAAGTAAATGTCAGTTTCCCAGGACTGCCTTTCCGTTGGGTTTCCCACTGGATTTTGTCTTTGAGAATCGGCGCTTGTACACTGTCCCCGCAGACAATCAGCAGTTCTGCTTTGGCGCTGATATCTGTTGAAACCTGCAGGATTGACATATCCCGGTAAGCTGCCGCTGTGCCTGCTGTATTCATCAGGACTGATTGCGTAATGTCTTTTTTCTCCTGCTTTGCAGCAGTGGTATTCCCTGTATTTTCTGGCTTTTGGGCGTCAGGCGAATAACCTGTTCCATACCGCAAAACCGCACAGATTTTCCCTTTATGCGCAGTTAATCCGTCACGCACAACACCGCGTTTACTATTCGCCGCATGAGTAATGCCGCCTTGTTCATTGACGATGGCAACATGAGTGATTTTGTTGGCTCGTGTTGTGGACATCGTGTTATAAAACACAATATCACCTGGCTTTACACCAAGTGTGCTGAGCAGCCCAGAAGGACTGGGAAGGTTCTTCCCAATCTGCCCATAAGAATCCGGATATAGCAAAGTAAAGCCCTGTGCATAAACTTCCGCATTGGATGTTGTGACTGTGCCGCCCGTATCTTTATGCACCAGTTTTATGCCTGCTGCTTGGAATGCACGGTAAATTAAACTGGAACAGTCAAAGGAATTTGCACCAAAACGGTTTGCCTGACTGTATGTCTTACCCACCTGCGCATCGACATAAGATAACACTTTTTTCAGCACTGCACTGCTTTGGTCAGGCTGTGCGTTTGTTGTTTTTGCGGCTGGCTGTGCGGCGCTTGCCCCAATAATTGCCGTACCGTTTTTGCGTCCCCAGTTGTTGCATTCCGCCTTGCTGGACATCAGCAAATCAAACTGATATACATCGCCGCGCACTTTGATTGCGCCGCCCCGATCTGTGACGGTATACAACATCCCATCAAGGCTTGTTCCTGTATCCTGAATCTTAATCCGAGTGCCAAATGGGATACTTTTCGGCGCAGCGCAAGTGTGTGCAGCAGGATTCAGGCGATTGCCTTGTGCATCAAAGAAACCGCCTTCCATTTTATTATCCGCTGGATAATATGCAGTAAATAATGCTTTTACAGTCTGTGCCATACCTTCACCTTACCTTGATTGTCTGTCCCGGTTTGACACCGCTGTTTGAAATGCCATTCATTGCGGCAAGGTCTTTGTACTTGCTGCCATCGCCTAAATATTTCTTGGCAATTGTCCACAAGGTTTGACCTGCCATGGCGGTTATCATGCTGGTTTGCAGCACAGGTGTACTTGGTGGGATTGTGCGCTGGCGCTGTACCGATACTGCTGTACTGCCGTCTAGTGCCGCTTTTAAAGAAGCAGTGTAAGTGTTCTTTTGTGTATACTGCTTTAGCGACAATTTTAAGATAGTGTCAAACCCTTCTTTAGCATTGTCGGTAATGGTATAATCCTCAATGGATACCTGCACAGCAGTATTGTGCAGGGAGGATCCGTCCGGCAGCACACGCACAACCTGAAACAAAACCGGCTGTTTGGCAAGTGCCATCTGTTCCAGCTTTTGCAGGAAATAACCTGGCGGCTGAAAACTGTTTTCATATACAGCATAACTGCGCCCAGGCTGTCCAGGCAGCTCCACAGAAAAACTGATATCGCTGAGTTTGGGTGTTTTCAGGATGTTCATCTGTGCGCCATCAATCAGTGAAATTGTTGTATTGTTTGACTGGATTTTCACATCTATCTTTTCCGGTGCAACAGGGAACAGCATCCCGCCCAGTAAAACTTGATATGCCATTTTTAGTCATGCACTCCCTCTGCCGCTGTTACCATCATTTCTTCCAGCCGCTGACCTAAATAATCCACAATGCCGTCAATATCATTCGTGCCAGAAATCGTATTGTTATTGTGCATTTCCAGCCGGATTTCCGCGGTTGTAAACCGGTTAATGACTTCCCGTTCGGCTAAATCTTTGAGGTACTTGAGGTCTTCTTCGGTGATTTCAAGTGATTTTGCCATTTTGCCGGTATTTTCTGCGGTATCGGCAATGTCGCCCAAAGAAGGTTCTGGAATAGAAGAATAAATGTTTTCATCCAGCCCGTTTTTTGCATCCTGAAGGATTTTGTCCAGATTGAATGTATCGGTTATTTTGGCTTCCACACGCTGCCCAAAATCATAGCCTGTTTGCGCCGCAACCCGGTAATCAATAAAATCCTTGCGCTGGACGATTTCTTTCCAGCCGGACGCATCTTTGACCTGTTTGGAGGCACGTTCTATCCGTCCATACAGCGCATCTAAACCAGATGTGATATCCACCTGCATCCCTGGGATCATATTGATCAGCGCTTCAATTCCGGCGGCAACATTGCGGATATAGCCAATAATGGTCTGTGCCATATCAAAAAACAGCACTTTTACTGCTGCAATTGGATTATGAAATACATTTGCAATAAAGTTGGCAAGTGACGCGAACCAGTTCCATACCGGGACAATAAACATATTATAGAGATGTGCGCCCAACACGGCAAAAGCTGCCCCAACAATACCGGTTGCGCTGACCGATGAATCTGTGAAATGGTTGAATGCTGCTACTGCTGCATAAAGTATGGAAATGAGCGCAATAATACCAACCACAATCCAGGTAATTGGACAGGTAAGCAAGGCAGCGTTGAAGCCATATTGTGCGGCTGTAGCGCGGGCGGCGGCAGCAGCTTCCGCATCCGTTCCGCGTGCGTGTGCATATGCCATTACTGCAGCAATCCCTTTTTGAATGCCGCTGATGCGTTCCGCAATACTTACCGCAGTCAAGTACCCATGGTAAATCAGCAGCGCAGAAGCCACACCCAGAATAATGGGCGCAAGGACATCCCAATTTTCCCGCGCCCATGCTGCATCAGCCGCCATACGGTCAAAAACATCTATGACAATTTCGGACAGGATAACAACTGCGCCAATGCAATCCTCCACAAGATGTTGGAAATCGTCACTGTTTACAAGGCTGCTTAATCGGTCAAATACCGGCTCAAACGCTTTGACTGCATAGTTTTCAAAAGATTGCCACGTCTGTGCAAAAGTCATTGGCATTTTTTCAAATTGCGCATTGGTTTCATCAGCAGCACTTAACAGTGCATTCTTTACAATGTTTGCTGTAATTTCTCCATCTGCCGCCATTTCACGCAATGCGCCAATTGGCACCTGCATATAATCTGCAACTGCCTGCATAACATTGGGCGCGGCTTCAAATACAGCATTAAATTCTTCACCGCGCAGCACGCCTGAACCAAGTGCCTGTGTTAACTGGAGGGAAGCTGATGCCACTTCTTGCTGTGATGCCCCGGCAATAACAAACATTTTATTTAACTGTTCTGCAAAGGCAATAGTTTCTTCATTGCTGGAAAATGCGTCTTTTGCACGCAACCCTAATTTTGCAACAACATCTGCCGTTTGCAGATATGAACCTCTTGACCGCTGTGCAGATGCAAAAATCATGTTTTGAAGCTGTTCCGTTGTTTGCAGATTATCATTCATCAGGTTCAGGCGGGCGGTTGTCTGCGTCAGTTCATCCGACAGACCAATGATCCCACGAACTGCCGCCAACCCACCCAATGTCACCATCAGCTTTTTTGCTGTGCTCAACAGTGCATTTGCTGGCGGATGTGCATTTTGAAATGACTGTCCAAGGGAATCTACCTGCGAAACAGCGCTTTGCAGGCTTGTCCGCATTTCCTCAATATTGGTATTCATTTGCTCGTAAACTTGTGTTGGGATTTGGTTGCCAGCGGCTGCCTGCATCGCTTCAAACCCGGAAATGGTACGTTCCAGGTTCGTGGATATTTGGTTTAGTACTGCGCTCATGCCATCGCGCAGCATGATGCTTTGTGACAATGTCATAAATACCCTCCCTGATTTGGGGCAATAAAAAAGCAACTACTGAATCAGCAGCTGCTTATAAACATGGTTAAACTGGGTAAATTTTTGTTGAACCCGGCAGAATTATCTGATATACTGTGTTTGGGTATACAACACTGTGCGAAAGCGCGGTTCGGACGGTTCGCCATCTCCGAAAGGAGGTGGTGTGCATGAAGCAAAAGATTTGCAGGATTTTCATCTGTTCAGCATTCCTGCTCTACATTTTCTTCATAACAGCAAAGTAACCGTCCCTCTCTCCAAAGCGTGACGGTTACCCTGTAACATAATCCTTTGGCGAACCGTTTGACGGTGCGCTTTTGTACATATAGTATATCCCATTGCCGCCTGACTGTCAAGCCAGGCGGTTTTGTTTTATCGTGATTTTAGTTTATTCTCCAGTTCTTTTTCTGTGCGGATGCGTTCATCAATGGCGGCAACAATAAACGCCCTTTCCCAGCGGTCAAACTGGGCATATTCCCGCGGACGGATATGCAGTTTATGTAAACAATAATACGCATAATAGGCATCCGGGTCGCCGCCAGTGATTAGTTTTTTGCGTCGTCAACCAGTTCGTCAAAGGTCTGGAACCCACAAATATCATTGACCGCCGCCTGTAAATCCGTGAGTTCGCCAGGCGTCAGCATCCGGCGCAGCAAAGCTGCTGCATCCTTCGCGCCATAGCTGTCCTGAAGCGCCGCATTGTTCAGATCTGGATATACAACACTTGCCGTCATCAGTGCAACGCTGTATGCGTTTGCATCCAGCCGCGGAATCATAGAACCGCGCTTACCCATTTTGCCCGGCGCTGGTACCATTTTCGTATAGGTTTTGCGCAAATCATCATCTTCATCGGTTGTCACCGCACGCAGTTTCCATAATGCAGGTTTGCCATCTGCGTCAAGAAAACGTTTGGAAATCGCAATTTCTTTATCCTCAACCGGCAATGCGTTGCCTTTCATAAACAGTTCAAAGTCCATTATCTTGTACCCTCCAATTCGTCAAATTCTTCTGGCAGTTCAAAGCTGTCAAATGTACCGCTCATATCTTCATCCAGTGAGTTGGAACCTGTCGCAAATTTCGCCACAACAACACTGTCCAGCAAACATCCCCGTAAAATGGTTGACTGCCGCCCAACACGGGAAGAGCTGTCCTCGTTCTCAATCTGGATTTCAATTTCCGGCATATAGCCGGTATCCTGATAGGTTTTCATCACTCGGCGCAAAGTAGACTGGTTGTAATGCGCTTTGCCGGAAAATTCGCCTGTACCGCCTACCATTTTATGTCCCTTGTTTGGTCTGCCCAAAATCGGGACTTCGACAACATTGGGCTTGTAAGTGGCAGAAAACTCGGTCATCTGCATGAAATGATAGCGATCGCTATCAATCGTTACATAACAGCTTGCCTGTGAACCAGCAAGCGCGTCCCGTGCTTCCATTGTGACATCATACATGGCAAAATGCCTCCTTTTGTTAATTTACCGTGACAGTCATGTATAACTTGCTCATCGCATTGACTGGGGAAACCGCATCAGTGCAGACCACAGATTTTTTACTGCTGCCCAAATCAACTTTAATATCATCCGATGAAAAGTTTTCAATGGCACGCAAAGCCAGCAACTGTTCATGGATTGCGACAACATCACTCCAAAAGCTGATGCGCCCTGCATTATCATTTGGGATTTGTCCAAGGTATTTTGTCCCAAACAATACCGCCACATCATTGCCAATCTGGTCAAGCACACGTATGGTCTGGTTGGCTGAAAAATCTTCCCCTTTGGCTTCTGTAAATGTTGTCAGCGTGTTAATGTCATCCAGCACACGGATTTCATCCCCTACACGATGGAAAACAAACTTCCCAGTTTGAAGCGCCGCGGTCAGCTGCGCTTGTGTGAATGATACATCAATGGAAAACTCGCCTGTATACCGCATATTTTGTACACTGCGGTTTACAGCACAGCCAGCCTGTGCGCCAGTTGTCCAATACACTGCCGCAGACTGTGGGCAATCTGCATCTGTAACCGCATTTTCCACACCAATAACGCCCTCATAATCAGGCGATTCCTGTTGAAATAACACGGTCTGAAACTTTACACCCTGTTCATCACGCATCCGCCGGGTAAATGCGGCAAGCAAATTTTTTATTGTTTTATCAGTCGATACGCAGCCTAATGTATTAAAGCTGTACGGTTCGATTTTATCCAGGAATGCCTGATAATCCTCACCTGTGATTGCTGTGGCATTTGTGCCGCCTGTCAATGGTGTTGCCGCTGTTGGCGAAAGCGCCGTGCCTTTCTTCCAACTGATAAACGCATTATCCTTTAACCCATCCGCTGATGTCACAGTTTGGGTTTCAAAAATGTGCCCATCCAGCACAGTTGATACGTCAAATTGGGTCACATCATCTACATTTTTTGCAATCACAATCTTGATATCATTGCCGCGCAATCCGGTATATTTGGCAGTGGCGTAACTATTGGATGCCTTTGCGCCAGTGCCCAGCCGGTAAAAATACCCTGTACGGATATTCTGGAATAAATCTCGCAGTCCTTTCAGCTTGTTATGTGAATATGGGTACCCGAAAATTTCTTCTGCGTGCTGCTGGAAGTCTGCCGCTGTTACCGTGAAGATTTCTCCTTCCGGTCCCCAATCCAGTTCCAGCGGCATTGTCGCAATTCCGCGGTCACTAAGCACTGCTGCCGCACGGGATGCCGATACAAAATTGATATACGCACCGGGTAATATTTTGTTTTGCGCTTGCCAAATACCGCCGCCAAGTGCCATATTAGCCCACCTTGCCTTTCATGAATTTTTGGATCAATGTATCTGTTTCTGAAATGGAATATGTCTTATCTGACAGAAGCAATGCCATCAACAGGTCTTGCCGCCCCGCATACCGTTTGGACTGGCAAAGCTGCTGCAAGGTATACTTTTCTTCTGTTTTTTGTTCTTTTGTCATGGTTTAACCTCCTGTACTGTGTTTAGAATGCCCATGGTTTCTGTGTCCTGCACCTCATAAACAAATCGCGCATAGGTTACAAAAAAATGCAGGATATCATCTGTAACCTGCCATTCTATATCCCTGCCGCGCAGCCCTGGCAGCTCACGCAAAAGGAATAATAACTTTTCTGCCATGATGCGGCATTTGGTGCATGGGTGTTCCTGCCCAGGAAAAAAGCGGATATCAAAATGATTTTCCATATAAATACGCTTGCTTGGATATTCCTGCGCATGGCTGTCTATCTGGACAATCGAAAAACAAGGTTCCTTGAAATTTTGAGGAAAGGTTTCGGTATAAATTTCGCAGTCCGGGAAAACTGGATGAAGTGTTTGCACAATCAGTTTTACGATATCCGTCATATCGTTCCCCCCAATAATGATTGCAAAAATTGCTGTGCTCGTGCGCTATAGATTTCCGGTGCTTTGCGTTCCAGTTCCGCAAGGGAAATACGCAACATATACCGTCCTTCTACAAAACCAACTGTATGCCCATTGCGGACAATCCGATGTCCATTTTCCACCCATGGTGCGTACTCAACATTATTGTAAATCTCAATCTCAAAAATATCGCCGCGCCGCCAGACGTTGCTAATAAACCAATTCCGTTTCAAATGCCCAGTATCGACAGGGGTTGCGTGTTTGGTGGCGCGCAGCAGCATATTGCCCAGTTCCTGTAAAATTTCACAAGTTAGTTGTTCAGCTGCGTGGGATGAAATTGCTGTGCGAAAACGGTTTGCCATAGCTTGCAGACTGGAAAAATCACATTCACCCCAGTTTGCCATGTTACGCCCTCCTTTCCCGCATCACAGAAAGCTGCTGATGTGCCGGATAACAAACACGTTCGCCGCTATACTGGAACACATAAGTTTTCCCATATTGCTGCACCGTGATTTGGCATCCAGCCGGAATATCCAGTTCTGGCGCACAGAAAATCATTGCCTGGTACCGAATTTCGCAGCTGTCCTCACCTTGTTTTGCATCCGGTGTTTTGGTGAATGACAAGGCGCAAGGCTGATTTTCGTACAACATTTCTGGCACTGCAACAGTTTCACCATCAATGGCAGTTTTGCTGTATCCAGTTACGGTCATATATCCATCGTAAGTCGTTTCCAGCGCTATGCGTTCTAATTCGATATTTCCCAGCATGGTTATTTCCTCATTTTCCGGTATGCGTTAAGTTGTGCGTGATAGTCCAGTAAAAAGGTATTTGCAGATGCAATTTGTGCCATTTGCTCCTCCACAGATGCAAAAGTAAAGGACGTATCCCCACGTGACACGCCCTTTACAGCTGGCTGTAACTGATTTTCAGATAACCTTGC
>CAXHNU010000071.1:0-16586 GCA_964017555.1 uncultured Butyricicoccus sp. | reverse complement strand
CCCATCTGGATGGAGGTAATCAGTTCGGAATGCAGCATATCAAAGGAACCGTCACCACACATGGAGTAAACTTCCTGGTCTGGGCAGGCAATCTTTGCGCCGAGTGCGGAAGCAACTTCGTAACCCATGCAGGAATAACCATATTCCATATGGTAGGTGTTTTCCTTACGTGCGCGCCACAGACCCTGCATATCGCCTGGCAGGGAACCTGCTGCCGCACAAACAATCGCATTATCATCAATCAGGCGGTTAATGGTGCCCAGTACAGTGGTCTGGCACAGCTTGCAGCCGGTATCTTCAATGTATTTTTCAACCGCACAACGGTTGTCATCATTGCATTCTGGGGTGAAGGAATCCTTATCAGTGTAAACAACACCATCCAGGCGAGCAACTTCATCATACCATTCTTTGCGCAGTGCTTTTACCTGCTCTGCATAAGCAGCATCAGTATGGTAGCCAATCTTCTTGAGTTCCGCAGAAATCGCGGTGAGCGCTTCGTTTGCGTCCGCAACAACTGGAGTAGCATCCATCTTGAGCGCCTGGAAATCAGACGGGTTGATGTTGACAAACTTTGCATCGGTACGGTACAGCCACTTGGAAGCTGTAGTAAAGTCGGTGTAACGGGTGCCAACGCCAATGACAACATCAGCTTCATGCGCCAGCTTGTTTGCAGCAATGCCGCCAGTGGTGCCCAAACCGCCAAGGTTCAGTTCATGATCCCATACAATTGCGGATTTGCCCGCCTGGGTTTCGCCAAACGCAATGCCAAAATCTTCGGCGAACTGTTTGAATACCTTGTGTGCTTCTGCATAACGCACGCCGCCGCCACAGATGAGGAGTGGCTTCTTTGCAGTTTTAATGACTTCAACAGCCTTGTCAACCGCATATTTGGTTGCTGGACGGCGTTCAATGCGCCATACGCGCTTCTGGAAGAAATCAACCGGATAATCATATGCTTCCGCCTGTACGTCCTGCGGCAGAGAAATAGCAACAGCGCCAGTATTTGCAGTATCGGTCAGCACACGCATTGCCGCAATCATATCCGTCATAACCTGTTCTGGGCGGTTGATGCGGCCCCAATACTTGGTGACTGCCTGGAACGCGTCATGTGCGGAAATGGAAAGGTTCTGCGGCTGTTCCATCTGCTGGAGCACCGGGTCAGGCTGACGGGAAGCATAGATATCACCTGGCAGAATCAGCACAGGGATATTGTTTGCAGTTGCTGTTGCGGCAGCAGTAACCATATTGCACGCGCCGGGACCAACAGAAGAAGTACAGGCAAAAATCTGTTTGCGGCGTTTCTGTTTTGCAAAACCAACAGCAGCAAGTGCCATGCCCTGTTCGTTTTTGCCCTGATAGACAACCATGTCTTTCAGTTCTTCTTCCATGCCGTTGCAAATACCAACAACATTGCCATGACCAGGCAGCATAAAGATGCCCTTGACAAACTTATGCTCTACTTCCTTACCATCCATGTCAATGTAGCTGACATACTGGTTCTCCAGAAAACGGATAAGCGCTTGGCTCGCTGTCAGGCGAACAGTTTCCATATGCTTCATAAAGGGTTTCCTCCTCAAAAAATTTTCTTATTTCTTGGTATATTCGCTCATTGGAACGCCATCTTCACCATTCCAGAATTTTGCCTTGGGATCAACCAGCCATTCATGTACCGGGTCATCAATACGGGTTTTTTCCCATGGGTCGCCCGGCAGGTGACGGATGCCCCAGATGCAGCAGGACGCATAACCCGGCGCCATAACAACAGGGTGGATACCTTCGGTGATGATGGACAAACCATGATGATGCAGCTCATGTACTTCGCCGTCTACCCAAGTTGCGCCAAAGCCGCGTTCATCTTCCAGATGATAGAAATAGCATTCAGGCTGCGGATGGGAGTGCGGCGGGTAAGAAGTCCAAAGCCCCGGCAAGCCAATGATTTCACCGAGCACCATGTTGGAAAGCGGGTTGATTTCATAATCAAAGCTGGTGCGGACATCGCGCTTGATGCAGCCGCCGCATTCGCCGTTTGCACCGCGGTGCCAGGTATCGGTTTCTTCCGGCAAATACAGATGCGCGTCAAAATGCTTGTCGTTATAAGTTTTCTGCACATAAAATTCGCAGTGACCATGCGCTGTGATGGTGCAGGACTGACCAGCAGCCAAGTGCAGGCAGTATGTGGATTTGTCAAATGGGTTTGGACGATCCATTTCTGCGGTTTTACCTTCATATTCCACTGTGGCTTTGCCCTTGAGCATAATCCAAGCCATTTCCTTCTCTTTCTCGTTGAAGGAATAGGTATCGCCATCCTCCATGATGAGGACTGCAACATCCATCAGCGAACCTTCGCCGTTGTTGACGTCACAGCTGCAATACTCGGTATAACCGCGCTTACAGTCTTTTTCAATATACATACAAAAAACCTCCTAAAATATTTTTAATATTCATGGATGCGTTTATGGGGTAACAAAACAACGTGGATAATACATGGCGTACCGGATGAAAACCCCGAAAAAACTTGATTTTCAGGCGAGTTCCATGTTGTATTCCTGTCTAGCTTCTGATATTATTATAACGGGTGAAGCGCAACCAGTCTTGCAATATATTCACCAATATTAACACGATTTTAAGATCATGCAGGAGGGGCTGCACATGGATGCGTCAAAACGCGAAAAAAAATCCCATGGAACGGCTGGTTTTCCCTTTCAGGTGTACCCAAAGGGGCCAAAAGATAATCTTTTTATCCCTTATCACTGGCACCCGGAACTAGAAATTATCACCGTAATTTCCGGTGAAGTGGGGATTACCATCGCAGAGAATCAGTACATTGGACAAAAAGGCGATATATTTTTTGTAGATGTTGAACAACTGCATGAAATCCGGGGCGGGCCGGAAAATTTATTCCGCGCTTATGTTTTCCCGCTGGATTCCTTACAATTCCAGCGCCGGGATTTGGCGCAGGGCGAATTGCTCGCGCCGCTTGCGGCGCGGGAACTGCGTTTCCGCACAGAACTGCGTCAAGACCAGCCTGGCTGCGCCGGCATTCGTGAGGCGTTCGGGCTGATGGAACGCGCCTATGCAGCCAAAACAACCGGATATCAGCTTATGGTCAAAGCTGCACTGCTGCAAATCATTGCGCACGCCGCTGCAAACGGCATTTTGGAACATGGCACGGCGCGCCAGCCGATTGACTACCGCGCACAAATGCTGAAAAATATTTTAGAATACCTGAACACCCATTTCACCGAACAAATCCGGCTGAATGATATCGCGGCAAAATTCGGCTTGTCGCCGCAATATTTTTGCACCTTTTTCAAGGATAATTTAGGCAAAACCATGGTACAGCATATCAATTTTCTGCGGGTAGAATATGCCTCACACCAACTGCGGGAAACCGATTTAACCGTGATGGATATCGCATTATCCTCTGGCTTTGATAACCTCAGCTATTTTATCAAACGTTTCCGGGAAGTGTTTGGCTGTACGCCCTCCAGCTACCGCAAAAACCTGAGCCGGATGCCATAAAAAATGATCACAGCAGCAAATCAAAAAAGACACCAGCACCACTGATATCTATATTCCTCCATTCCCAAACCACAGCTTCGCGCCAAAACCTTATTCCCCCTATTGCCCAGCCCCGGCTGGGCAATCTTTTTTCCCATCCAGCACTTTCACATTTCACAGCAAACAGGGAAAAGCACAGCACCGGCGCAAAGGAGGGATGAGGAGAGTCCAGAGGGGGGAAGGGAAACTTTGGTTCCCTTTCTCCCTTTGGTGCCATCCGCACAGGTTATCCGCATAGGATGCGGATGCTGTGAGAACGGAAAAATTCTATGTAACGGTCTGGTGGGCGGCGGTCTGTCACAAATGCTGTCAAATCCCGCAGCTGGCAAAAAGATATCACCGCTTCTTTGTCCAGCTTGGAATTATCCGCCATCAAATATACCGACGCTGCCCGGTGGGCTACCCCGCGCTTGATCTCGGCTTCCAAAAATGTCGTATTGGTCATGCCGCTTTCCAGCGAAACGCCTGTCGCCGCCATAAACGCTTTGTTTATCGTCATGCCGCTGAGCGCCTCAAATGTCGATAACCCAACAAAAGAATCTGTCGGCGGGCTGTAAATGCCACCCGGACAAATCAAACTTAAATTTTCATATTTCGATGCTTCTGCCATCGCGGCAAGCGAGTGGGTGACAATCGTCAGCTTTTTACGCCCTGTCAGGTAGCGCAGCATACACAGCGTTGTTGTGCCGGAATCAATGAAGATCGTATCGCCGTCATTGACTTCGCCAGCCGCCAGCCTGCCAATCATACTTTTATCCGCAGAGTTCATGCCAGAACGGATTGGCGCCGGCAAAATCGCACCCGATGACGATATTGCGGTAACACCACCATAAACTTTCGCAATATGCCCGCGCGCTTCCAGATCATTGAGATCCCGCCGGATGGTATTTTTAGAAACGCCAAATACTTCACACAGTTCATCAATCGAAACAGTTTCTTTTGCAATGACGTATTGTTCAATGGAATTTAAACGGCTGATTTTCATTTTCCTGCCTCCTCAAGGCTGCAAGGTTCGTTTTTTGGGGGGACGGGCTGCCCTGCTGAAATGTAGCATCATTTCCAAGCCCGGGCGAACGCTGCCATGCTGTTTCACGGCAGTGCAAACAGCACAGGCAATGCACCAAAATACCACACACTTATACCTAGTAGTTTTACCGGATGTTTACCCTGCTTTTATTTTAGCAGAACTGACCGAAAAATCAACCAACAAAAGCAGGTTTCCCAGCCCCTTTATCAAAAAAAAGAAACCGGGATTGGTCAGGTTTGGATAAGTCCCCCAAATATCTTGAAAAATTTTTGATAAAAATTCGGTGCATCCCATTGAAATCATTTGAAAAAAATGATAAGATGAAACAAGTAAATGAAAAAGGGGACTTTGTGCCCCCTGATTTCATGAGATTTGCTGTTCTATGAAATTACGGAATAGGTAGGTGTATTCAATGCAGAAAGCAGAAAAAATGCAGGCGCTCCGCGTGTTTGCCGCTGAAATCAGGCTGGAAGCGCTGAAGACCATCGGCTCTTTGGGCTTTGGTCATGTCGGCGGCTCCATGTCTGTTGTAGAAGCGCTGGCAGTCCTGTACGGCGAGGTTATGAAGGTAGATCCTAAAAACCCACGCTGGGAAGACCGTGACTGGTGCGTTATGTCCAAAGGCCATGCCGGCCCGGCGATGTACGCAACCCTCGGCCTGAAAGGTTTCTATCCACTGGAACAGGCTTATACCCTCAACCAGCCGCACACCAATTTCCCATCCCATACCGACCGCACCAAGACCCCTGGCATTGACCTGACAACAGGTTCCCTTGGGCAGGGCATGTCCTCCGCAGTCGGCGCGGCGCTGGGCAACAAAATGGACGACCGCGGAAACCATGTATTTGTATTCATTGGTGACGGCGAAGCTGACGAAGGTCAGGTTTGGGAAGGCGCGCAGTTTGCCGCACACTACAAACTGGACAACCTTGTTTGCTTTGTTGACTCCAACAAGCGCCAGCTTGACGGCACCGTTGACGATGTCATGAGCCATGGCAAGGGCTTGGGTGCAAAATTTGACGCATTCGGCTGGAATGTCATCGACGTGGCAGACGGCAACGACGTGGAACAGGTTTATGACGCTGTTATGGCTGCTTATGACTGCAAAGGGCAGCCAACCTGCATCGTACTTAATACGGTAAAGGGCAAGGGCGCTACCTTTGCTGAGCCTTCCGGCGCACATTCCTCGCAGCCAACCAAGGAGCAGTGGGATGAAGCGATTGCAAAAGCCGAGGCTGAGTTTGCCAGAGTCAAGGCACAGTAAGGAGGGTATCGAACAATGAGCTTTACTTTGATTGGAAAACACGAGAAAGACTCCCGTGCGAACCGCGACGGCTATGTTGCCGCACTGCGCGAGCTGATGGCAGCAGACAGCAAGGTCTGCCACATCGACTGCGACTTATATAACTGCATCAATACCGCAAAGGTTGAAAAGGATTTCCCCAAGCAGACCTTTAACGCTGGTATTGCAGAAGCCAATGCTATGGGTATTGCCGCTGGTCTGACCGCTACCGGCCGCACTGTATTCATGCACTCCTTTGGCTGTTTCTCCTCCCGCCGCGCTTATGACCAGGCTTTCATGTCCTGTGCTTATGCGAAACTGCCTGTACACGTTCTCGGTTCTGACCCTGGCGTATGCGCAGCTTACAACGGCGGCACTCATATGCCGTTTGAAGATATGGCAATCTATATGGCAATTCCGGAAGCTGTCGTTATCGACCCGACCGACTATGCCATGATTTATGACCTGACCAAAAAACTCGCCGCTTCCGGCAAGTTCTCCTTTATGCGCATGATTCGTAAAGGTGTTGTCAAGGTTTATGACGACGGCGCTTCCTTTGAAATCGGCAAGGGCGTTACCCTGAAAGACGGCAAGGATGTTACCATTATCGCTTCCGGCATCATGGTTGACGAAGCGCTGAAAGCACAGGAAACCTTGGCTGCTGACGGCATTTCCGCTAAGGTTGTGGATATGTTCACCTGGAAGCCGCTCGACGAAGAACTGATTATCGCTTCCGCTAAGGAAACCGGCGCTATCGTTACCGCTGAAAACCATCAGCTGAAATGCGGTTTGGGCGCTGCTGTTGCACAGGTTGTTGCAAAGAATGCACCTGTTCCGATGGAAATGGTCGGCGTTGAAGACCGTTTCGGTCAGGTTGGTTCTCAGGACTTCTTGCAGAAGGAATACGGCTTAACTGCTGACCATATCGTGGAAGCTGTTAAGAAAGCTGTTTCCCGCAAGTAAGCACCATATCTGCATAACATAAAATGATACGCAAAAGCCTTCCGCTGCAAATGGGGATTCTTTCCCCGGCAGCAGAAGGCTTTTCCTGTTCGGATTCATGCTGCCAGAGCAGTGCCCATGCGCCAAAACGCAAAAATGGGCAGCCGCTTTTGAAAAACGGCTGCCCAATACAATTTTTTATTCTGGAATGCTCACTGCCTGGTCTTGATAAAGGGGATTGCTTAATAACTCCGGATTATCCCCTATAAACGCTTGTGCAGCATATGTATCGCCCTGTAAATGCCACATAAACCACGCTGTTGCATATCCATCCGCACAATACAGCATCTCCCCATGCGCCGCATCTTTTCGAACTGCCATCGCCTTTGGGCAAACCACTTTTCCATAGGATTCCTTCATTTTATCCGGAGCAATCACATCGTTATTGCTGCCAGACAGCATCAAAATCGGTACCGCAGCCTTTGCCGGGTCATACGGAATGTGAATTGCTTGTGCCATCTCTTCTTCTGTTGGCGAGAGTGTAACAGCACATTGATATAAATCTTTATGCGCCGTTATATTGATTGTATTGTATACGCCTACACCACCCTGTGAATGCCCAATCACGCCAATATGATCAATATCAACCTGATGATAAAATACACTGGTTTCTTCTTCATTGGCACTGAGCAGATACACAAGCGTAGCATCTGCTTTTTTCCCTTCCCAAGTAGAAGGATCTTCATTGCCAATTGCAATAAAACCCCATGACGCCAAATGCTCAAAAACAGGCACATACCTTGACGCCCCTACGCCGGTGCCATTTACAAATAAAACAGCAGGATATTGTTTACTGTCTGTTTCCAGTTCCGCCGGGTACCAAATGCTGATTTTCCGAATGTCCGCATTGTCAGGGAAATCAACTTCCATGCACTTCACTGCATGGCTGCCCATTGCCAAATACTTTGCTTCTATCCCGCCGCCTGTTTTTGTTTCAGCTGTATAGTGCTCAGGCGCCATAGGCGCAGTCAATATGTTTTCCCACAGCTTTTTCAGCCCGAATAATGCCAAAATAATCAGCACAATAATAACGATCAAGATAACCAAAAAAACCTTTAACACTTTTTTCACATCATGGTTCCTCACTATCCATTCTGAATTTATTGTATTCAGTATAGCACAGGCATTTTGCCGTATCAACTTTTTTGCAGCAACCGCTAAACCTATCATCCCAACACGCCTGAAAAAAGCGGTCGTTTTTTTGTTTCCGTATTCTATGCTTTTATGCTATAATAATTGCAATGCCCTGTAAAACCGGCAAATCATATCCCTGGAGGGCGCTTTATGCAAATCATCGAACTAACCAGCCGTTCACCCGAACGTATCCAGCAGCTTGTTGCAATCTGGGAAAGCGCTGTCCGTGCGACCCATCTGTTTCTGTCAAATGACGAAATATTAAATATAAAAAAATATGTACCGCAGGCAATCCAGGATATCCCTCACCTGGTCATTGTGGCAGATGAAACTGACTGCCCGATTGCGTTTATGGGTGTTGCCGGGCAAAAACTTGAAATGTTGTTTGTTTCAGCGGCAGCACGCGGAAATGGTACCGGCAAAGCGTTAATCCATTACGGTATCACTGCTTACGCCATCCATGAAGTGGCAGTCAATGAACAAAACCCGCTTGCCCACGGCTTTTATGAACATATGGGTTTTTCGGTATATGCACGTACAGACCTTGATGAACAGGGCAACCCTTATCCGCTTTTGTATCTGCGCCGATAGATGCACCATTTTATCAAGCAATTTGACTTTTTTCATTCTGATTGTGGAGGACTTTTTTTATGGGCGATATTTTACAACATCTGAAAGCACGCCATGAGCATGGCAAATACCATCAGTTACATGGCTTACAAATCCTATCCCTTTCCAACGGCTATGCCGAAGTATTTATGCCCCCCAGCCCCAATATCCTAAATCCCCTTGGTAATGTGCATGGCGGTGCAATCTATACGCTGTGCGATGTTGCCGCAGGGACTGCTGCCGCCTCCCGCGGGCGGGTCGGCGTTACCCTCAGCAGCAGTATGTCATACCTGCGTCCTGGACACCGTGAAGAAGGTTTGCTTGCCAAAACACAGGAACTCAAAAATGGGCGCACAACCGCTGTATACAGTGTCGATGTGTATCAAGGCAGCCGTTTGATTGCCAATGGGCAATTCACCATGTATTTCACTGGCGAAACCTTGGAAGTGCAATGAAAACTTTATCCGATATTTTATGCCGCTGGTTTGCCGGAAATAAACGGGATTTGCCTTGGCGGCGGGATAAAAACCCTTATCATATCTGGCTGAGCGAAATCATGCTTCAGCAAACCCGTGTAGAAGCGGTGATCCCCTATTATGAACGTTTCCTTGCCACCTGCCCAACGGTGCATGACCTTGCCGCCCTGGGGGAGCAAAAACTGCTGAAGCTGTGGGAAGGACTTGGCTATTACAGCCGTGCCCGCAACCTGCAAAAAGCTGCCCGCATTCTTTGTGAACAATATGGAGGCATTTTCCCAGCGGATTTCCATGCGCTGCACAGCCTGCCCAGCATTGGTGATTATACGGCTGGCGCAATCGGTTCGATTGCATTTGACTTGCCTGTCCCCGCTGTGGACGGCAATGTGTTGCGGGTGATGGCACGTCTGTCCGGCGACAGCCGCCCCATTGATGACCCAAAGGTCAAAAAAGAGATTACCGCACAAGTGCAGCGGTTGCTGCCCGCCGGGCAAAGCGGCGATTTTAATCAGGCGCTGATGGAGCTTGGCGCCACAATCTGCCTGCCGCATGGCGCACCAAAATGCCATGCCTGCCCTGCTGCCAGCCTTTGCACCGCATTCCAGCAGGGGACTGCCTTATCCCTGCCAACCCGCACCCCAAAAAAGCCCCGGAAAATACAACAGCGCACCATTCTCCTGCTGCACTGGCAAGGGAAAATTGCTGTGCGCCGCCGCCCCGCCAAGGGGCTGCTTGCCGGGCTATGGGAATTGCCCGCTTACGAGGGCATACTGCCCCCGGATGACCTCCGGCAGGCACTTGCACAAGATGGCTTTTCCGTTCAGGAAATCCTGTCCCTGCGCCCCGCAAAGCATATCTTCACTCATATTGAATGGCATATGGCGGGTTACGATATCACGCTAGACACCTGCCCGGATGGGTTTATCTGGGCAACGCCCCATGAACTTCGCGGCACATACGCATTACCCGCAGCATTCCGCCCATTTTTACAGACATTGGAGGAAAATCCGGATGGATTATGAAACAGTGTACCATACCTTTGGCCCTTTATATGATGAAAATTCTGAAGTGTTAATTCTTGGGTCTATCCCCAGCCCCAAATCTCGTGAAGTAAACTTTTTTTATGGGCACCCGCAAAACCGGTTTTGGCGGGTGCTTGCTGCTGTCCTGCATGAGCCTGTGCCGGAAACCATCCCCGCAAAGCGGGAAATGGTGCTCCGCCGCCATATTGCCATGTGGGATACCCTGGCTTCCTGTGAAATCCGCGGCGCTTCTGATGCCGCAATCCGCAACCCTGTGCCCAATGATATCGCTTCTTTGCTGCCCAAAACCAAAATCCATGCCGTATTCTGCACAGGCGCAACCTCCCACAAGTTATATACCAAGCTATGCCAGCCCACAACCGGCATTGCTGCTGTCAAGCTGCCTTCTACCAGCCCCGCAAATGCTGCCTGGACGCTGGAGCGGCTGACCGATGCTTATCAAGTGATTGCAAACACCCTATCGGTTTGACTTTTCCCCCTTCTTGTCTTTTTATCCGCCTGGGCGCATATGATAGGATATCTTTCTTATCAAATGGAGGCATATCCTTATGGGCTTTTGGGAAATTTTTTTAATTGCCGTGGGGCTTTCTATGGACGCGTTTGCGGTATCGGTCAGTAAAGGGCTGGCTGCCCCAAAACATCAGCAGAAAGGCGCATTGCTTTGCGGGATTTGGTTTGGCACCTTCCAAATGCTGATGCCTTTGGCAGGCTGTTTCCTTGGCACACATTTCACAAAATATATCCTGCCTGTTGACCATTGGGTTGCTTTTGCGCTGCTCGCCTGCATTGGCGGGAATATGTGCTGGGATGCCTTTGGCGAAACGCCTGAACACACAGACAGTTCTTATGCCCCTTCACGAATGTTCCCGCTTGCGGTAGCAACTGCGATTGACGCGCTGGCTGTCGGCGTGACACTTGCCGTTTTTGATACAGATATCATCGCGGCAGTTTTGCAAATCGGTATCACCACATTTTTGTTCTCCATGGCTGGCGTGCGGATTGGCGCCCTATTTGGGGAAAAATATGCTTCCCGTGCGCAAATTGCCGGCGGACTGCTGCTAATCTGCATGGGACTGCATATTTTAAGCGAACATTTGGACATATTCCCTGCATTATGCTGATAATCCTGCCGATAAATCTGTATAATCTGCTGAAACAGCTTGAAATGCCGCGAAAAAAAGTGTAAAATGTAAACAGATTCTTAACAAGTTCCGTCATGGACGGGGGAAAAGGAGAAATTACAATTATGAGCGGTACATTTTGGGCGGTTTTGCCGCCCGTCATTGCAATCGCACTGGCTTTGCTGACCAAAGAAGTCTATTCTTCCTTGTTTATCGGCATTTTTGTCGGCGCACTGATGTTTACAGGGCTTAACCCACTGCACGCGGCAGAAACAACATTTAGCATTATGAGCGAAAAGGTTTCCGGCAATATGAATATTGTCTTATTCCTTGTCATGCTTGGCATTTTGGTTTCGCTTATCACCAAATCGGGCGCGTCCCGCGCCTATGGCGAATGGGCTGCACGTCGTATCAATTCCCGCCGAGGCGCCGCGTTTGCAACCTCCGCACTGGGCGCGCTGATTTTTGTGGATGACTATTTCAACTGTTTGACGGTTGGCACAGTCATGCGCCCCATTACTGACCGGCAAAAAATCACCCGCGCAAAACTTGCCTATATCATTGATGCCACTGCCGCACCGGTATGTATCATTGCACCGATTTCTTCCTGGGCAGCCGCAGTTTCCTCCTCGCTGCCGGAGGATGCCCATGTCAATGGGTTTTCGCTGTTTTTGCAGACCATCCCATTTAATCTTTACGCACTGCTTACCCTTGCGTTCCTCATTTGGGTATCTGCGGCAAATATCGACTTTTTTGCAATGGGCAAATATAATGATGCTGTTCAAAAAAGCGGTAAAGTTGATTCTACGGGTGAAGAAGCCACTGTCATTGTTGGTTCTGGTCAAGTGAAAGACCTTTTGATCCCGATTTTGTTCCTGATTGCCACCTGTATCCTTGCCATGTATTATAATGGCGGCGGCTTTGAAGGCGCGGGGCTGATTGACGCATTTGCAAACTGCACCGCCGCAGACGCTTTGGTGCTCGGTTCTTTTGCAACCCTTGTTTTTACGTTTATTATGTATGTTCCCCGCGGCATTCTGACCTTTGGACAGTTTTGCGAATCCTTTACCGAAGGATTTAAGGCAATGGTTCCCGCTATCTTTATTTTGACTTTTGCCTGGACGCTTTCCGGCATCTGCTCGGAAGATTTCCTGAATCTGCGCGGGTTTGTCGCTTCTTATATCACCGCTGACGCTGCCATTGGGATGTTTATGCCCGCAATTTTCTTTATCACAGCGCTTGGCATTGCGTTTGCAACCGGCACATCCTGGGGTACCTTTGGTATTTTGATCCCGGTTGCGTTTTCGATTTTCCCGGAGGCTTCCAGCCTGAATATGCTGACCATTACCATATCCGCCTGCCTTGCCGGTGCGGTTTGCGGCGACCATATCTCCCCAATTTCAGATACAACAATTTTGGCATCTGCCGGGGCACAATGCAACCATATCGACCATGTATCCACCCAAATCCCATATGCCATGACAGTGGCAGGGTTCTCCTTTGCAGGTTATCTTGCCGCTGGTGTCACAGGCAGCGGCTGGATTGGCTTAGGCGTTGGCGCTATCCTGCTGGCTGTATTTGCTGTCATAATGACTGGCAAAGCCCTGTCGCGATAACCGGCAAATGTAAAAAACAACAGCAATACTGTTCCCTTTACATAGCACCTATACGGAAATGCGTCCTGACTGACAGCAGGGCGCATTTTTTCTGGCACAGGCGCCGCAGCAAATACCTTTTCAATGCATATTGTTATAAAACTTATGCAATGATGCTGGCTTTTCTGTGCCATTCACGATATAATGTTCATATACTGCTGACGAAAAACGGAGGCTCACGATTATGATGAAAAAAAGACTGCGCATTTTATTGCCGCTGTTTGCAGCTGCCGCTTGCGTTGGCGCGACTGCCCTGCACGGCGCCAGCCCTGTTATTTTGGAAAATGAAAAAGACATGGATCATACCCTAATTTCTGATGCACAAGTCCCGCTGGCAAATGCCCCCGACACAAGTGTGGACTGGCAAACCACATTGACTGAAACCCAATTTGCAGAAGTGCAAGGAGTGTTACAGCTTGTCAATGAAGCACGTGCGGACGCGGGGGTTTCCCCTTTGGCATTAGACCCAATGCTTTGCAAGGCCGCGCAAGTCCGTGCCACGGAATGTATTACGACATTCAGCCATACCCGTCCGGATGGCACTGCTTACAGCACTGCGTTATCAGAACAAGGTGTAAGCGCCAGTTACATCGGTGAGAATGTAGCAACCGGCTACCAAAACGCACAAGCTGTGGTATCTGGCTGGATAAACTCCGAAGGGCACCGGGCAAATATTTTGAACAGCAATTACAAACATATCGGCATTGGAATGGCAGAAAATACAGGAACCATTTACCGTGGTTATTCCTGGAGCCAACTGTTTACCGATTAAATTTGTTTCGCATAAAATAAAATTGCAAAACCCGGCTTGCTTTCCAAACAAGCCGGGTTTTTTATTGTCTGTATATTACGAGAAACACTATTGCAGCAAAATTATGGCAGACATAAAGGTAAACAACAAAAACAGGCGTGGCTTGTGATAGGATGCTGCTTGAATGATAAGATTAAGTATGCTATCATAAAGTTAAAATGTATAGATGATTTTATATCTATACAGTTAATATCTAAAATAGGAGGCACAAAGAATGAAGAAACTTTTGGTGCTTATGCTTGCGGTGGCGCTGCCCTTCTCTCTGGCAGCCTGTGGCGGCGCAGGGAACACCAACACGTCCAGCAGCAACGGGGGCGCAGCAAGCACCGACACGCCCAGCGGCGGCGGGGAGGACAGCACTCTGCAAGGTGAAACAGGCAGCCAATCAGAAATGAAAGAATTGGGTGAAACAATTACAACAGAGAACTTTGAATTTACGTTAGAACAAGCAGTGTTCGGAACTAATCTATGTACTGATACATCATCTCAAGATTACTTGATTGTTGATGGCGATTATCCCGCAACAGTAACTGGTTCTGATGGAAACAAATATACAAGAGCTTATGTAGCCGATGATGATAGAGCTTACGTTGCAATTGCATACACGTTGAAATACATTGGGAAAACAAGTCTTACATGGACTCCTGCAATTTCTCTCGACTATAATGATGGGTACACCTTTTCTGATGCCGCATATTCCAACAACACCATAATATATAAAGAAAATGAAAAATGGAATACCAGTACCAGCATAGCGCTTGAGCCATTAACACCTGAACATGAGTTTAGATTTGTCTTTAACGTTCCAAGAGAAGTAATGGAAAATACAGATGCCACGGTAAAAATTAACATTTCTCTGGATGGCTCCAAGTACACATATTCTATTCGATAAGGCACAAGCGAAAGGCGGCACATCAACGTGTCGCCCCTCGCCGTAAAAAGAGGGCGGGCTTTTCAGCCCACCCTCGCAAGTGTGAAATTATCAGCCGAAGTAACGCTCCAGCAAGCCCTTGAAAGCCTTACCATGGCGTGCTTCGTCGCGCGCCATTTCATGCACAGTGTCATGGATTGCATCCAAGTTTGCAGCCTTTGCGCGCTTTGCAAGGTCGGTCTTGCCAGCGGTAGCACCGTTTTCAGCTTCTACGCGCATTTCTAGGTTCTTCTTGGTAGAAGAAGTAACAACTTCACCCAGCAGCTCTGCGAATTTTGCAGCGTGTTCCGCTTCTTCATAAGCAGCCTTTTCCCAGTACAGACCGATTTCCGGATAGCCTTCACGATGAGCAACACGTGCCATTGCAAGGTACATACCAACTTCGGAGCATTCACCCTCAAAGTTTGCACGCAGATCCTTTTTGATATCTTCTGCAACATCAGCTGCAACGCCTACAACGTGTTCTGCTGCCCAGCTCATATCAGCGCCTTGCGCAACGAACTTATCTGCGCCAACATGACATACAGGGCATTCAGCTGGTGCGCTGTCGCCTTCATGGACATAACCACAAACAGAGCATACGAATTTCATAATAATATTCCTCCTTAATAAATATCAAAAAAACCAGCCTGCATTATTTTTTTAAGGGAACGCGGACTGATTTAACTGATCAACCGTTTGCCGAGGCAAAAATTGGTCAAGCGTAATGCTGTAAAGCTCCTCACGCAGCCGCTGATTGACAGCATGAAACACTTGCCGGAACTGGCAGTCATGAGAAGGGGACGCATGGGTACAATCGAATGCGCCCGTCAGACAATGATTAATGGCAATTGTACCATCAATACATTCGATAATTTCCCCAAAACTGATTTGCGCAGGAGCACGGCTAAGCATATAGCCGCCATTTACCCCTTTGAAAGATTTCACAAGCCCCGCTTGAATGAGTTTGCGAAGGATTTTGAGTGCGAACCGCAGTGTAACGCCAGTTTGTTCAGAAATCTGTTTTGCGCTGCGTTTTTCCCCGGAAAATGCAAGGCAACACGCCACGCGAATGGCATAATCTGCTTCATGCGTGATACGCATAGAATCCATCCCGCCTTTCATTCACGATATTAGTATAGATTCTCATTCGCGCTTTGTCAAGGGTTATCCCGGACAAATCTTACTAAAAAATTTTTGATACAGCTGGTGAAAAAAATGTTGACATACAGCGCCTTTCCATGTATAATACATATTGTTGCTGATTCTTCTACAAAAGATTCATCACAAAGGGCAAATATTATCCCAATGAAAATGCGAGTGTGCTGGAACTGGTAGACAGGCACGTTTGAGGGGCGTGTGTCAATCGACGTACGGGTTCAAGTCCCGTCACTCGCACCAAAGTTAATATCATATGCAGATGTGGCGGAATGGCAGACGCGCTAGCTTCAGGTGCTAGTGTTCGCAAGGACGTGAGGGTTCAAGTCCCTCCATCTGCACCATCTAAAGTACCGATTTCATGAAGTTTTCGGTACTTTTTTGTGTTTTATATGTGCCATTATTTTGCTTTACGACTTTTTACGACAAAAGTGATTTAATAAAATAACAAAAACCCTGCCGCGTGATCAGTGCAGCAGGGCTTTTGTGTTATGGTAAATAAAAGCTTGAACTGCATAGGATTTGGAGGATCCTATGCGATTACAATATATCACATATTTCGACCTTTGTGTGTCGAATTTTGTCGAATGGGAAAATATTTTTTTATCCATCTAACTGCTATGCCTGTAATCAGCAAAGTTTTGAACGGCATAGAATATCCGCTTATTATTCACCCAACGTTGAAGCTGGCGGGTGATTTTCGGTGCGGTTGGGCGTTCATAAATCATCACATACGGATCATAGCCCATTTGCCGCAGAGTGTCCACCCGGTACAAGTCCTGCTCATGGGTGCTGCC
>CAXHNU010000070.1:0-17410 GCA_964017555.1 uncultured Butyricicoccus sp. | reverse complement strand
CGGATGTAGCTCATCTGGTAGAGCGCCACCTTGCCAAGGTGGAGGTAGCGAGTTCGAGCCTCGTCATCCGCTCCAAATTTTTTCAAGCCACAGGTTATTATCCTGTGGCTTTTTCCATTATCCTTGGTTTCTTTGCCAAAACAGGCTTTATGATTGCGGATTTACCGATTCCAAAATGCTTGATATGGAAAAGGGGGAAATAACATATGCCTACATATTGCCCATATTGTATGTCTTTGGCTTCATCCGGCACGGTTTGCCCTAACTGCGGGGCAGAACCCACCAGTTATCATCCTGCCAGCCACCACTTCCCTATGGGACATCTGCTTCATGACCGTTATCTGGTAGGCTCAGCATTGGGAGAAGGCGGTTTTGGCATTACCTATTTAGGGCTGGATACCACGCTGGAACGGCGTGTCGCCATCAAAGAGTATTTCCCAAATATGTTTGTTCATCGGGAAACTTCTATCTCTTTGGATGTGACTTGCTATGAGGGCGAAAAACGGGCATTCTATGAAAAAGGACGGGATCAGTTTTTACAGGAAGCCCGCGTTATGGCGCGGTTTGATGACTATCCGGGAATTGTCCATGTGCTTGACTTTTTCCCTGCCTATAACACCGCTTATATCGTTATGGAATTGTTGTCTGGCGATACATTGCGTACTTTATTAACCCGGAAAAAACGTATTCCGGCAAAATATCTTTTGGAGATCATGCAGCCCATGCTGCATACTTTGTATGCAATACATAAAGCCGGGATTATCCATCGAGATATCAGCCCGGATAATATCATCCTGTTAAACAATGGTCAGGTGAAACTGCTTGACTTTGGCTGCGCCCGGGATGTTGACAAGGATCATACTATGACCGTGATGCTCAAGCATGGTTATGCACCAATTGAACAATACACTGGCTATCATCAGGGGCCTTGGACAGATATTTATGCGTTATGCGCCACACTCTATCACTGTTTGACGAGCAAGGCACTCCCAAAAGCGTTGGAACGCATGGCTGGTCAGGATACGCTGCTCCCGCCTGGTCAATTGGGCGCAGATTTAACGCCAAAACAGGAAAAAGCAATCATGCGTGGATTGGAAATACAGCCGAAAAAACGCTGGCAAAGTATTGCGGATTTATATCAAGCATTATATGGCACAGCGATTGAAGATTCTCCAAAGGAAAAGCCACTGGATAAAACTGAACTGGTTGAGGAGGAAACCAATCCGCCGCCAAATGATAAGAAACAAAATATTGTAAATGCACCCGCGGACGCGAAAGCCGAAAACGACAGCAAGGATATAAAACAATCCGAGCGGGATAAAAAAACAAACTGGCGGCAGCATCATAAAGATACGATTGAAACAATATTTGCTGTCGTTTTCGTACCAATTATAATGCTTGTGGTGCTTATATCTTGCAGGGAACCTATTTTTAATCTCCGAAACGGCGTACAGGCGATATTAAACAAACCATTTGCGTATGTTGATGTTTTATACGAGTATGATTCCGGAATGGAACGATTCGACTTTGAGGAATATGATGAAGCGTTAAGTCATTTTCTTACCGCTGCGGAAATGGGACATACCGGCGCAATGGAAATGATTTATCAATGTTGGTTAAAAGATAGAGTAATCGAAGAGGAAGATGCCATAAAATGGCTTCAGAAAGCCGCAGAAAATGGCAGCCCATATGCAGCGAATATTGTGGCAATACGTATTTACGCTAACAACGACGAGTACGATACTGCAATTGATATGCTGACGAAGGCTGCTGAAACAGGAGATTCAAATTCCATGTACGACCTTGGTAATATTTATATGTATGGGAAGGAATACGATCTCGAGTCTTTTAAACCTTGGACTGGCGTTGAGATAGATGAGCAGAAAGCCGTAAAATGGTACATCAAAGCTGCTGAGGCGGGGCATTCAGCAGCTATGCGGAAATTGGCAGAATGTTACCATAAAGGAGTTGGAACAGAGAAAAATCCTGAATTAGCACTGTATTGGTACAAAAAATCGGCAGTTACTGGGAATCCAACAGCAATGATAGAATATTATGAATTAACAGGTTCTAATCTTTATGATAATACACCTGTTTCAGAAAACTACAAGGAAGGTCTTGCGGCTTACAGCGCAAACAGTCTGGAAGCTGCCGAACGATTTGAACAGGCATATCAATCAGACAATGATAAGCAGGGATTACTTGGGTTATATAGCATGACTGATTGGTTTGAAGTTTGGGCGCATCTCGGCGATTCCAGCGGTGCAGATTGGCTGGTTAAAACAGCCGATGGAATGTCACAAAGCAACTGCGAGGACTTTGGCGAAACAGACAAAACTGAATTTGCTGAAAAGATTCAGAAGATTTACAATAAAGCGGTAAAATATGGAAACAAAGAAGCTGTATCCGGTATGTACAAACTGGCGTTACAATTTGATGAGCACTCCAGATTTTTTGATAAATGGATGAAAAGAGCGGCTGAACTTGGTTCAGAAGAAGCAAAAGCATTTCTAAATTAAACCTTATATGTTTGGCATTGTGAAACCCATTGCCGGTTTATTGGGGCTTTCATCTTTTGGGTGAAAGCCTCTTTTATCAATTCCAGCTTGCATCGCCCCCTGTTTCAGGGAAAACAGCATAAGGCTGCCCGCACGGGGCATCGCATCAGGAAAAAATTTTTTCTTAACTGGTGAACCATCCCTTGGTTTACCTGCTCTTTTATACAGGTGCACCAAGAGAAAGGATGTGCGGTATGCAGGATGAATTATTAGTAAGGCGGTTGCAGCAAGGTGACCGCGCGGCATTTGACGAACTCTATACAAAATATCGGGATGAAGCTTTGCGCACCGCCTGCCTGATAACAGGCAGCCGCCCCGATGGCGAGGATGTGGTACAGGAAACCTTTATTCAATGCTACCAGATGATCTGTCAGCTGCGTGACCCGTCACGCTTTAAATATTGGCTGTTTCGTTCATTGACACGCACAGCATGGAAATATTGCCAAAGGCACCGCAAAGAAGAACCTGTCGCCCAGTTCTTTGATGATGCCTTGACTGCCTCTGAATCAGCCCTCTCCTCTGTGCTGCGTTCAGAAGAACATCATCAGCTTTATGAGGCTGTGCAAGCCCTTGAACCCAAACAACGAATGGTAGTGATTCTCTATTATTTCAATGACATGGCTGTCAAAGATATCGCCCAAACAATGAATTGCAGAGAAGGTACTGTGAAATCCCGTTTGTTCACAGCACGCCATAACCTGCAAAAAACCCTTCGCTGCGATACTCCTAAGGAGGTACAATTATGAAAAATCTCGAAAATCAACTGCGGAATACCTTACACGCCTGCGCAGACCATATTGTTGCCCCCGATACCCTCAAAACCCGTATCGATTTCGCAATTAACAACCAGCCCACTGCCCGCCGCAAAGTTTCTATGTGGAAACGCGCCGCAATTGGTATGGCTGCGGTCGTCTGCTTCGCTACCATTGGCGCTTTTGCACGGGGTCCTATTTCTGGGCTGGTCACTTCCCTCCACCTTACCCATGAACGCACCGATATCGCCGCTTTGCAACAGGATATCAGCAAAACTTTTGCTGATACCGATATTGCCCTGCCCGCTGCCCTCGGCAGCCACGCGTTCACCAAAGGCAGCATTGATTATACCGATAAGCTGGACAGCGATGGCAACCGCTTTGGTACTTTCCCATCGGTTGACGCTTCCTATGGCACTGGGTTAAGCTATTCCGCCCGCCTCTATGATGCGGAACTTGATTATGGTACGGATAAACTCTTTGATGAACAGCCATTTGAAGTGCGTGACATTGGTGATGTTTCTGTCACCTACCGTTCGGATGATTATCTGTTCATCCCAGAAGATTACACGTTGACCGCGGAAGAACAAGCCCTGATGGATGCAAATAAAATCCAGGTTTCTGTCGGCAGCGATGCTCGCGAGGAAGAAACTTACCAGCATGTAACCTGGCAGGCTGGCGGCATTGTTTATGCCATCAACAGTTTCGATACTGCCTTTTCTGCTGAGGATTTGTTCGCGTTTGCTGAAGAGGTTATTGGCAATCAGTAATTTTTATGTCGCTATAATACAATCTGTATTTTCTCTGATGCGGAAAGCCCCCTGCCATTTTACGGCAAGGGGCTTTCCCTTTTATATATGACATCAATCTTTTAACATATCTGCTATAGCTTTTTCAGCGGAATCAAATGGGCCATGCAGATTTTGCTGATGTCGGCTATCATAAACTGCTTCCCATAATTCCTTTGTAATCTCTTTATGCTGTATCGAAAATGGCATTTCTGCATTCAAAAAAGTGTTTATATGCTTGATTATATTTCTCATTTTTATATACACGTTCTTTCGTTACTCTTATTAAAAATTATCATCTGTCTGTTTCTGACAATCGAAAATTTGATTTCTGTGAGTATTTTTTTGCAGTTGACTGGATAACTGTTTTCGCATATAATAATATTAATGATATCTTAATTCTAGGCGTTCCACTGCCGTAAAATGTGGGACTTTAATCCAAGGTTCTGCTGCCGTAAAATGCAGGCTTTAATACAAAGCGTTCCGCTGCTGCAAATGCGGGTTTTAATTCAAAACGTTCTATTGTTGTAAAATATGCGTTTTCATGCGAAGGGAGTGATAGGCTCCCTTTTTTCTTTGATTGTTATGCTGTTTTCAATAATCTTCCATAAATCGGTCAAACCATGCCCAGTAAGGTTCCTGCTTCCCACAATTTGGACAAATCCCTGTGCCATATAATAATGGCACAATCGGTTTGATTTCTTCATCCCCTGCAAGCTCTAATAATCCATAAAACCATACCGCTTCATCTGTCAGCGATTTTCCATCCCATACGTCAATTTGTATCGGTTTGAAACACTCTGGCTGATCGCTCAATAACAGTGTTTCATCATTCCAGCCGCAAGTGCAAGCCGCACACCATTCTTCCCAACAAGAACCTGACATCAGATAAATCGCATAGGCGTGCTTCCGATCCCCCAAAATACTTAATGCGGATAAAGCAAATTCCTGCCCTAACCCAATATCACTTGTAAGGAAATTTTCCAGTTTTGTGTTTTGCATTAACGCTGCCAATTCGCTGCGCAAGCCGGTTAATCCCTCCATAAATTGTTCATATGCTTCCGTTTGTGGCTGCAATGGATCATAACTTTCTGCCGCAATTGCTGCCCCGATTTGCGCAATCAAAAATATTTTATCCTCTGTTGATAATTTCGCACAAAATGCTGCTAAATGTGGCAAAGCATATGCCGTTGCACTGTAATAACTTAACTGATGGCTTAAATCTTCTGCTAAAATTGTGATGTTTTCGCGGATATCTCCGTTTCCCTCCAGCAAGCAGCGAAGCCATTTATCTGCGTCATTTCCTGCGGCAGACAGCGTTTTCCAAACGGGCGCATTTAAATCAATCATATTGGTTTCATCCTTCCTGATGTCAAATGTATTGCTGTTTTGATTATACCATCTGTTTTATGCTTTGTGAATGCGTTTTAGGGCAAAAAAGGCTAATGGATAAATCCAAAAGCTTTTTTATTGATTATTATTTGTCTTGAATCTCCATGTTGTCCAAAGCATATTGCAGCGCCATGCAAATCAATTCATTGCGTGAATGGTTGGTCTTTGCAGCAAGTTTATTGTATTTTTCCTGCAATTCTCTGTCAATGCGGATTGTCATTGTAACACCTTTATCCTCTTTGGGTATAATAATGAATTTTCCCATAATTGCAGTGCCTCCATATATAATGAATCCATTATAGTATGTGAAAGTTACTCTGGGATATATCACAATAAGAATTAGTTTATAATGCAAAAATGATGTAAATTTTATTGGACTTTTGCATTGCCGCATGATATAATTTATTTGGCATTTTGACTGAATTTGTTGATGGAGGTATTGTAATGAAAGAAAAAGAGAGATTCTATTGTAAGAAATGGTTCTTATGTCTGTGCTTTATTATCATCCCGCGTTCATTCTATGCTTTATTTATGTATGCTCCCTATTTTTTCTTTTGACGATTTCCTTCCTTTATGCTATGATATCGGTAGCAAATGATAATCTCTTGCATTCCCCTATTTCTATCATTTTTGTGAAGGAGCGTTTTATATGAAAAATAAGTCTTGTTTTGTTGTTGGTGCTGTCGCTGGGCTGCTCGCCGCTGGATTCGTTTTCTCCGCTTCTGCTGACCGTTCAATCCGCGTCAGTGACCAAATCGCAATCTCCATTAACAAAGCCAGCTTTACCCCCCGTGACCCAAATGGCGCTGTTGTGGATGCTTTTGTTTATAATGGCACAACTTATGTTCCCATGCGTGCCATTTGTGAAGCGGTTGGGCTTGATGTGCAATATGATGCTGTGACCAATACCGCTGCTATCTCACAGAAAAATGCAAATGTGAATTATATCGCTGAAAATGACGCAAAACAAGCTGCTTTCCGCCATGCTGGCGTGACTGAAACAAACATTTCCGCCTGCAAAACCAAACTGGAATGGGAACATGGGCGCGCTGTCTATGAGGTCGAATTTTATGCCGGTGCAAATGAATATGAATACGAAATTGATGCACTGACCGGTGATGTTCTGAAAACCGAATCCGAAACAAAACCCAATTCGCCGAATCAGCAAAACCCTTCTGTCAGTGAGGACGCCGCAAAGCAAACCGCCTTGTCAAATGCTGGGCTGTCCGCTGATGCGGTAACCTTTACCAAATGTAAACTCGATACAGAAGATGGCGTGCTTGTGTATGAAATTGCGTTTGTCGCTGCTGGTGTCGAATATGAATATGAAATCAATGCGCAAACTGGCGCTGTGATCAAATCGAAAACCGATACCGTATCGCAGGCGCCAAATCAGGCAAACCCAAACGCTGCAATTTCCCTTGATAAGGCAAAGCAAATCGCTTTGGATGATGCCGGATTACAAGCGAATGCTGTAAGATTTACAAAATCAAAACAAGATACTGATGATGGCATACAGATTTATGAAATTGAGTTCATTGCCGCCGGTATGGAATATGAATACGAAATCAATGCGCAAACCGGCGCAATTTTGAAAAAAGAAATCTCCCGCGATTAAACTTTCCCTGTGATTTTGAAATGAATATGAAAAATCCCTTGACTGCGGTTCGTTCCCGCCTTGCCAAGGGATTTTTTTTCTTATTTGATTTGCGATAAACTCATGCCCCGTGTATGCGCGATCGCTTTCCATTCTGTTGTACGGTGAATCAAACAATAGGTGTTAATTGGAAGCCACGTCATAATGAATACCCAATATGTGAGTATACTGCGCAGCATTGGACGAATTGGCTTACCCTCTAAGGCTGTGACAGCAAATGCCATTGCCGCACTCACAGCATAAGATACAACGACAGATAAAAATAGACTCGTGAACACCGGTGTGCTTGGGAATAACTGATAATGAATTTGCAGCATCCGCATAAGCTGTCCCGCAAATAGCGAAATTAACCAGAAAATTTGGATCACTGGCGCAAATAAAAAGACAAGCTGATCAAACCGTGCCCGAAATCCCCATATGCCATGCGTGAATAATCCGCGCAGCAATGGCAGCGCATAATATGCTAAACATTGGTATAAGCCCGTCGACCAGCGGCACCGCTGCCGCCAAGACTGTCCAAATGTCAGTGGCTGTTCATCATAGGTAATGGCTTGTGGTACCCATTCTACCCGTGTTTGGTTTAAAATACATTTTGTGGTGAACTCAATATCTTCGGTTAAGGTTAACGTGTTCCATCCGCCCATTTGACGCAACAACTTTAAATCTGCCATGAAACCGCTGCCATTGATAATCGCTGATAACCCGACGGCATTGCGCGCGTGGGAGTAAAACCGGTTGACCATCCAATAATAAATCGAATAGTTGCCTGATATGTTGGTATCATGTGGATTCTTGCTGTCACGGTAGCCCTGCGCCGCACGTGCTCCGCCGCACCATGCGTTGTTCATTGCCTGCAAAAACCCTGGGTCTACCACATTATCCGCGTCAAAAACACAAATTGCATCGTGTTTGCCCGCTTTGTCTAACATCGCAACCACTTGACGCAAAACATCACCTTTGCTGTGAACCGGGAATGGACATGTTAAAATCTGCGCCCCGGCAGCCCGCGCTGCCTCCTCTGTGTTGTCTGTACAGTTGTTCGGGATGACATATATGTCATATAATTCTTTGGGATACTCCTGCGCCAGCAGGCTTTCGACCAAATGCCCGATGACTGCTTGTTCGTTGCGCGCCGCAACCAAGACCGCAAAACGGCATTTGGCTGGATGCGCCTGCCATATGCGCCGCCGCTTTAAGGCACATGGCAAAAATATTGCATAATAGCACATATACAGGGTCAAACATACGCTGAGCAGCCATAAAACTGAGTCTAAAGCTGATATCATTCGCATGACCAAAACTCCTCCCGGGCTCCTTTGCCCCACATATTTTTTTCAAGCTGTACCACATCGCCTAATACAGTATAAAACCGCGCGGAATGCTTGTCAATGTTCTGTATGACTTCTTTTGAAATTCTTAAAGTAATGTTTACATTATGGTTTACCTTGAAGGCATGGAAATCTATTTTACGTTATAAATTTCTATGTTTGTCTGACGATTTTTACATTCTCCCTATTTTCCCTCCTTTTTAGTGGGTAATTGTAAATCGAAAATTTTTTCGTCTTTTTTTCGGAAAAGACTTGACAAAACGCCTTTTTTCGACTATTATCATGGGCAACATGAAACGAACCGTCGTTCGGAACGAAAGGAGAGATGCTTATCTATGACCAAACAGCAAAAAGAATCAAAACAGCTCTGCGGACGCCTGCCTGGCCTGCTTGACCGGCTCATTCAGTTGGCAGAACAAGAGGACGCAAAACCGGCTACTGTTGTTGCCGCAATGAAAGAAATCCGCGCCGCTGCGGAAGAATTGCAGGAAAATCAAAAAATAGAAATCGTGGTGAAACTTGTTGAACACACGTAAGTTTATTTTTCAAGTGACACCCCGGCAGCGTGATTTTATTTGCTCAGACGCGGATGAAACCTTGTTTGGCGGCGCCGCAGGCGGCGGCAAAAGCTATGCGCAGATGATTGATGCGTTAATCTTTGCGGGACGCTTTCCCGGCAGCAGACAGCTTATTTTGCGCCGTACCATACGGGAGCTGGAACGCTCGCTCATCCCTGTCAGCGCGCAGATTTTTCCTCGCGCCGCCGGCAAGTTTCTGAAATCTGATTCGCTATGGCTGATGGGCAATGGTTCTGTGATTGAGTTTGGACACTGTCAATATGAAACCGATGTGACAAGATATCAATCTGCTGAATATGACGTGATCCGTTTTGATGAAGTCACCCATTTTACGGAATATCAATACACATATCTGATTAGCCGGGTGCGCGGCGCGAATGATTTTCCCAAACAGATTAAATCCACAACAAACCCTGGCGGGATTGGACATGACTGGGTAAAAAAGCGTTTTATTGATGCGCTGACGCCAAATACAATCACCCAGTTTGACGGCGGCAGCCGGTTATTCTTGCCCGCGAAAGTGACGGATAATATTTTTTTAATGCAGCACGACCCCAATTATCGTAAACGGCTGAAAAATTTGACGCTGCATGACCGCAAGGCTTTGCTTGATGGGGATTGGGATTTGCAGGAAGGGCGATATTTCCCGGAGTTTTCCCGGGAAATACATATCGTGCAGCCGTTTGAAATCCCCGTGCATTGGAAGCGTTATCTTTCGGTTGACTATGGACTGGATATGTTCGCGGCGCTTTGGATTGCTGCCGCGCCGGATGGACACAGTTATGTATATCGGGAAGTCTATGAACCGGGGTTAATTCTTTCGGAAGCGGCAGAACACATCAAACAGCTGGAAACTGAACCCGTTTATTTGCGGCTTGCGCCGCCTGATCTTTTTAACCGCAGGCAGGAAACCGGACGTTCTGCCATTGAAATATGGCAGTCGCTGGGGCTTTATTTTGAGAAAAGCAGCAACCGCCGGATTGATGGCTGGTATGCGGTGAAAGAACTGCTCAAACCCATCCCAGATGGGATGGGCGGATTCACCGCAAAGCTTCAGGTTTTCCCGGAATGCCGCAATTTAATCCGCACGCTTGGCGCGCTGCGCCATGACAGCAAAAACCCGAATGATACCGCGGATACGCCGCATGAGCTGACCCATGCCCCTGACGCGCTGCGCGGGTATGCGCTGGCGGTCTGCGATGCGGATTTGCCTGAACAAACCGACTGCTATGGCGGGGATGTGGAAGCTTTTTTGGCTTACTGATTTGTTATGATGCTTATTTTTTTTAGGAGGTGTACCCGCTTTGATAGAATCTTTTGTCCTATATATCATTGGCTGTGTGGTGATGTTCCTTGCTGGCGCCGCTGTCAGTCGGGGCTTTGCACAGCAAAAACATCCTGATACTGTACAGCAGCAGGAAAATCCGGAAGATGCTTATGCACGCGATTTCGCCGCGCTGATGGGCTATTCCGGTGAAATCAATGAAACGGAGGGTCAAGATGAAACATGATTTATCCCCACACGCCGTTTGGCGTGAATATCTTCGTGGACAGGACTATAAACGTGCTGTCGGGCTTTATGAACAAGTCCGGAAAAATGAAAATTTTGTGCAGGGCAAACAATGGGAAGGCTTACACGTCAGTACCCTTGACCCGCTGATCTTTAATGTGCTCCGCCGGTGTGTGAACCTTTTTGTTGCAATGCTCGTCAGTGATGATGTCGCTGTCAGCGCGGCTCCCTTTGGACGCGGCAAACAGGATGACCAATTAGAACATATCCTTGAACAGGCTTTTGACTGCGCCATGGAACGCAGTAATGTGAAAGCACTCAACCGGCTGGCACTGCGCAACGCCTGCGTGGATGGCGATAGCTGCTTTTATATCCACTTTGACCCGGATACCGAAACCGGTCAGCCTGCCAAAGGCGATATCAAAGTGGAATGTATTGATAATACCAATGTTTATTTTGGGAACACCGCAAGCGATGAGGTCGAACGGCAGCCCTTTATTATCATTGCCATGCGGCGCGATGTGGATGAAGTTAAACTGGAAGCGCTCAAAAACCGCCGCCCAAGTGATGATATCAATGCCATTTTGCCCGACGGGGAAGACGAAAATATGACGCCAAATGAAAACCACCGGCGCGTTACCGTTTTGCTGCGGATGCGCAAAACTGAAAATGGTATCGCTTTCCTCAAAACAACACAGCACGCTACGGTTATGGCAGAAAAAATATTGCCGTATACTCGGTATCCCGTCGCTTATATGAGCTGGGATCGTGTGAAAAATTCCTGCCATGGCGTTTCGCCTGTGACAGAAGCGATTCCAAACCAAATCGCAATCAATAAACTTTATTCGATGTATGTGCAGTGTATTAAACAGATTGCTTTCCCCAAAATTATTTATGATGTGACACGTTTCCCCAATGGGTATTCCAGCGAAATTGGTAAGGCAATCGGTATGCGCGGCAACCCAAATGACGCCTTTTTAAGCGCCTTTAAAGCACCTGATATTTCTGGACAAGTTATGGCGCTGCTCCGCCAAATGATGAGCGATACCATGGAACTGATGGGCGCAAGTGATGCCAGCTTGGGCAATGTGACACCGACAAATACTTCCGCCATTGTTGCGGTGCAGAAAGCTACCGCCGCTCCGCTTGAACTGGTCAAACTTGAGTTTTACCGCTTTATTGAAGATACTGCCCGCTCGTTCCTTGATATGATGGGCGCACACTATGGCGTGCGGCAATATGTCATTACCGATGAAGATGGGCAGGAACAACAGGTTTCTTTTGACTTCGGTACCATTCGCGGCGGCGAAATGCGGCTGAAAGTCGATGTCGGCGAAGCCAGTTATTGGTCAGAAACCGTGCAGACTGTGACAAATGACCACCTCATTGAAACCGGACTGATTGCAGACCCGCTTCTGTATTTGCAGAACGTGCCTGATCAGCATATGAAAGGCAAGCGTGGGCTGATGCGTGCGCTTCAAAAACAAAAGGAGGAGAATAATGGAAAAGAACAAACAGCACCAGAATCTTATGCAGGATAAACTGACGCCTGACCCGTTTGATGAAAATGCGGCACAGGCACAGCCTGACTCGCAAAACGAAATGATTACCATTACCGTTGATGGGCAGGAACTGACGCTGACCATGGAACAGCTTGTACAGGCGGCTGTTGCCGGGCTTTCTAAACGCGGCGAAATGCTCCGTCTGGCTGGGGCGTCTGGTCAGGTGCCCAATGGTCAGGTCTATGCAAACTTTATTTCCGCTTATCCAGATGTGAAACCTGGGGATATCCCGCAGGAGGTTTGGCAGGATGCCCAAACAGAAGGCAGCTTGGTTTCCGCTTACCGTAAATATGAAATCGCGCTGCTGCGCGAAAAACTCCGCGCATTGGAACAAAATGCCGATAACCGGAAACAGGCGGTCGGCTCCGCCGCCGGTGATGGACAGCCCGTCCAGATTGATCCTGTGATTGCCGCGCTGCGGGCTTAAACATACTGTATGATTCCATTTTGTATTTTAAGGAGGTATTTTTACTTATGGCTATCAATCTCGCAACCAAATATTCTGACGAAATCGCTTCCGCTTTTAGCCGCGGTTCTTTTATCAAAGGCAAAACCGCGACAACCTTTGATTTGACTGGCGTCAAAACACTCAAGGTTTATACGCCGATTACTGTTGATGAAGTCGATTATGTGCGTGAAGGCGCAAACCGTTATGGTACCCCTGCTGAAATGCAGGATATTGTACAGGAACTTACCATGACACAGGATAAGGCGTTTACCCTGACCATCGATAAGGGCAATAACCTTGACCAGAACCTTGTCAAGCGTGCCGCTGATATGCTCCGCTTGCAGCTGAACGAAAAATCTGCCCCTGCCGCTGACCGATATGCCCTGCGCCGCTTTGCCCATATGGCTGGAACCATTGCGGCAAGTGATAAACCTACTACCAGCAATATCATTTCTTTGATTGCTGCCGGGATGCAGGCGCTTGATGATGGGCTTGTCCCCGCTGATGGGCGGTATCTGTATGTTTCTTCGGAAATCCATAAACTGATTTGTTTGTCCGCAGAGTTTATTGCGGTTGATGCGCTGGGCGCGAAATCTGTCGCGAAAGGCATTTGTGGACAAGTGCTTGGGATGGAAGTCGTCCGCGTGCCTGAACGCTATATGCCCGAAAATTGCTGGTTCCTTATTACCCATAAGGATTCTGTGCTGATGCCTTATAAAATCGCGGATGCAAAAGTCCATGAAGATCCCGTTGGCGTGTCTGGCGCGCTGATTGAAGGGCGGCATTATTATGACGCGTTCGTCCTCGGTGCAAAATGTGCCGGTGTTTATGCCTGCGTGAAAACAGGTTATATCACCGCTGCGCCTTCTAATGCAAATGGTACGCTGAGCTGTACCGATACTGGCGCGGTAATTCGGTATACGCTTGATGGGTCTGACCCGCGGTATTCTGATTCTGCGCATGATTATGCAAAACCAATTACTGTACAATCCGGCGAAACACTAAAAATGTTTGCCTGCGCCGCTGGAAAATATCCGTCGGTTGTGGTTTAATTATCTTTATCCACCTTTGGGCAGGGAATTTTCATTTCCCTGCCCGATACCCTATCTTTTTCTAGGAGGTCTGATTTTTTTATGACTGGAAATGAATGCTTCGCTGCCGCAATGAATTTACTGAACGAACAGGAAGAAGGCTGTCATTATTATCAGCAGTTTGCCCTCGGCTGCCTCAACCAGCTCCTTGCAAACTGCCTGCGCGAAATCAATGCCTTGCGTACGGCACAGCAGATGGAAACTTTGCGCATTCCCCCAAACCTGGATTCGCTTGACGCGGAAATCCCTGCCGATGAAGCAATGGTTCGTGAATGCTTCCCTTATGGGCTTGCCGCACTGCTCATCTGTGATGAAGATAAAAACCGCTTTAACTGGCTTGGCTCGGAATTTGCTGCCCGCCTGGATTACCATTGCCCTGCCGCCCAATTTGCGATTAAGGAGTTATATTAAAATGCGCCCTTATCAATTTGAAAATGCTGAACCTGAACGGCAAATTATGATTGAACACTTTAGTGGTGTTGATTTTTCTACCCATTCGACCAAGGCCGACCTTGCTCACTCCCCTGATGCCTGCAACATGATTTCACAGTCAACCGATTTCCTCGTCAAACGCACTGGCTATCACCGTATCACAAAGCTGAACCGCCCAATTTATGGGCTGTATGCGCTGCCTGGGGATGAAAATCTCCTCGTCCATGCGGGGGACAGGCTGTATTGTATGAACCCTTCTGGGTCGATGTCCTCCATCGGCGGCGGGATGAATAACGACTTTTCTACCGCTTTCCTGATGAATGGATGTCTATATTTGCTGGATGGCAAAAAATATCGCTGCATTGAGAAAGTCAGCAGCGCCTGGCGGGTGCGCAATGTGACCGATATCGCTTTTGTGCCGACAACCACCATCGCCGCGCCTCCTGGCGGCGGCGGAACCAGTTTTGAAGCGGTCAACTTGCTGACGCCCAAACGGATTAATACGTTTGTTGGCAACGGCAATGCCGTGCAGTTCCAGCTTGATGCAAAAGATATTGATACTTCCGGCGTTTCTGCAACGGTCGATGGCGCGGCGGTTTCTGTCGCTTCGGTCAATGCACAAACTGGTGTTGTTACCCTCGCTGCCGCACCCCCGAACGCAAATGGACTTGCCAATGTTGCCATTACATTTAGCAAGACCATCAGCGGTGCGGCGGATAAAATCAACCAGTGCCGCTTTGCCGGGCTTTATGGCGGCAAAAATGATACCCGTGTGTTCCTCTCCGGCAATCCCTCTGCCCCGAACTGTGACTGGCAAAGCGGACTGTTTGACCCGACTTATTTCCCTGATACCGGCTATACCCGCGTTGGGTCGGATGCTTCCGCAATTGTCGGTTATGTGCGCCAATATGAAAGCCAGCTTGTGATCAAAGAAGGCGGCAGTCAGGAGGCGACACAATATTTGCGCACCTTTTTGCTTGACGCAGATAACCAGGCGGCATATCCCCTCAAACAAGGTGCGCAGGGCCCCGGCGGGTATGCGTTCCGTACCTTTGCTTCGCTTGGCGATATGCCGCTGTTCCTTTCCGCTGATGGCGTGATGGGCGTGTTTGGTACCGCTGTGACCGAACAGCGCTCCATTCAGCGGCAGTCCCGCGCCGTTGACCCCAAACTGACCAAAGAGGAAAATCTTGATAAGGCTTGTGCCATTGTTTGGCGGGATAAATATTATCTTGCAGTCAATGGCAAATGCTATGTTGCTGATGGGCGCACTTATCGCGCTGACGGTTCGCCGGAATGGTACTACTGGGATAACTTCCCCGCTATTTCGTTCTGTATTTTTCAGGGACGGCTGCATTTCGGAACAGAAGATGGGCGTATCCTGCGGCTGTGTGAAGAAGATGAACAGGACGCTTTTTTGGATGATGGTCAGCCCATTGACGCCTGGTGGTGTACCCCTGATATGCCGCTGGATGACTGGGGACGCGAAAAATTTGTGCGGGAAGTGATACCCGTTCTCATGCCATATACCCGCTCCAGTGTGACGGTGACTTATGAAACCGCTGAAGGCGAAATCCTTGCCCTCAGCCGTAACCTTGATCTGTTTTCTTTTGTGACGCTTGACTTTTCCCGCTTTACGTTCCATTGCCAACCCGGCGCTTCTGCCATGCGCGTCAGGCGGCGGCTCCACCGCGCCCGCACGGTGCGCGTGCGCATCCGCAATGATAAACCCAGTGAACCCTTTGGCTTGCTTGCTCTTGGCGTGCGTTATACGCTCGGTAATCATGGTGTTTGATGAATACCTTTTGTGAAACATATCCCTGAAAGGAGAATTTCCTCATTATGTTAGCTTCTGTGATGGTCGCTGCCGCCGCGAAAGCTGCCCAAACCGCCGCGACGGCAAAATTGAAAAAAAATATCAGCTCTGGTTCCCGTTCTTCATCTGGTTCTTCTTCTAGCCAAAAAAACACTGTTGCATTTGATAAGGATTTTGATTACGCAAACGCGATTGCCAACACAACCGATGCCGCCGAACGCGCCCGCCTGCTTGCCGCACGGCAAGCCAAAATTGATGCCCTTGGGCTGGAAGGCAAGGTCGGCAGCAATGATGCTGTGGCAACCTGGCTGGGCGATTACCGCCCTTATCAGGTTGCTTCCCCCAAAACACCTGAAAATCAGGTGCAGCAAACCCCTTCTTCCCCGCGGATTGATATCACCGGGCTGTATGACGCTGCTGCCAAAGCGCGGCTGCAAGCCTTTGAAACCGCAAAACAGCAAATTGCACAGCAGCTTCAAACCCAATATGCCGATATTGACGCCGCTTATCAGCAGGGTATGACACAAACCGATGTCAATGCCCGCCGGTCAGCGCTTGGCAATGCGGAAAAGCTTGCTGCGCTTGGGCTTTCTTCTGGCAGCGCATATGCCGCGCCTACCTCCGGGTATACTGAAACCAGCCGTATTGCGGTTGATAATGCTTATCGCAGCGACCTCAATGGGCTTGCACAAGCCCGCCTTGCTGCCCGCAGCAGTGCGGCGCAAGCCGCCGCTGACCGCGAAACAAATCTCTCGATGGGCTTCCAGCAGTCCGAATCTTCCGCTGCCCTCCAGCAGGCACAGGCACAAGCCCAAATGCAGCTAAACCAATATCAGGCTGACCGCGATTATTCCATTTCGCTCGCTGGGCTGACCGGCTTCCTCAATGGCATCCCCACACTGGCTTATCAGCAGATGCTCAGTGCCAACAGCCAATGGCAAACCGAAAATAACCAGCAGCAAGCCCAAATCGCTTGGCAAAATGCCTGGCAAAAAGAAAAATTCGCACAGCAGCAAGCCGCTTCCCTCGCCAATTCTCAAGCCAGCCTGCAATCCGCAAATGAAAAAGCTGCTTATGAACGTGCCCTTGGACGTTGGAAAACGTATGGCTATGTATTGCCCGAAGATGCTTCTATCCTCGGTGTTGCTGCCGGTACCCCGACTTCTGACCAAAGTTATCGCTCTGCACAGCTCCACCTGAACCAGATCAAAACCAATTACCAGATTAGCAAATAATTTTTCTCTTTCTAGCAAATAGAAAAAGATTGCAGGATGTTACCCCCCAATCCTGCAAATCCCGCAAGATCCGCATTGACGCAAGGGTGATTTCGTAGTATAGTATAATAAGAGATAAATTGTGTGATCATCCCCGCCAAATATCGGGATGACATATGGCGACGCCAGGGCTTGCAAAACCCTGGCTGCCCGCTGGAAGGAGGAGCTAGCTTTTATGAACCGACTGCTAAGAAAATTCACCTTTCCCCCGGAAATCATTGACG
>CAXHNU010000069.1:0-17451 GCA_964017555.1 uncultured Butyricicoccus sp. | reverse complement strand
ATTTGATGCCCGTGCAGCGGACAAGCTGCGTGCAATGCTGGAAGATTGCCGGGATGCCGGGTTACAGCCTTTAATTTGTTCCGCATACCGGACGCATGATTATCAAACCGGGCTATTTGAACGGCAGATTGAAAAACAGAAAGCAAAAGGGCTGACAAGGCAGGATGCCATAGATGCCGCAGGCAAAGTGGTCGCTGTGCCGGGCACAAGTGAACACGAATTGGGTTTGGCAGTTGATATTTGTGCTTTGGATTATCAATTGCTGGATGAAGGGCAGGAAGATACCCCGGAATACCAATGGTTAAAAGCGCATTGCACCGAATATGGATTTATTTTGCGTTATCCGCCGGATACCACAGAAATAACAGGAATTATTTATGAACCATGGCACTTTCGTTATGTTGGCAAACAAGCGGCAGCGTACATCACCAGCCATAATCTGACGTTGGAAGAATACTTACAGCAAGCAGAATAAGATCTGTTATGGGCGGGTTTGACAAAAGAAGGACAGTTTTTTTCATATGGATTGTGGGCGTTTCACCTTTCGGGCAGTGAGCCTTCTTTTGCTGTGGTTGGGATTTTAAGAAAGCGAATTATCATTTTTTTCTCACGCCGGAGTGGGATAGATGGCATAAAAAAAGAACCTTCCTTGCAAAAAAAGGACAGGTTCTTTTTTCCTATTTTTCAGCGGAAAATCCCAAATGTGTTAGCAGTGTGCGTTTATAAAACCGCAACAGCAGGTTTTCCAGCAGTGATCGCAACACATCGCTGTTACCTGTGCGCATGGCATCTAATAGTCCATGGTTTTCCAGCAATAACCCGCTGATTTCACTCATCATGCGTGCGCAGGCTTCCGCGCCTTCAGGCACCAGCATAACCACTGCGCCAAGCATAATTTTCCCTTTTTCATAAAATGGCGGGGAAAGCCGGATATAGCCAAAACAAGGCGCTTTGACAAGCGGTGTGCGCCCATGCAGCAGCAAGGCATGAAATGGTTTGATATAAGTATCCGCAAGTTGGTCACGCTGGCGGAATAATGCTGCAATTCCTTGCTGTGAAGCAGGATCTTCGGCAAATAATGCGGCAGCTTGTGTGATGAGGGCATCCCGCGTGTGCAGCACTGGCGGCTGGACAATCCGAATGTTATCGAGCAGGGCATAAAGCGCATTGCCAAGCGAGGCAATAAAATCAACATCTTGCCGTGTGAGCGGCTGTGGCTGTGCTTTTGCGGGCGGGGCGTCCTGTTTTTGCAGCAGCAAGGAATCAATCGCGGTGCCAAGCAAGATTTTATCCTGCCGAGTTAGCATGGGGCTGACCCGTAAATACCGGAATTTAAGATTCAGTTCTACCGTGGATACAATCAAATCAATGCCATCCTGCCGCAGTTTTTCTGGGTCAAGCTGGAAAGCGGACATGACACCGCGGATATCCAGGTTTGAATATTCCCGCTGAAGTCCCGCGGCAAGCAGCCGGGATGTGCCAATACCAGTTGGGCAAACAATCACAGTTGTAATCCGCCGCTGTTTGCTGCGCTGGCGTTCTACGGCTGCGCCAAAGTGCATAGCAAGGAAGCCGATTTCACTGGCTGGGATATGTTCAATCCCAAGCAGCCCTTGCAGCACCACCACACCTTTTTCACAGGCGCGGTAAATCTCCGGATAATCGGTGAGCAAGCTGTTTAGCTGTGGATTTTCAATGGGAATGCCCGCACGCAGACGCCCAACTGTTGGTTGAATATGGCTGGTTAAATCCTCAAGCAATGTGGTATCGTCATGGAAGTCTATCCCAAGTTCCTGTCCAACAATGCCCATCATTTCAAGCACGGTTTGTCGGATATTGATTGCCCGCGCCTGGGTTAAATCCTGTTTGCTGCCGGGCCAAATACGTGCGCCAGTCAGGTGCATGGTGATAAACCCGGTTTCATCTTCGGGCACATTTAACCCCATATCCTGCCGCAAACGCTGGGTAATCCGTTCCGCAACAGCATATTCAGGCAAGCGGCGCAGGTTTTGCAGTTGTGTGCTGTCAATAGCAATGGTTTCACCATCGCGCAGGCGCTGCACAGTCAGGGAAAGATGCACAAATAACCCCAAAAATCCGCTGTCCGAAAACCGTATGCCCAATTGCTCTTCACAATCTTCCAGCATTTCTTCCACTTGTTCAATGACAGCAGGGTCAATGTTATCTAAAAACTGGCTCCGGATCGGCAGGCTGCCATGGTCTTCGCCGCGCAGCATTCCCAGCAGTTGTTGTTCGCCAAGCTGTTCGCAGACAATCGCGGAAATTGCCTGTCGTTTGGCAGATTCATTGCCTTCAATAAAAACGCCAAGCCCTGGGCGGCGCACCAGCTTAAGCTGATAGGTATCCAGCCATGCGGCAACCTGATCCAAATCTGCGGACAATGTCCCTTCAGAAACGCCAAGCTCCTGTGTGAAAGTATGTATTTTAATGGGTTCATGGGCGGCAAGCAGTTCACATTGCAACCATTTTTGACGCTGGAACCGGGTTTCGGCAGAATTGCCTGACGATGCTTCGGAAAGCATATCCAGCAAAGCCTGCCGCCGTTCCGGCGGTTCGTCCAGCGTCAGCCCGGAACCAGGTTTACGGATCAGATGAAACCCTTGCTTTGCCAGCCATTGTTCAGCAGCAGGCAGTTCACGCAGTACGGAACGGCGGCTTAATCCCATTTCCTCGGAAATTGCGGCGGCAGTTACTGGCTGGCTGCGTGGGAAACGCGCAAGGATACGGATCATTTTTTCTGTACGGGGAGAAACCAAAATAAAGCCCTCCTTTGGGCGGTGGCATTCCAGAAAGCGCCATCATCAAATGGCGGCTACTTTTAATTATATCGGGCTTTGCCGCAAAATACAATAGCTTTATGTTTGACGTTTTCATGGTTTTGGTCTGGTATAGGGGGAGGCGGCAAAAGCTTGCATCATATGGTATAATGATAACAACGTGATACAAAACGCAAAACAAGGAGCAATAAAATGGGCATCAATATTTTGGTTGTCGATGACGAAAAAGAATTAGCCGATGTGTTGGAACTTTACCTTGTCAGTGACGGCTATACGGTTTATAAATGTTACACAGGCAAAGCGGCATTGGACTGCATTGCGCATACCGCGCTGGATTTAGCAATTTTAGATATTCTGCTGCCGGATGTGGATGGATTTCAAATCTGCAAAAAAATCAGGGAAACATCTTATTATCCCGTGATTATGCTGACAGCAAAAGGCGCTGATATGGATAAAATTATGGGGCTTACCATTGGGGCAGATGATTATATCACAAAGCCATTCAACCCGTTGGAAGTTACCGCCAGGGTAAAAACGCAGTTACGGCGGTATATGCACTATAATCAAGTCGCTGCACGAAAGCCTGAAACAGAACCCCAGGAATATGATATCCGTGGTTTGGTGATAAACAAGGAAAATCATAAATGCTTTTTGTATGGGCAGGAAATACAGCTTACACCGATTGAATTTTCTCTCTTGTGGTATCTTTGCCAGCGGCAGGGGATTGTTGTCCCTTCGGAAACGCTTTTTGAAGCGGTATGGGGGCAAAAGTTCCTGAAAAATAACAATACAGTGATGGCGCATATCGGACGCCTACGGGAAAAACTAAAAGAACCTGCAAAAAATCCGAAATTTATCAAAACAGTATGGGGAGTTGGTTATACCATTGAAAAATAAAAGAGAAAAGGATTTTCATCTTCTGCGGGTGAAAATTGCCCTGCGGACAATGATAACGCTGTTTTTTACGCTGGCAATGGTTTATATGTTGTATGTTTTTCTGCATGGTCATTTTGCGGATTTTATGGTTTCCGTTTTGCAGGGTGCATTTGGAATGGAATATTCCGCTGCGCTGGATTTCTATGAGCGCGTGTTCCGCCGCCATATGGATGGGCTGATTCTTTTATCCATTGCCGGAATCGCAGTGCTTTTGTTCTATGTCCATCTGTGTCGGCTGACAGCATATTTTCAGCAGATTTCCAAAGGGCTTGATGATTTGTTGCAGGATATGCCAGGGGATATCTCTTTAGCGCCGGAGCTGCTTGCCATAGAACGGAAAATAAACCTGGCAAAACATCAGATGGAACAGCAAAAAAATGAGATGCAGCAAACAGAACAACGGAAAAATGATTTGGTGATGTATTTAGCCCATGACTTGAAAACACCATTGGCAACATCCATCAGCTATCTGAATTTACTGCGGGATGAAAAACAAATTTCCCCTGAACTGCGTGAAAAATATCTTGGCATTTCGCTGGCAAAGGCAGAACGCTTAGAAGATTTATTGAATGAGTTTTTGGAAATTGCAAAATATAACTTGTCCAATATTACACTGCAATATCGTGAAATCAACTTAACCCGTTTGCTGGAACAGCTTATCTATGAATCCCAATCTCTATTTGTGCAAAAAGATTTGACTTGCAGCTTGGATGCGGCGGATGATATCCTGCTGCAATGTGATGCGGATAAAATCCAGCGCGTGTTTGATAATCTGTTGCGAAATGCTGTGGTTTACAGCAATGCAGGTACACAAATTTCCATCACCGCAAAACGTATGGATGGACAGGTTCAATTGACATTTTTGAACCATGGGGATACCATCCCAAAGGAAAAATTAAGCCGGATCTTTGAACAGTTTTATCAGCTTGATGCAGGGCGCGGCACAAATGGGATTGGGTTAGGGCTTGCAATTGCAAAGCAAATTGTTTTGCTGCATAAGGGCAGTATTACTGCGGAAAGTGAAAATGGGTTGACTGTTTTTACAGTAGCATTGCCAGCGCTGTGAGAAAATCGTAAGAAAATCCGTAGGAAATCCGTTGAATGCCGTAAAGAGAAAGTGAAAAAAGGTGCTTTCGTTTTTGTTACAATATTTGTGCAAAAACAAAGCGCCTTTCTTTTTTTGAGGATAGGCAGCAGAAAGGATTTTTTGATATGGAATTACAAATCAATCATGTTTCCAAACGGTTCAAAGATAAAACCGCAGTGCATGATATTAGTTTTGCCTTAACATCAGGCGTTTGGAGCTTGCTTGGCGCAAATGGGGCAGGCAAAACAACACTGATGCGTATGATTGCAGGCATTATGATGCCGTCAGCAGGTGATATCCGTTATAATGGCGTCCCAATCCAAACATTGGACAGCGAATACCGAAATATTTTTGGTTATCTGCCGCAGGAATTTGGGTTTCATCCAGGGTTTACGGTAAAGGATTATTTAGAATATATGGCAGGGCTGAAAGGGATTCCTGCACGGCGGACAGCAAAACGGATTCATGAACTGCTGGAACAGGTTTCTCTGCTGGATGTCCGTCATAAAAAAATTGCAAAGCTATCCGGTGGGATGAAACGCCGGGTAGGCATTGCACAGGCACTGCTTAACGATCCGGAAGTGCTCATTTTGGATGAACCAACTGCTGGGTTAGATCCTGGCGAACGGGTACGGTTCCGCAACTTGCTTTCGGAATTTGCTCATAACCGGATTGTATTGATATCTACCCATATTGTACCCGATGTAGAGTATATTGCATCTTGCCATGCTATCATCAAAAATGGGGAACTGATTGCCATGGGTGCAACAGATACGCTGGTGAAATTTATGGAAGGAAAAGTGTGGGAGTGCATGGTTCCAGCGGCGGCTGTGCCCGAATGCGAACAAAAATTGCAAATCATCAGCTTGCGGCATGAAAACAATGGGGATGTGTCAATTCGTTATCTGGCAGAAAGTCCATATACCATGGATTCGGCTATGGCTGTGCCGCGGCTGGAGGATTTATATTTATGGCTGTTCCCACAAAACAGCATGGGGGAGTGAATGATATGAATGTATTCAAACTGGAACTTAAGCGGGTACTTGCGTTAAAGTCTACTTGGGTACTGTTGATTGCAGCATTGATATTTTCTGCTGTACTGGCATATCTGCCAGTAACGTATTGCTACAGCAATGGAACCGACGCGGCAGGCAATGCGGTCAGTTTAAAAGGTGTGGACTCTATCCAGTATGAAAAGGCACGGCAGGCAGATGCGGCAGGTGTTGTGACACCACAGCGGGTACGGCAGGCTGTGGAAGCGTATCAAGCCTGTTTAATGCAATATGGTGTAACAGAATCCTATGATTTGCCGGAAGGCGTCTATGAACAGCGGATTTTGCCGATTGCGCCGCTGCTGCATGGCGTAAAAGAAGCCTTTGCCGACCCAGATACAGGCATGGCACCTACATTGATGGAAATTGACCCGGCACAGCTTGATGATTATGATGCGGTTTGTCAGTCACGGATTGCCGCATTGATGGCAATGGAACAGCCGGATTGCCCTGCGGCACAGCAAAAAGCAGTGGAAATGTACCGGCAGATTCCAAAACCGTTTGAGGTTTATCCGGGTATGAGTACGGCGGTGATGGATTATCAAAATATAATGGGCTTTTTGGTGCTGTTAATTTGTGTTGTCATTGCCGCACCGGTTTTTGCGGCAGATTATCAGTCTGGGGCGGATGATATTTTACGCTGCACCAAATATGGCAGAACGCGGCTTGGTATTGCAAAATTAGCGACAGCACTTTTCATCAGCGGGATTACATTTATTATTTGCGCGGCTGTTTATATCGTGACGGTAAACAGCTTGTTTGGCTGGGAATGCACAAAAACTTCGATTCAAATGATGTATTCCATTGTGACGCTGGCAGAAATGAATATTGGTTCACTGCAAGGGGTATTTGCTGTCGCGGGGCTGCTTTCTGTGCTGGCATCTGTCAGTTTTACATTGTTTCTTTCTGCAAAATGCAGAAGCACAACCGCAGCTCTTGCCGCGGCATTGGCATTTTGCATTGCGCCGGTTGTGATATATATGACAGTGCCGGGAATGCTGTCGACATGGGTTTGCAGCATATTACCAGCCAGCGGCACAAGCATTCAAGCCAGCATCCTTTATGCAATTACAGATTTTCGGTTTTTAAGCATTGGCGAGCTTGCCATTTGGACGCCTTATGCTATTTTGGCGGCGTGTGTGATAGAAGTACCGTTATTTTCATATTTGGCAATCCGGGCTTATTGTAAACATACGGTTCACTGATATTTGATCCATAATCTGGGCAGCGAAAAAGCAGGGTAAGGATTCCCTGCTTTTTTCATGCCCGTTTAAAAGGAAAATGAAAGATGATCTAGGATATCTTCGATTTCCGCACGGGTCAGGTATGCGCCATAGAAACTGATGCTCGTATGGTCTGTGACACAATTTACCCAAACTTTCCCACTGCTCATGGTGATGAGAAATTCATATCCTGATGGTGTGGTGTAGTAATATGCGGTGTCATAACTGCTGTTAATTGTATAGGCTTGTGTGGTAGTGTCTATTTGTGCGGTGTTGGAAATTGCCATGTTGAGATAACCACTTTTATCCGGTTTGGCATAAAGGGTGCTGAAATATTCGCTGACATACTTGCCTTGTGGGTCGGTGACGACAAATGCCATATTTGCGTCTGGAATATAGTTGTAATGTTCATTCATCCAGGATAAGTCGAACGATACACGCCCGGTTAGCTGATTCAGCAGGTTTGCCGGGTTTTCCGCGGTATATTCCATTTTCTCTGCGCCATCGGCACGGCTGACGCGGCGGCTTCTCAATGTTGCGTCATTGCTTAAAACCTCGACAGAATCCCACTGATGGTATTCATAGACAATGCCCCCGTTAATAGATTTGCCCAAGTCCCAATCATCAGATTTAAAGCGCTCGCTTTCAATCATTTCATCCAGTGAAGGAGGTGGATTGTCATTTGGCCCAACAATGGCAATAATCCCCGATTCTGATGTGTTGCTGTTTGCGGCAGCATGAAATGCGTCCTCTTCGCTGGATACCAGGATATCATTCCGGAATATCCGTGTGACTGCGGCAGCAGCGGTGAGTGTCAATGCCATTGCCACAGCAATCGCGGTGGCAATCAATGGCATACGGAATATGGTTGTTTTTTTCATGGTTTTGTCCTCCTGCGGCATTGGATGGGCAAGAAGCTGGGCACGGATGCGTTCCCGGCTTTGCTGCGGCAACTTAAGTTCATCCGCAATGTGTTTGAAGTTATGATTCATACAGAATCCCTCCCAAGCTGCTTTTTTAACATATTTTTTGCCCGGTATAGGCGCATGGAAACGGTTGAAATGCCGATGTGTAAAATCTGTGCGGTTTCCCGGAAAGAATATCCTTCCAGGCAGTGCAGGCAGACAACTGCCCGGTATTTTTCCGGCAGTGCCATGACAGCATGAAAAACCTCTTGATCTTCTGGCTGTGAGAGTAAAACTGTTTCATCCAGCGGGATGGTTTCATGTGTTTTTGCTGTATGCAGGATGTTCTTACAATGGTTAATTGTGATTTTTGTAAGGAATGCACGTTCTTTTCCTGCATAAATCCGCATATTGCCCTCTAAAAGCTTTAGGAATATGGTTTGTACAGCATCTTCCGCTTCCTGTGGGGATTTGAGATAGCTTAACGCAACGCGATATACAGTATCTGCATACCGTTCAAAAAGGTTCAGCACAATTTTTTGTTCCATCGGTATATCCCTTTCCGTTCTTTTGAGGCCTCATATATATATAACAAACCAGAACCCTGAATTAACACAAAAATTTTCAGAAAATTTTTACGTACAAGAGAATGGATTCGGATCAATAACAATAGAACAAGATAATTGCTGTAATATTCATAGGGTCAGCATGAATATACCATAATTCTTTTCATAGGCAGTCTGTCCGGCCGCATATGGTTTATATAGCAGAAAATTTATTAAAATCCCCTATCATAGAAAGTTGGTGTATGATAATGATGTTGTTTTCAGCAGCATCCGCATTACTCATGAGTGCAATTTATATGGCATTACGGGTGCAGGGCAGTGGGGGGTCATTTCCACGACCGCTTACTGCAGAGGAGGAACGGGAATATGTGGAACGGATGCTGCAAGGTGAAGAACAGGCACGTACCATGCTCATCGAACATAATTTACGGCTTGTTGCGCATATTGTGAAAAAATATTATGCGGAACCGGCTGAACAGGATGATTTGATTTCCATTGGAACAATTGGGCTGATTAAAGCTGTAAATACATATCGTCCGGATAAGAATGTAAAACTTGCAACATATGCGGCACGCTGCATTGAAAATGAAGTGTTAATGCACTTCCGGGCGGCACGCCGTGGCGCGGTGGAAGTGTCGCTTTCAGAAACTTTGGATAGCGACGGTGATGGAAATTCATTGGCACTTATGGACGTGATTAGCTGTGAGGATGAAAACCTGAATGAAGTGGAATTAAGTGACCGGTACCAGCAAATGTATCATTATATAGAAACACGACTTGAAGAACGGGAAAAGGAAATTATCCGGTTAAGGTATGGGTTAGGTGGTCAGGAACCATTGACACAAAGAGAGGTTGCTGGGCAATATGGTATTTCACGCAGCTATGTATCGCGCATTGAGAAAAAGGCTTTATCGAAACTGGCTGCGGCATTTGAAGGCAAAGTATGAATAAGGGATTATGCCGGATATAAACCGTACAAAATTGCCCCATGAATAACATGTGATTACAATTAAAATACAGACAGGATATGAAACGCCAATCTCGTATGCAAAAACGCGCCTGGAAGCTCTAGGCGCGTTTCGTGTAGGAAGAACAATTAGAAAAATCGTATGTGCAAAATTTTAATGCTTTTTTCCTGTATGGCAAGCGCCATGGCAGTGCTCACAGCCGCAGCCACAACCGCCTGATTGATGTTTTTTTATCACACTGCGCAGTGCCAAACCAATGCAAATCGCTAAAATTCCTATGACAACAAGTGTACCTAACAATGCACAACATCCTTTCTGTTATTTCACGCCTGCCGCAGCAGTGCGCAGCCGTTCAGTATTTGTTTGCGGCTTGCGCAGCAGCAGATACATATATACAGTCAGCATCAGAACCGCAACCGCTGTGCCAGCGCTGAAACCGCCGCCTGTAAATGCTGTGCCAAACTGATATACCATCAGGCTAGTGGTGTATGCAAAAATGGTTTGATAGCCAATGGCAAACCAAGTCCATTTTGCATTGTTCATTTCACGGCGGATTGCACCAATCGCCGCAAAACATGGCGCGCATAACAGGTTAAAGGTTAGGAAGGAATATGCGGAAACTGCTGTAAACATCATACTCATATTGCCCCAAATTTCATCGCCATTTTCTGAAAGCTCACCAGCGAAATGGAAGATAGAGCCATAAGTTGCAACAACATTTTCTTTTGCAATCAGTCCGGTGACTGCTGCCACAGATGATTGCCAGTTCCCCCAGCCAAGCGGGGCAAAAAGTGGGGCAAGCAATCCCCCAATGGATGCAAGCAGGCAGTTTTCAATATCTTCTACCGCGCCAAATGTGCCATTTTCAAAGCCATATGCCATCAGGAACCACAGCACAATGGTAGAAAGCAAAATGATTGTTCCAGCTTTTTTGATAAATGACCAGCCGCGTTCCCACATGGAACGCAGGACATTACCAGCCGTTGGCGCATGGTATGCAGGCAGTTCCATGACAAACGGTGCCGGGTCGCCTGCAAACATTTTGGTTTTCTTCAGCAGGATGCCGGAAACCACAATCGCGGCAACCCCAACGAAATAAGCAGACCATGCAACCCAACCCGCATTGCCAAAAATTGCGCCTGCAATCAAGCCAATAATGGGCAGCTTAGCGCCGCAAGGGATAAAAGTTGTGGTCATAATGGTCATCCGGCGGTCGCGTTCCTGTTCAATGGTGCGGGATGCCATAACACCAGGCACACCGCAGCCCATGCCAATCATCATCGGGATAAATGACTTGCCGGAAAGCCCAAAACGGCGGAAAATGCGGTCCATAATGAATGCAACACGCGCCATATATCCGCAGTCCTCTAAAATCGCCAGCATGAAGAATAATATCAGCATTTGCGGCACAAAGCCCAGCACAGCGCCGACGCCGCCAACAATGCCATCTAAAATCAGCGATTGCAGCCAGTCCGCACAGCCGATTGCAGCAAGCCCGCTTTCTACTGCACCAGGAACAATTCCACCAAATAATACGTCATTTGTCCAATCGGTTGCAAAACCGCCAACAGTAGTAATGGCTATGTAATAAACTGCAAACATGACTAGTGCAAAAATTGGCAGCGCTAAAATGCGGTTGGTGACAATATGGTCAATTTTATCGGAAAGCGTTAAATTGTGTGTGCTTTTCTTTTTTAAGCAGGTTTTGATGATTTTCGCAACGCATTCGTATCGCTGCCCTGTGATAATGGCTTCCGCGTCATCATCAAATTCATCTTCGGCTTGTTTGATTAGGAATTCCAAATGGCTGGACGCCTCTGCGGAAAACTGAAATCGCTGCCAAACCTTTTCATCCCGTTCAAAAAGCTTAATGGCAAACCAGCGTAAATTCCGTTTGTCCACCACATCGGCAATGACAGATGAGATTTCATCCAGAATACCTTCCAGCTTCTTTTCAAACCGGCAATACGCTGGCTGTGTGCCTGCGGATGCCTGTGTCAGCGCTTCTTCGGCAGCTTTTGCACAGCCTTCCCCTTTTAATGCGCTGGCTTCTATCACCTTGCACCCAAGTGCTGCGGACAATTTGCCAGTATCAATGCTGTCGCCGCGTTTGCTGACGATATCCATCATATTGAGCGCCAACACCATTGGCGCACCAAGCTCTGCAAGCTGGGTGGTCAAATAAAGATTGCGTTCCAGGTTGGAGGCGTCCACAATATTCAGAACAGCATCTGCCTGCTGTTCTATCAGGTAATTGCGTGCAACCACTTCTTCAAGTGTATATGGCGAAAGCGAATAAATCCCCGGCAAATCCTGAATGGCAACATTTTTATGCCCTTTCAGCCGACCTTCCTTTTTTTCCACGGTAACGCCTGGCCAGTTGCCAACATATTGACTGCTGCCAGTCAAATCATTGAACATGGTTGTTTTGCCGCAGTTTGGGTTGCCGGCAAGTGCCACCTTCAAATCGTTTTGCATTTCTAAGTGCCCCCTTTCTTTATTCCACTTCAATCATTTCACAGTCAGCCTTGCGCAAACTGAGTTCATAACTGCGCACATTGACTTCCACAGGATCGCCCAGCGGCGCAACCTTGCGGACAAATACTTCTGTGCCGCGGGTAAGCCCCATATCCATAATCCGGCGGCGCACTGCGCCTTCGCCATGCAGTTTTTTTACTGTTGCGGTTTGCCCCGGCTGTACAGTACGCAATGTTTTCATATTTCTGTCCCCTCCTTGATAAAAATACGGCGTGCCATACTCTGGTCAATGGCTACCCGTGAATCTTTTACATTTAAAATCATATTGCCGGATATTTGGGATATCACAGTGACGGTTGCCCCTGCAACAAATCCCAAACCCGAAAGATGTTTCCGTACTTCATCTTTGCCTGAAATACGGGCAATTTGCCCGGAATGCCCTGGGCTTACATAAGTCAGCATCATCTTATGGTTCTTCCTTTCAAACGATAGCGTCGATGTTAGTAACGGCTAACTTTTTGATTACGCATAGAGTTTACCACAGGTAACCTTGGTTGTCAATAGCTAACCTGCGAAAAAAATAAATTTTTTCTGCATGGATATACGCTGGGTAAAGCAGATGCTTTGCCCAGCGTATATCCGCAGTTTTGTTTCGTTTACAGTACAATCACTTGGTCGCGTGCCGGACCTACGCCAAGCATACTGACCTTGCAGTCGCAGATATTTTCCAGCGCCTTGATATATGTCTTGACAGTATCCGGCAGTTCATCATAGGTGCGGCAGCTTGTGATATCCTCATCAAAGCCGTCGAATTCTTCATAAATTGGGGTACAATCTTCCAAATCCGCAAAGTTTGGCGGAAATTCAGTAATGCGCTGTCCCTTATAATCATAAGCGACACAAACTTTCAGTTTGCCCAGCCCACGCAATGGGTCAATCTTATTGATGACCATTTCTGTCAAACCATTTACCCGGACGGCATATCGCGCAATCACAGCATCAAACCAGCCAGTACGGCGCGGACGCCCTGTCACTGTGCCAAATTCGCCGCCTGCATTGCGGATATAATCACCGGTCTTATCAAAAAGTTCGGTTGGGAACGGGCCTTTGCCAACACGGGTCGTATAGCTTTTGAAAATGCCCATAATATCCGTAATGGCAGTGGGACCAACGCCTGAACCGACACAGCAGCCGCCCGCAATCGGGTGGGAAGATGTGACATAGGGATATGTCCCCATGTCCAAATCCAGCAGCGTACCTTGTGCGCCTTCAAAAAGTACAAATTTTCCGTTTTTTACAGCGTCCCAAGTCATTACGGTGGTATCCACAACATGGCTGCGCAGGCGCTCCGCATATTTCTCATATTCGGCAAGGGTTTCTTCAATATCCACCGGCTCCCCATCATAGGCGCCGATAATTACCCTGTTTTTGCGACCACAGGCATCCCGCATGACACGTTCAAAATTTTTGCCGACAAAGTCGTGCATCCGCACGCCAATGCGTTCGGCTTTATCCATATAAGTTGGCCCAATGCCTTTTTTGGTTGTGCCGATATCATCGCCGCCGCGTGCTTTTTCGGAAAGCGCATCCAGTTCCAAATGCCATGGCAAAATGCAATGGCAGCGCGCATCAATAAACAGCTTATCCACAGAAACCCCTTGGGAAGTTAAGGTATCAATCTCCTTTAAAAGGCTGCGTGGGTCAACAACGACGCCAGGCCCGATGATATTGGTGCAAGCTGGATATAAAATCCCAGATGGGATAAGCTGAAGCTTATATTTTGCCCCATCCACTACAACGGTATGTCCTGCGTTGTTACCGCCCTGGCTGCGTACAACCAAATCTGCTTTGGCTGCAAAAATATCGATGAATTTGCCTTTGCCTTCGTCGCCCCATTGGGCGCCCAGAATAATTTTGCCCGGCATGATAAAAGCTGCCCCTTTCAGATGTGAACGGCAGTTTTATCCGCCGTCATTTTTTGATTTCATTTTACAGTGTTTTTTACACCACAACGGATTATACCATGTTCTCCAGCGTTTTTCAAGGAGATTAAGGACATACCTTTTAAATTGCGATATAACGCGGTGATTCTCTGGGCACAAGCGCCGTGAATATTTTGATGAAATATCATCTGCTGCCGTGTTTGCGTTATTTATTCACCTTTGAACGCTTCTTTCATTTTATCCCAGAAGCTTTTCTTTTGCTGCTGGTTGTCGTCCGTGGTGGATGCCTCAAATTCACGCAGCAATTCTTTTTGCCTGCCGGTTAAATTCTTTGGCACTTCTACATTCACGCGCACATACTGGTCGCCGCGCCCGCGCCCATTGACGCTTTGAATGCCTTTGCCGCGCATTCGGAATGTTGTGCCTGGCTGAGTGCCTTCCGGCATGGTATATTCAATCTTGCCGTCAATGGTTGGCACCTGTAAAGTATCCCCAAGTGCTGCCTGGACAAAAGATACTGGCATTTCACAAATAACATCTGTTCCTTCACGGGTAAAAATCGGGTGCGGACGAATAGATATGCTGACCAGTACATCCCCTGCGGGGCCGCCATTTGCACCGGCGCCGCCCTGTCCGCGCAGCTGGATGGACTGCCCATCATCAATGCCGGCTGGGATGTTGACTTCCAATGTACGGGTTTTTTGGATTTTCCCTGCGCCATTACATTTGCTGCATGGCTTTTTGATGATTTTGCCTTTGCCGCGGCAGTCGGGGCAGGCAGATTGGGTTTGGAACATACCAAGCGGGGTACGCTGGGTTTGGGTCACAGTACCTGAACCGCGGCAATGTGAACAGGTTTCCGCGGATGTTCCTTTTGCCGCGCCTGTGCCGCCGCATTCGTCACAATTTTCGGTGCGGTCAATGGAAATTTCCTTTTTGCAGCCAAACGCCGCTTCTTCAAACGAAAGCATAACCCGTTTTTGGATGGTCTGCCCACGTTGGGGCGCATTGCGCCTTGACCGGGACGACGAACCAAATCCACCGCCAAAGAAGGAGCCGAACAAATCGCCCAAATCCCCCATATCAAACCCGCCAAAGCCGCCACTGAACCCGCCTGCGCCCGCACCATAATTCGGGTCGACACCGGCAAAGCCAAACTGGTCATACTTTGCCCGTTTATCCTTGTCAGACAGCACTTCATAAGCTTCGTTCAGTTCTTTAAACTTTTCTGCCGCTTCCGGGTTATCGCGGTTTAAATCCGGATGGTATTTCTTTGCCAGCTTACGGTGTGCCTTTTTAATTTCGTCATCACTGGCGCCCTTTTGGACGCCCAATACCTCATAATAATCTCTTTTATCTGCCATATAACATCAGCCCTCTAGACAAGGGGATAGGCGCACCGTAGTGCGCCCTTTGATTCCCTTGCATTTACTTTTCGTCGTTGATTTCGGTAAAGTCAGCATCCACAAAATCGCCCTGCGGGCCAGACTGCTGCTGTGCGCCCATATCTGGCGCGCCTTGCTGCGGCGCCTGCTGTGCATAAACTTTCTGCGCAATTTCTGCAAACTTTTTGGACAGTGCATCAGATGCCATTTTAATCATTTCGGTATCTGTGCCTTTGAGTGCTTCTTTTACCTTTTCGATTTCGGCTTCTACACCGGATTTTTCAGAAGCGTCAACCTTATCGCCAAGGTCGGTCAGCGCCTTTTCAGACTGGAACACCAGTTGTTCCGCATTATTGCGGGTTTCAACTGCTTCTTTGCGTTTTTTGTCTTCAGCGGCAAACTGTTCTGCTTCACGCATTGCCTTGTCAATTTCGTCCTTAGAAAGGTTGGTAGAAGCAGTAATGGTAATTTTCTGTTCCTTACCGGTGCCCAAATCCTTTGCTGATACGTTGACAATACCGTTTGCGTCAATATCAAAGGTGACTTCAATCTGCGGTACGCCACGTGGTGCCGGTGCAATGCCATCCAGCATAAATTTGCCAAGGGATTTATTATCGGCTGCCATTTCACGTTCGCCTTGCAGCACGTTGATTTCTACCGATGGCTGGTTATCTGCATAGGTCGAGAAAATTTGGCTTTTTTTGGTCGGAATTGTGGTATTGCGTTCAATCATACGGGTTGCAATGCCGCCCGCGGTTTCAATGGATAGCGACAGCGGGGTAACGTCCAGCAAAAGGACATCCTTTACTTCGCCGCCAAGCACGCCGCCTTGGATTGCTGCGCCAATGGCAACACATTCATCCGGGTTAATGCCTTTGAACCCATCTTTGCCGGTGATATTCTTTACTGCTTCCTGTACCGCCGGGATACGGGAGGAACCGCCAACCAGCAATACCTTGGACAAATCGCCTGGCTGCAAGCCTGCGTCACTCATCGCCTGGCGGACAGGCCCCATGGTTGCTTCTACCAAATCGGCAGTCAGTTCATTGAATTTTGCACGGGTCAGGGTCAGTTCCAAATGTTTTGGGCCGGTTGCGTCAGCCGTAATATATGGCTGGTTGATTGATGTGGAGGTCATGCCGGAAAGTTCGATTTTTGCTTTTTCAGCCGCTTCCTTCAGGCGCTGCATTGCCATTTTATCTTTGGACAAATCAATGTTTTCCATCTTGCGGAATTCATCAACCATCCAGTCCATAACCCGCTGGTCAAAATCATCGCCGCCAAGACGGTTGTTGCCTGCGGTTGCCAGCACTTCCAGCACGCCGTCGCCAATGTCCAAAATGGATACGTCAAAGGTACCGCCGCCAAGGTCATAAACCATGACTTTCTGTTCGGTTTCCTTATCAACGCCATATGCCAGCGCGGCTGCTGTTGGTTCGTTGATAATACGCAGGACATCCAAACCGGCAATTTTACCCGCGTCCTTGGTTGCCTGGCGCTGGGAGTCGGTGAAATATGCCGGCACGGTAATGACTGCCTGGGTAACAGTCGAACCAATATATGCTTCGGCGTCAGCTTTCAGTTTTTGCAGTATCATTGCGGAAACTTCCTGCGGGGAGAATTTCTTATCGTCAATATCAACACGGTAATCACTGCCCATGCTGCGCTTGATGGAAATAATGGTACGGTCTGCATTGGTAACAGCCTGACGTTTAGCGACCTGACCTACCATGCGTTCGCCTGTTTTGGAAAACGCGACAACAGAAGGGGTTGTCCGTGCGCCTTCGGCGTTTGCAATGACAACAGCTTCGCCGCCTTCCATCACTGCAACACAGCTATTTGTTGTCCCTAAATCAATACCTATAATCTTGCCCATGGTTTTTGTTCTCTCCTTATATCGTTTGTGTTTTATGATTATGTTTGAATGAGGATGCTTTCTGCTTTAATTGGCAACCTGCACCATAGCATGGCGGATGATCTTATCCCCAATGCGGAACCCTTGCTGGAAAACCTCAGCAATTACATTTTCCCCAAAATCTTCGCTTTCAATGTGCATCACCGCATTATGATAATTGGGGTCAAATTCGGCGCCAACCTCTGCGTAAATCTG
>CAXHNU010000068.1:0-17543 GCA_964017555.1 uncultured Butyricicoccus sp. | reverse complement strand
AAATTCCAAGACGCAATCAATAAAACAGCATTGCTGTTGCCGTCCGGCAAGATATGGGGGATAAAAATATGGAGGACGGGAATCCCGACCCCCTTATATTGGTGGCGCAGCACACTAAGCGTAACAGCGTTACGCAGTGTCCTAACGTTTTTCAGCCTGCACGTGGGCAAACATAAACGATTGTTTAAGGACTATGGCTGCGCTCTTGTGGTCTTTTAAAACTGCTTTGGATATTGATCATCATCAAAACCATGCCGCGAGAGGAATATGAAAAGACAACTTGTTTTATCGTCCAGCAATTGGCTAAAAATTTGCTCATTCACTTTCGCCCAAGACTTTGCCGTATTGCTTGTACCCATTATACAATATCACGATTGATATTGTCAACATCAGTTGACATATTGAAGTCAAAAATCTGCAAGATCTAAACGGCAACATTATACCACTGGACTTTTGGTGCCTTGGCGCGTAATGGTATTCCTGCGGAAAATGGTTTGCCCCTGCGGGGTGGCTGCTTATAAGATAGGCAAGGAACAATACCCCGTTTTTATATATTCTGCTGCAATTATTCATCATTTCGCGAGGAATATATCATCTAAACTCGCTCAAAAATGACGAAAACACAAAAACGCATTAAAGGAAACCGCGATATCTCCCACCCTGGGCATATCCAAAAAGTAACTTATAAGAAGTTATGCTCTTTTTTCTTTTGATTTTTGGAAAATGAAAACCGCTTTAAGTATGCCAATGTTTCCAAGCTGCTTCTGCATATTTTGGGTCAAATCATTTCCGCTTTAGCTATCCCTTAATTCGCATTAATCATTGTAGTTATGGCTGTAACACCCTCCATCACGCGCAGGCTTTGCCTGTCCATGAAATCCCCCCAGTTTTGCTGGAGGATTTTTTTATACCTATTTTCATCGGTGGATTTTCGTCTGCTTATATCAAAAAAAACCGCCTTTTACGTCAAATGGTATTGTTTAGATTACCGGAAAATCAGGTGTAAATTTGTGAGATGCGCTGAAATTTGTTCAAACCGCATGATACTTGTTGACAAAAAACCCAGCGGAGTATATGATATAAACATAACATATGAAAAATACTTTTGCAAAAGTACTTGAGCTATCTTTGCAAAAGAAACACAGGCTGAGAAAGGAAGGTGCATACAGTGGAATATCTGCTTGGCATTGACATCGGCACATCGGGGACAAAAACCGTTTTGTTTGATACAGACGGCAATACAGCGGCTTCCAAAACCGTAGAATATCCCATGAGCCAGCCGCAAAACGGCTGGGCGGAACAGCGCCCGGAGGATTGGTGGGACGCGGTTTGCCAGGGTATTCGTGCGGTGCTCACGGCAAGCGGCATACAGCCGGAGGCGGTGCGTGGCATTGGGCTGTCTGGACAAATGCATTCGCTGGTGATGTTGGACGCACAAAATGAAGTGCTCCGCCCCGCGATCTTGTGGTGTGATGGGCGTACTGCTGCCGAATGCGAAGAAATCCATAACCGCGTCGGCAAGAAGCGCTACTTGGAAATCACAGCAAACCCAGCGCTGACTGGTTTTACAGCCGGCAAAATCTTATGGGTGCGGGGTCATGAGCCGGAAATTTATGAAAAATGCAGGCATATCCTTTTGGCAAAGGATTATATCCGCTTCAAACTGTGCGGCGTTTATGCAACCGAAGTTTCCGATGCTTCAGGTATGGGGCTGCTGGATGTGCCAAACCGCTGCTGGTCAGATGAAGTACTGGAAAAACTGGAAATCGACAAAGCACTGCTGGCAAAGGTTTATGAAAGTCCAGAAATTACAGGCACGATTACAGCAGAGGCAGCCGCCTTAACCGGGCTTGCCGCAGGCACGCCGGTTGTCGGCGGCGCTGGCGATAACGCGGCGGCAGCAGTCGGCACAGGTGTTGTTGAGGATGGCAAAGCGTTTGCAACCATTGGCACATCTGGCGTTGTCTTTGCGCATACCAGCAAATTATCCATTGACCCCGGCGGACGGGTACATACTTTTTGCTGCGCTGTGCCGGGCGCATGGCACGTGATGGGTGTCACACTGGCAGCAGGACAGTCGCTCAAATGGTACCGGGATAATTTCTGTGGTGTAGATATGGCAGAAGCCGAAAAGCAAGGGGTAGACAGCTATATTTTGCTGGACAAGGCTGCGGAAGCTGTGCCGATTGGGTCTAACCGCCTCATCTATTTGCCATATTTGATGGGCGAACGCACCCCGCATCTTGACCCGGATTGCCGCGGCGTATTCTTTGGGCTTTCCGGGATGCACACCCGTTATGATCTGCTGCGGGCTGTTATGGAAGGCGTTACATTCAGCCTGCGCGACTGCGCGGGTATCCTTGCGGAAATGGGTGTACAGCCAACCGAAATCCTTGCCTGCGGCGGCGGTGGAACGTCCCCGCTGTGGCGGCAAATGATGGCGGATATTTTGGATTGTCCAGTTGCAACCACAGTCAGCCGGGAAGGCCCCGCCCTTGGCGTGGCGATTTTGGCAGGCGTTGGCGCGGGCGTTTATGCCTCGGTGGAAGAAGGCTGCCGCAAACTGATTGCAGTGAATCCGTCACAGCCGCCAATCCCACAAAATACAGCCCAATATGATACTTATTATGCACGTTATCAGCAGTTATACCCTGCCCTGCAAGAGCAGTTCCATGCACTGGCAGCTTTATAAAGGAGGCCGTTTCGCATCATGAAAATTTTATCCGTCAAAGACCCCGCGTTTGCCCCATATGGGCGCGTGCTGGAAGGGTATGACTTTTCCAGCCTGCTGGGGGTATTGGAAGCCAAAACCCCACGCCCCACAGATGGTGTGACTTATATACCCTCTGAAGCGGCATTGGAAGCAGATTCATCCTATGCTGTACTGCAGGATGAAGTCTATGGTGGTATGCCAATCCAAATCGGCTATTGCAATGGCACCAACACCAAACTTAACTGTGTGGAATACCATCGTGACAGCGAAATCAATATCGGTGCGCAGGATTTTATTTTGCTGCTGGCAAAGCAGCAGGATATTACCCCAGACCATAAGCTGGACACCAGCAAAGTAGAAGCCTTCCTTGCCCCAGCGGGTACGGCTGTGGAAGTCTATGCAACATCGCTGCATTATGCGCCTTGCGATGCCGCACCGGGCGCAGGGTTCCGCGTTGTCGTTGTACTGCCGCAGGGGACAAATACCGACGCTCCGGCAGTGGGCAGCACATTTACGGAAAACCGTTTGCTGCGCGCCCGCAACAAATGGCTGATTGCCCATCCGGATGCCAGCGAAGCGGCAGACGGCGCATGGGTTGGTTTAACAGGTGAAAATATTGATATCCGCGGGCTGATCGGCTGAGCGGGCAAAAAAGGAGGAACAATTTTATGTTGACAAACATTCCTGAAATGAAGATGGGTATTATTTCGGTAAGCCGTGGGTGTTTCCCGATTTCACTTTCGGAAAAACGCCGCCATAATGTCGTTGCGGCTTATGGCGAAGGGCTGTATGAATGCCCTGTATGCGTAGAAAATGAACTGGATGCAAAAAAGGCTGTCGATGATATCAAAGCGGCTGGCGTCAATGCGTTGTGTGTCTTTTTGGGCAACTTTGGTCCGGAAACCCCGGAAACCATGATTGCGGATATGTTTGACGGTCCGATTATGTACACATCCGCCGCGGAGGGCGACGGCGATTTGCACAATGGACGCGGCGACGCTTACTGCGGTATGCTCAATGCGTCTTATAACCTAGGCCTGCGCGGCAAGCGGGTTTATATTCCAGAATACCCCTGCGGCACAGCGGCCGAAGTGGCAGATCAAATCCGGGAATTTGTTCCGATTGCAGCCGCACTGGTTGGGCTTGCCGGGCTGAAAATCTTTGCGTTTGGCCCCCGTCCGAATGATTTTCTTGCCTGCAATGCGCCAATTAAGGCACTTTATGACCTTGGTGTTGCGGTTGAGGAACATTCGGAGCTGGATTTGCTGGTTGCCTACAATGCCCATAAGGATGACCCGCGTATTGCGGCAAAAGCAGAGGAAATGGCAGCCGAACTGGGTTCGGATAATCCATATGCAGGCGTTTTGCCCCGCCTTGCCCAATATGAACTGACCCTCGAAGACTGGATGCGGGATAACCTTGGCTGCTCCAAATATGCCGCGTTTGCAAATAAATGCTGGCCTGCGTTCCAGACCGAATTTGGCTTTGTTCCCTGTTATGTCAACTCCCGTTTCACCGGCCGCGGCATCCCGATTTCCTGTGAAGTCGATATTTATGGCGCACTGAGTGAATATATCGGCATTTGCATTTCCGGCGCGCCAGTCACCCTGCTGGATATCAATAACTCGGTTCCGGCACAGATTTATGATGAAGATATCAAGGGCAAAGCAGATTACCGCCTGAATGAAACCTTTATGGGCTTCCATTGCGGCAACACCTGTTCTTCCCTGCTGAAAAACCCGCATATGGGCTATCAGCTTATCATGAAGCGCCAGCTCGAACCCGAACTGCCAGAACCCGATATCACCCGTGGCACCATGGAAGGCGATATCAAAGCAGGCAATATCACATTCTACCGTTTGCAGTCCACCGCGTCCACCAGCTTGCGCGCCTATATCGCCCAGGGTGAAATTCTGGATGTGCCAACCCGTTCCTTTGGCTCTATCGGTGTATTTGCCATCCCGGAAATGAACCGCTTCTACCGCCATGTCCTGATTGAAAAGCAGTATCCACATCATGGCGCGGTTGCGTTCGGGCATTATGGCAAGGCGCTGTTTGAAGTGTTTAAATATCTGGGTATCGCGGATATCGCTTACAACCAGCCTGCATCCCTCCCATACCCAACAGAGAACCCGTTCGCATAATCGCAAGAAAAATAAGAAAAAAATGACCTGTGCAAAAAACAAAAGCACACAAAATCACTGGCAAGAGGCGGACACTGACAGTAAATGCACAAAAGAACAAACTTTTTTGCCTATTGTAAAGCGGTTTTTCAAAAGGTTTTCGCTATTTCGTAATCTTGCGGATGGTTAAATCCGTCCGAAAAACTGCACAAGATATCAATGGGATTCGCAAAAAGACAGCAATATTTTAATGGTTTTTCGCGTGGGCGGATGGTATAATGTGTACATCGACTTGGATAAGGCGCATAAAAATCGTTTGGTTTGATTGCGGCAAAACTGTCAAAATCACAACCACTGTATACGGTCCATCCGCCCATACAGCAAGATATGCAGTATATTTTATGCCTTTTTTGCGGTATATAGACCGGCAGCGAAACCGGTTTGTATAGAGAGAAGCCACTTTATTTCAAGGAGGAGAAGAAATGAAGAAGAGAAGATTATTAGCAGCTTTGGTAACAGCGGCAATGGCCCTGTCCATGACAGCATGCACCACCGGCGGCAACGATGGCGGCGACGGCCCAAGCGGCTCCGGCAGCGGCGGTGGCGGCGGCGAAGCCAAGGACGTCAAGGACATTGTTGTTGGCTTGTCCATCGGCAACACCACAGAAGAACGCTGGAACCGCGAACTGAAAATGTTCGAGGAATATGCAAAGGACAAAGGCTTTAAGCTGAATACCCAGGTTGCAAATAACGACGCAAACAAACAGGTTTCCCAGTGCGAAAACCTGCTGAACCAGGGCATTGACGTGCTGATTATCCAGTCCCTTGACGCGGAAGCAGCCAGCCCAATCGTTGAATCTGCACATGACGCAGGCGTTAAAGTTGTCGCATATGACCGCTTTATCATGAACGCTGACCTTGACTATTATGTCACATTTGACTCTTTCAAAGTTGGTCAGGTTGAAGCACAGTTTGTTACCCAGGCAGCGCCAAAGGGCAAATACATTTGGCTGAAGGGCGCACCAGAAGATAACAACGCACACCTTGTTGCTGATGGCCAGAAGGATGTTCTCCAGCCGCTGATCGACAGTGGTGACATTGAAATCGTTACCGAACAGTGGTGCAAAGGCTGGGACCCGAACGAAGCCCTCAAGCACACTGAAAATGGTTTGACCACAGCAGCAAACGACGTACAGGGCGTTATTGCTTCCAACGACGGCACCTGCGGCGGCGCTGTGCAGGCACTTGCAGCACAGGGTCTTGACGGCAAGGTTCCGATCTGTGGCCAGGACGCCGACCTTGCAGCTTGCCAGCGTATCGTAGAAGGCACCCAGACCGGTACCGTTTACAAACCACTGGCGCCGCTGAACCAGGCAGCTTGTGAACTGGCTGTTGCAATTGCAACCGGTCAGGATCCAAAAACTGGCGTTGACTCCAGCCTTGGCACATGGACTACGCTGAACAACAACCAAAAAGACGTTGATTCCTTCACCGTTGACGTTGAAGCGGTAAACAAGGACAACATCTATGATGTTATTGTTAAGCGCGACAGCTTCCATTCTCTCGAAGATGTTTATGCAAATATCCCGAAGGATCAGTGGCCGGCTGCTGAATAACTGAAAAACCAAATCGGTGCGGGGTGCACAGTTGCATCGGGCAGCTATGTGCCCCGCCCTTTTTGAACCCTTTTTAGGGAAGAAGAGAAGAAATCTTTGTAGAATCTGGGGGTGTATATTATGTCTGATTATATTTTGCAGCTGCAAAATATAACGAAGGTTTTCCCGGGCGTCAAGGCGCTGGATAACGTAACGTTCAGTGTGGAACGCGGACACGTCCATGCGCTGGTCGGCGAAAACGGCGCAGGCAAGTCCACGCTTATCAAAGTCATTTGCGGCGTATACCCATACGGTACCTATGACGGCACAGTAAGTTTTGATGGGCAGCAGTGCAAGTTTAGAACCATCCGCGATGTTGAAAAAGCCGGCATTGTTTGTATCCATCAGGAAATGAACCTGATTCCGGATATGAGCATTGCGGAAAACGTTTTTATCAACAACCAGCCCAATAAAATGGGCATCATCGACTTTGACGAGCAGCACGAGCGCTGCCGCAAACTGCTCCAGGAAGTCGGTCTTAACGTGAACCCAGAAGAAATGGTGCGCAACCTGGGCGTCGGCCAACAGCAGATGGTCGAAATTGCCAAGGCATTGGCGCGTGATGTAAAACTGTTGCTGCTTGACGAACCAACTGCGGCATTGACCGAAGCCGAAGTTGATATCCTGCTGGATTTGGTTGACAAGTTGCGTTCAGACGGCGTTACCTGCATTTATATCTCCCACCGTTTGGATGAAATCATGCGTTTGTGTGATGATATCACCATTTTGCGTGATGGGCAGACCATTGAAACCCGCCCGAAATCCAAAATGTCCAAGGATGATATGATTTCGCTGATGGTTGGCCGTGAAATGACCAACCTGTTCCCACGTGTACCGCATACCCGCGGCGAAGTCGGGTTTGAAATCCGCAATTATACTGTCCCGCACCCGGATATTCCAGGGCGCAACCTGCTGAACAATATCAGCTTGAAAGCATACCGCGGCGAAATTCTTGGCATCAGCGGCTTGATGGGTGCTGGGCGTACTGAGCTGTTTACCGCGGTTTATGGTGCATTCCGCACCAAAGGCGAAGGTGAAGTGTTCATTGACGGACAAAAGGTGGATATCCGCCACCCAATGGACGCGCTGAAAGCTGGCTACTTTATCGTCAGTGAAGACCGTAAAAAACTTGGTCTTAACCTGATTATGAGCATCAAGGAAAACACAACCTTGTCCTCGCTGGATAAAGTATCGAAATTCGGCATTTTGAACGATGACGCGGAAGTTGCATATACCACAAAATATGTAAAGGAAATCCGCACTAAAACACCGAGTATTGATGTTGCTGTCAATACGCTGTCCGGCGGCAACCAGCAAAAAGTCGTCCTGGCCAAAGCACTGATGAGCGACCCGAAAATTATTATCCTTGATGAGCCGACCCGCGGCATCGACGTCGGCGCAAAATATGAAATCTATAAGATTATGAATGACCTGGTTGAAAAAGGCGTTATTATCATCATGATTTCCTCTGAAATGGAAGAAATTTTAGGTATGAGCGACCGTATTTTGACGGTTGCAGGCGGAGAAATCACCGGCGAATTTGACGTAAAGGACGCGACACAGGAAATCCTGATGCGCGCAGCAGTAGGGAGGGGTTAAACAATGGAAAAAAAGAAACTAAGCCAGAAAATAGATATCCGTACCCTGACAATGATCCTCGTACTGATTATCCTCTGGATCGCATTTACAGCTACCACAGGCGGCAGCTTTATCACAACACGTAACCTGTCTAACCTGATCCGTCAGGCAGCGTTCACCGGCGTTATGGGCGTCGGCATGACACTTGTTATCGTTACTGGCGGTATTGACCTGTCCGCTGGTATGACCATGGGCTTTATCGGCTGTATGATGGCAGTGTTCCAAGTATGGTGGGGCATGTCCACACCGGTTACCATTGCACTTGGCTTGCTGCTTGGCATCGTGATTGGTATTGCTGAAGGCGCGATTATCGCTTACACCGGCATTGCACCGTTTATCGTTACCTTGGGCGCACAGCTCATCTTCCGCGGCGGTATGCTGGCAGTCACTGGCGGCCAAACCATCGCACCGTTCCAGGAATCCTATAAATTCTGGGGCACACAATATGTTGTACCGATGTTCGGCTGGATTTTGGCAGCGATTGCAATTGTCTGCCTGCTGTTAAGCGAACTGAGCAGCCGCCGTGCAAAACAAAAATATGGCAGTCTGAACGAAAGCTCTGCGGAAATGTTCATCCGCTGGGGCGTATTCTCCGCACTGATTGCCGCAGCAGTTTGGGTACTTAACGATTTCAAAGGCATCCCGATTCCTGTACTGGTTATGGCGATTGTTGTTGTTATCTTCACCTTTATTTCTCAGAAAACCACATTTGGGCGCAGTGTTTACGCTATCGGCGGCAACGAAGCTGCTGCACAATATGCTGGTATCAATGTTAAGAAAAACCTGACGATCGTTTACTGCCTCAATGGTTTGCTGTGTGCGGTTGCAGCGGTTATCTACACTGCACGTCTGAACGGCGGTACTGCACAGGCTGCAAACGGCAACTACGAACTTGATGCGATTGCTTCCGCGGTTATCGGCGGTACTTCCATGACAGGCGGCGTTGGTAAAGTTTCCGGCGCTATTTTGGGCGCGGTTATCATGATGTCCATCGACAATGGTATGTCCATGATGAACCTGGATGCTTACTGGCAGTTTATTGTAAAGGGGCTTATCCTGGTTGCTGCTGTATGGTTCGATACACAGACCAAGAAACGCCGCAAATAAGCTCTTACTTCATCTTTTCTCCAGCCTGGTTCCTGCTTTCGCAGGAATCCCAGGACGCAAAAACCCGCAGGGCTGCGCATTCAGCCCTGCGGGTTTTGTTTTATGCTTTATTTGGGAGAAGATAAACAATGGACTGTGGACACAACAAGCACAGAAACCAACATTCCGATACCAGCAATCAGGAACCATGGGCGCACGCCGATTTGTTCTGCAATCGGGCTGCTGATGAGCAAACCGATTGGCATCATTAAGGAGCCCATCAGTGTCAGCAGGGAAAAAGCACGCCCCATTTTTTCCGGCGCAATGGTTTCCTGCATATACGCCATCATGGGGATGGCATGCACATTGCCGGATGCGCCCATCAGGGCGCAAATACCAGCAAATATCAGCCAGCCTGAAAAACTAGGCGGCAGAATGCCACAAAAGGCAGTTGCCAGCCCCATGCCGAACAATCCAAGATAAGCCGTAAAGATTTTGCGCCGGATTTTAAGCACGCTGCTAAATAGCAGTGCGGAAACCATCATCCCAGCGGCATAAGTGGTTTCCACAATGCTGCCATACAGCGAAGAAAGCGCAAAATAATCGCTGGTCATAAGCGGATAGAATGAAGACAGCGGCGCAAAAAAGAACATACAAAGCGCCTGTGCAATGGCAAGGGCAAATAGTTTCCGGTCTTGGGCGTAGACCTCCATGCCCTCTTGGAGCTGCTGCAAAAAATTCTGATGTTCCTTTTTCACAGCCTGAAGGGGCGGAATGGATACAAGTCCCAGTGTGACGCTGGCAACCACTGCGCCAAAAACATCGGTCACTAAAATCATGGGCATGGATAAAAAAGAATACATCAGCGCACCAATCACCGGTCCTAAAATAAAGGAACCGGACGCCATTAACTGCATCCAGCCATTGGCTTTGACCAATGCGTCCGCGGGCACAAGCTGTGGGATAATGGCTTGGATCGCAGGCTGTTGGAACGTGCCGCTAATGCCGCGCAGCCCGAGTACAATCAGCACAGACCAAACCGGCAAGTGAATGGTATGCAGCAAAACCGCATAGACAAGTGCGGCAGCTGCGGTGGACAGATCCGAAAGGATACAAATGGTTTTCCGGCTATATTTATCAGCCAGTACACCCGCTAGCGGACTGAAAATTGCCATGGGCAGGAATGCAACCAATCCGGAAATGCCGATGATTAACGGGGATGCGGTTTCTTCTGCCAGCCACCAAATCAGTGCAAACTGCACAGCAGAGCTGCCAATTAAAGAAATAGCTTGCCCAATGGCAATGATAAAAAACGGTTTCTTCCAGGTATTTAAGGTATTGGGGGTTATCATCATGAAAGTTCTCCATAAAGTCGCGGTGGATCGGCTTATGGGCGCAAAAAAATGCAGCCCATCTTCCAAAGGATATAGGCTGCATTGGTGTGCATACGCGCAAAAACGGGAATACCGCATATAAATGCTATACAAACAGGCTTTGTCCCCGCGAAACAGACACAACAAAACAGACCCCATATAAATGGAAGCAAAATCTTGTTATTTTCTGCTTAGCGGATCGACATCAAGCCACCTCCCGTAAAATTTTCTGCATTTTATTATACGGGAAATGCTTGTACTTTGCAAGACCTTTTGGATACATTTTTAGATCATATCTGCATAAACCCTTTTCTTTTGTGTCAACAGTCATTTTCCATATCGAAAAAGTTATCATATGCTGCACCCATATACCAGATATGATTCTTTACCTTTAAATATTCCAGCAGCCCTTCGACGCCATCTTCACGTCCAAGCCCACTGTTGCGGTTGCCGCCAAACGGCGTTTCAATATTTGATTTGGTTGCGCAGTTCATCCACATGGTGCCTGCATCAACCTTTTCGGCTAACCAATACATTTTGCGGATATTCTCTGTAAAAATTGACGCACCCAACGCAAAACGCGTTGCGTTTGCCAGTTCAACCGCTTCCTCTGATGTTTTATAGCGTGTTACCGCAAGCACCGGGCCAAAAACTTCCTCTTGGAACAGTTCCATATCTGGTGTAACCTGTTCAATAATCGTTGGCGGATAATAGCTGCCATTTTCATATGGCGGTTCAGTCAGCATTTTGCCGCCGCATACCAGTTTACCGCCTGCTGCAAGCGCACGTTCTACAAAACCATGCACTGTGTCACGATGTTCCCGGCTAATCAGCGAACCCATTTGGGTCTGGTCATCTAAACAATCACCAATGCGAATGGTCTGCACCCGTTTCACTAGTTTTTCCATAAATTCATCATAAATTGCGTCATGCAGCAGCAGCCGGGAAGTTGATACACAAACTTCCCCTTGATTCATACAGAATCCTAAAATCACCGAGTTTAGCGCGCCATTCATATCGCAGTCAGGCTCCACAATAATAGGGCTTTTGCCGCCGAGTTCCAGCGAAAGCGGTTTAATCCGTTTTGCCTGTGCGGATGCTGTCATCAGGCGGCGCCCAACTTCTTCCGAACCGGTCAGCGCCACCATCGCAACATAGTCATTTGCCAGCAATTCTTCACCGACAACGCCGCCGGAACCAGATACAACATTATAAACCCCAGCAGGTACACCTGCTTCTAAAAAGACTTCGGCAAGCATTTGCGCTGTCACTGGTGTTAAGGTTGCGGCTTTGCAGACAACTGTATTCCCAGCAGCCAGCGCCGCGCCAATCGAACGGGTTAATAAATGCAGCGGGAAATTCCAGGGGGCAATACTGCCAACCACGCCATATGGTTCATAAGTGGTATAATCAAACAGCGGCTGCCCAGGGACTGGAATTACTTTGCCATTTAATGCTTTCATATTATCCGCATGGAAACGAAACGCACGTACTGCCAATGGGATATCAATGGTACGGGTTTCCCGGATGGGTTTGCCGGTATCCATGGCTTCCCACTGTGCAAATTCCTCCAACCGGTGTTCCAAAATATCGGCAACACGGTGCAAATATTTGCCGCGTGTTTCGGTATCCAGCCCAGACCAACAGCCCGAACGGAACGCCGCATCTGCTGCCGCGATTGCTTTTTGTGTATCTGCTTTAGAAGCATATGCCATTTCGGCAATGGGCTTGCCGGTACAAGGGTTGCTGGTGAGGAATGTTTTTCCGGATGAACAACCGCATCTTTCAGTTCTTCGACGCTGGTTGTTGTGATTGTGCCAATTTGCCCGCCCAGCGCACAGAAAGAACGGATAATGCCTTCCATACGTGTCACGCCAGCTTCGCCCAAATATTCATTGGCATTCAGCGAAATGTCCAGCGGGCAACCGCAAAAATACCGCATCAAATCCGGACGAGTTGCGCTTTTTATCACAGCGGTGGGACCATTCACATCAACGCCAGGCGTTGGCGAATAGTTTGGCGCAAGTGCTTCACCCGCGCCGCGCCCATCCGGGCTGGCGCTCAGGTTGCGGCCCAGTGCCGCATAGTTTTCAAATGTGCCAATACCAGCAGGCAGCATCAGTTTATCCTGTTTGAACCGCCATGCAAGGCAGGCATTTTCAAAATCCTTGAGCACACGCGCTAACATATCATCGGCAAAATCATCATCATTGCCGTATTTCGGCACTTTATTGAGTGCCAGCAGGCGCAGTTTTTCATAACCTTCCCAGTTATGCGCAATGGCGTCGCGGAAATCTTCCAGTGTTGCAGCATGGTCATCATAAACCAGTTTTTTCACGGCACACAGCGAATCGACAACATTGGAAAGCCCGGTAATCAGCAGCAAATGAAATGTATATGGCAGGATATTGGCAGCGGTCATATCGCGCCCTTTTTCAATGCAGCCATCCATTAAAGTAGACATCAGCGGGTCTGGCGCAATCATTTCAGACATCCCAAGGTTTTCTAAACGACGGTTCACCTGCAAATCAATTTGACTGTTTACCTGGGTGCAGTATGCAGCATAGAATTTCTCAAAATCGGTCAGCGTATCCAGTGCGCCAGTGTCCACACCTTCTGTTTCGCCCGTCATCAGGGTTACGCCGCGAGTGAATACCCATTCCAAACAGCGCAGGTTCATAATATGCGCATAACTGAAATAACTTTTGCCTGGGATGAGGGTTTCCCAGCATCCATCATTGGAATAATCGCGGGCATCTTCCACCGATACGCCAATATCAACAAACCCTGGGATAATGGCATCATCATTATAAATTGCCGGTTCCCCTTCGCAGTGGCGCAGGCAAAGCGCTAATTCCCGCCATAACCGCGCAGGTGTTTTGCTGGAAACACGAACGGATAACGTTGGCATCAGCAGCCCCATTTCAAAACGCAGGCGCAGCAGTTTGAATGTGACTTCATTGGTACCATCTTCACCATCACGGCGCACGCCGCCAATAATCATATTCATCAGCCAATCATTGCCGGACTGCCCAAAGTTAAAATTTGCATCGCTGTTAATGCTTTCATTTTCCTGATAACTTAACGCACGGATATCATAACCGCCGGATTCATGCCCGCCGGATTCTTCCGTACCAGTAGAATAAGAAAGCGGTACACCTTGTGAAAACAAGCCGAAATCATAATGGTTTTCCCATTTTTTCGTATCGGTACAAATGCGTTCATTGCATTTGGCAAGGAATGAACCAAGCAAATCATTGGCGCGTTCATCATCAATACGGTTTGCGGCAAGGTCTTGTTCATAGTATGGGAAAATATGCTGATCAACACGTCCCAATGGAACATATTCACCGCCGCTGTTTACCATAGCATAAGTGAACCAATATGCCTGCAATGCTTCGTGCATGGTTTGGGCAGGCAGATAAGGCACACGGCTGCAAACTTTATGGATTTCCATAAGTTCTTTGCGGCGCTGCGGGTCAGTTTCTGCCGCGGCATCTGCCAGCGCCTGCTGTGCATGGCGCTGGGCAAAGCGGCACACGCCTTCGATGGCATACAGCATAGCGCGATATTCCGCAACCGCTTTTTCATCGGGCTGTTCAGCAGAAAGCTGCTGTTCCAGCGCTGTTTGGATTTGCTCGGTAATGCCCTTGAACCCAATGTGCAGCACTTTTTCCCAGTGTGGGGGATGATGCCCCCACACGGAATTTTCATTCATTTTATATTGCGCCGCATTTTCCAGTTCTTCTTCGGTGGCATAAATGGGAAGCACGGTGCCAAAGCCAACACTGTTCATATTGGGATTGCCAACAATCAGCTCATCCGCACGGATATAAGCGGGCAAATGTTCCCCCATATAACAGGCTGCCATCCCCTTGCGCACAACCAAAGGCTGATGCCGGTTGCTGTCATCTAGGATAGATTCATCTTTAAAGTACCAGACGCCAGGGTCATGGTATTCTTTTTCAAACAGACGGGTTTTGATTTTTTCCAAACGCGATGTCATCATATTCTCTCCTCCTGTGCGAAAGCGGATGGGATATTTACTTTTGCTGAATGGTGCAGCTTTTCCGCAGTATCTTCATACACTTCTTTGTCAAACCGTGTCATAATTTTTTTGAACAGGAATCCAACCAGGCAAGTTGCCGCGATGCCAACAACCATCCATACGCCAGTCATAACATCTGCGCCGCCTGCTTGTGCAAAGCCGACAGGTGATAAAGCAATATAGGTCAGCACTGCACCCATGGCAATCAGTGTGCCGCATTCATAACGGTATTTCCAGGGGTTAATCGAAACAACATTGGTGGATTTCGTTTCAAATACTTTGTCTGTCGGCTTGATTTTGCCCATAACCCACATGAAAATGCAGCAAATTACAAACATTGCGCCCGAAACGTGCAGATAATAGATCGGCAGATCCATAAAGAATGTGGTAAAGCCATAGACGCCGATAAACGCGATAAGGGAAATTTTTGCGGCAATTGCAGGGGCTTTTTTATTTAAGTAGCCCATTACCATAATGGTGAAAATCGGGACATTGAATAAGCCGTTAAGCTGCTGGAATAGGGAATATAAGCCATCTGGCGCATACATAATCATTGGCGCGACAAGCATGGAACCAATACCGACCACCAAACCGCAGATTTTACCGACACGAACGATTTTTGCTTCGGATACCGGTGCGCCGTTTTGGGTTTTCCCTTTATAAAGATTCATCGCGAACAGGGTACAAACGCTGTTCAGTGTACCGTTGAAAGTGGAAAGGATTGCGCCAAACATTGCCGCGATAAATAAACCGATAAGCGGTTTAGGGAGCACGCCATTTACCAGCGTTGCATAAGCAAGGTCACTGTTTTCTAGTGCGCCAGTACCATAAAGATGGAAGCAGATAATGCCGGGGAACATCAGCACCAATGGGGTGAGCAGCTTAAGCACGCCGGCAAACATGACACCTTTTTGTCCTTCTTTCAGGTTTTTCGCGGCAAGCGCGCGCTGGATAATCGCCTGATCCATGCCCCAGTAATAAATGAGGACTGGCATCAGCCCGGTAAACATGGTAGAAAAGGGGAGTAAGTCTTGTTCGGTGCCGATTGCGTTGAGTTTTTCCGGGGCAGCGGTGAGAATTGTGTGCATTGCGTCATTGATACTGCCTTTGCCAAGCGCCAATAGCCCGAAAATTGGTACCAATAGCCCGCCAATCACCAGCAGAATGCCATTGAGTGTATCGGCTGTGGCAACCATTTTCAGCCCGCCAAACAATGCGTAAATAATGCCGATTGCACCGATCAGCAGCACCATTGCCCATACGCCTTGTGCATAAGTAAGCCCGAACATCCCAGGAATATCAAAAATCTGGTTGACGGTGATTGCACCTGCATACAAGCAGATTGGCAGTGTATTGCAGATATAACAGATGATAAACAGAACAGATACCCATTTCTTCACTGTACCATCATAGCGTTCTTCCAAAAAATCTGGGATTGTTGCAAACCCACGTTTCAGATAACGCGGCAGCAGAATGCACGCAACCACAACCAGCGCAATGGCACAAGGGGTTTCCCAGCCGATGGTTGCCATATTTGTCCGATAGACGTCGCCTGTCATACCGACGAAATTGGTTGCGCTCAGGTTGCACAGCAGCAGTGATGCGCCGATAACGCCGCCGGTCAGGCTGCGCCCGCCCAGAAAATAGCCGTCGCTGGTGTCCTTTGCAACTTTACGGGATTGATAAAACGAAAACAGCATAATCAGCAGTGTGATGCCTAAAAAGCTTCCTAATATAATACCCATAATCTTTTCCTTTCTGTATACAAAAAAACTCTTTTCTCATTTGTTCTCACTCGGTCAATTTAGTCGACTTATCATTATAATTGTATACATCAAAGGGTATATAATTATATTAGAATACATCGCGCATAAAATCAACCGTAATTCTTTACAAATCAGCAGTACCTTTCTTATATAGATTGCTATACCGCCCATTTTTGATGGAAACGCTGTTCATAAATTTCAGTCAGCATTGGTCGGAAATCCGGATGCGCAACCTGAATGAGGCTGACTGCCCGTTCCCGGAGTGTTTTGCCTTTCAGGTCGGCAATGCCATATTCGGTCACAATATATTCCACATCCATACGGTTGGTTGTGACCGCCGCGCCTTCATCCAGCACAGGGACAATTTTGGAAATCCGCCCGCCAGCGGCGGTAGAGCTGACCGCGATAATGGATTTGCCGCCTTTAGATAAAGACGCCCCGCGGATAAAATCCACTTGTCCGCCAACTGCGCTGATTTGCCGCAGACCAACCGATTCGGAACAAACCTGCCCAGTCAAATCAATCTGAACACAGGAATTGATGGAAACCAAGTGATCATTTTGTCCAATCACCCATGGATTATTGACATAATCAACAGGCGCCATATAAACACTTGGGTTATCATCCACAAAATCATACAAACGCTGACTGCCCATCAGGAAAGTGGAAACGTGTTTGCCGGGATGCAATGTTTTCCGGCGTCCATTGATATTGCCATTGCGGATTAAATCAATTGCGCCATCAGAAAACATTTCGGTGTGCAAGCCGAGGTCATTTTTATCGCGCAGGCACAAAAGCACAGCATCCGGCAATGCACCAATCCCCAATTGCAGGCAATCGCCATCTTGGATAAGCGAAGCACAGTGTTTGCCAATGGCGCGTTCTGTCTGCCCGATTTCCGCAGGCAAAAGCTCAATCAGCGGTTGATCGTGTTCGACAAATGCCGCAATATCGGTTACTTTCAGAAAACAGTCGCCATGACAGCGTGGCATATGCCGGTTGACCTGCGCGAGGATGGTTTTCGCTGCCAGCGCGCTGGCAAGCGTATAATCCACTGACACACCCAGTGAACAATTGCCTTCCTCATCCGGCGGGCTGACCATAATCATCGCGACATCTGGCTGCAATGTTGTGCGCAGCA
>CAXHNU010000067.1:0-17628 GCA_964017555.1 uncultured Butyricicoccus sp. | reverse complement strand
GCGCTGCCCCGGCCCCCGCCAAAGGGATAACGTCCCTTTGGAATCCCATTTTCCGCCGCCCTGCGGCGGCGGGAGGGGAAACATATTGCAAAGCTGACGGAGTTTATGCCAGCTTATGATTTCCGTTAAGTGTCCAGCCGGTACGGTACCAGCTCTGGTGTATCCGGATACCATAAACGGTTGAGATAAAGCCCACAAGCGGGCAATGTTGGACCTGCCTGCGAACGCTGCCCTGATTTTAGGATATCCGGGATATCTTCAGGAGCAATCTTACCGCTGCCTGCATAAATCAGTGTACCGGCAATTGCACGCACCATATTATAAAGGAAACCATCACCACAAACCCGTATGCGTATCAGCGGGCAAGTTTCCGCCGTATGGCGGGCAGTAAAACCAGGGGCTGGACAGATTTCCGCAATGCAGTGGAAAATCGTGCGCACGGTTGATTTGACTGGCGTACCCATGGAGCGCACAGCAGCAAAATCATGTTTGCCGACGAAATGCCCCGCCGCCTGCTGCATCCATTCCACATTGAGTGGATAATGGTGCCGGTATGCCCGTCCCGCTAAAAATGGGTCAGGCAGGCGGGAAGCATAAACATAATAAGCATATTCTTTTCTGGCGCATTGGAAACGGGCGTCAAAATGTTCAGGTACCTGCACGGCGGCGGAGATTGAGATATCTCCGGTAAGTTGGGCATTGAGTGCCAGCGGCAGCCGGTCAAGCGGGATGGTGCAGTCCGCATGGAAATTTGCAACATACTGCCGGGCATGGACGCCCGCGTCTGTCCGCCCGACACCGGAAAGGGAAACCTTGCAGCCAAGCAGTTTTTGGATTGCATCTGTCACGGCTTGCTGGATGGACATCCCGTTTTTTTGGATTTGCCAGCCATGATAAGCTGTCCCGTCATAAGATAAAATAAGGGCGATGTTCATAATGGTTCCTTTCAGGGGGCGCTGGTTCACCAACCCAGCCGCCCAAGCACAATGACTGTGCCAAATACCAGGGCAGAAATGAAAATTGCAAGATAATCAATCCGGCAAATGTGCAGTTGTTTGAGGCGGGTACGCCCTTCACCGCCACTGTAAAGCCGGCATTCCATTGCTGTTGCCAGTTCATCGGCACGGCGGAATGCGGAAATAAATAATGGCACAAGGATTGGCACCATTGCATGGGCACGCTGCATGATATTCCCCGATTCAAAATCCGCACCGCGTGCTTTTTGCGCCGAAATGATTTTTTCGGTTTCTTCAATCAGTGTTGGGATAAAGCGCAGCGCGATTGACATAATCATAGCAAGTTCATGCACAGGGACGCGCAGCCGTTTGAGTGGGGACAGCAGCCGTTCCAGCGCATCGGTCAAGTCAATCGGAGAAGTGGTATAAGTCAGCATGGAAGTTCCGATAATCAGCAGCATAATGCGCGCCACCATTTGGATTGCCGTAAAAATGCCCTGTTTTGTGATATGCAAAAAGTGCCACGCCCAAAGGATATCCCCTGGGGTATAGAATAGATTGAGGATCGCGGTGAATATAATGATGAATAAAATCGGTTTCAGCCCGCGCACCACCATTTTGAAATGGATACGCGAAATCCAGATCACAATCAGCTCATATGCTGCAATCAGCAAATAGGATACCACACCGCCCGCGAAAAATAAAGCGATAATCATGGCGATGACAAGCACAAGTTTCACCCGTGGGTCAACCCGGTGAACAAAACTATTCCCCGGGAAAAACTGCCCGATGGTAATATCCCTCAGCATGACGCACCCCCATTTTTATATTGACGGATGGCACGCACCGCATCTTTTACGGTAAAAATAGAGCGTTCCAGCGGGATGCCGCGGCGGTTCAGTTCCAAAATGACTTTGGTGATTTCCGGGATATCAAGCCCTGTTGCAATAATTTCCTCTGCATGAGAAAAAACTTGCCGCGGTGTGCCAAGCAGCATTGTTTTGGCTTCATTCATGACCAAAATGCGGTCTGCCATCCGTGCGGCGTCCTCCATCGAATGGGTGACAAAAACAACGGTTGCGCCAGTTTTATCATGGTATGTTTTGATTTCCGCAAATAGTTCATCCCGCCCAGCGGGGTCAAGCCCCGCGGTTGGTTCATCCAGGATCAGCACTTGCGGACGCATGGCAATCACCCCGGCAATGGCGACACGACGTTTTTGCCCACCGGATAATGCAAAGGGAGATTGTGCGGCAAGTTCCTGCGGCAAACCGGTAAACGCCATGGCTTCCTGTACGCGGGTATCAATTTCCGCCTTGGAAAGCCCCATATTAGTTGGGCCAAATGCAATATCTTTTGCAATGGTTTCTTCAAAAAGCTGATATTCGGGATATTGGAACACCAGCCCGACACGGAAGCGCACATCCCGGCTGCATTTTCCTTTGGCATCCCAAATTGGTTTGCCCTCCAGCAGGATTTCTCCACTTGTCGGTTTCAGCAGCCCATTGAAATGCTGAATCAGTGTGGATTTGCCGGAACCGGTATGCCCAACAATGCCAAGGGTTTCTCCTTGTTGTATTTCCAGGCTGATATGGTTTAATGCAATACGTTCAAATGGGGTGCCTGCCCCATAAACATGGGTCAGATCCCGCGTTTCAAGGACAGTCAATACCGTGTGCCTCCATCAAAAAAACAGGTTTTATGTCAAATACTTTTGCAGGATATCCGCGCATTCGCTGACGCTTAACGCGTCAGCGGGCAGCCCTGCGCCTTGTTTGTTCAGTTCATATAAAACTTCTATGGTTTGTGGTACAGATAAAGATGCTTGCCGGAGCCGTTCCACTTGGGAGAAAATTTCCCGCGGGGTGCCGTCCATCAGGATTTGCCCCTGGTGCATCACAACAACCCGCCCTGCCTGAGCCGCTTCATCCATATGGTGAGTGATAAGAATCACAGTAATGCCATACCGCTGGTTAAGTTCCCGGATGACCTGCATCACTTCTTTGCGCCCGGCTGGGTCAAGCATGGCAGTTGGTTCATCAAAGACAATGCAGCGGGGCATCATTGCAATGACACCCGCAATGGCAACCCGTTGTTTTTGCCCGCCGGACAGCTTATGCGGCGCATGGCGGCAATATGGATACATCCCAACCGCCTGTAAGGCGTCATCCACCCGGCGGCGGATTTCCGCGGGCGGCAAGCCCATGTTTTCCAGGGCAAATGCCACATCTTCTTCCACCACTGAAGCGACAATCTGGTTATCCGGGTTTTGGAACACCATCGCGCAGGTGCGGCGGATATCATACAGTTTGCTTTCATCTGTGGTATCCATCATATCCACATAAACTTTGCCGCCGGATGGCAGCCGGATGGCATTCAAATGGCAGGCAAGTGTCGATTTCCCTGAACCGTTATGTCCCAGTATGGCGACAAACTCGCCGCGCCGTATGGCAAGGTCAATGCCGTTCAGGGCAAAATATGGTTTGCCATTTTCATCATGATAAGCATAAGTTAAATTTTCAGCTTTGATCATCTCGGTCAAAAGGCATTACCTTCCTTCATCTCGAATGCGGTCTGCCTGCAAAATCGCGTGTACCACAGCGGCTTTGACCACCAGATATAATGCTGCAAAAAATCCAATCATGGTCATTGCTAACTGGTAAATGGACATTTTCCCAACTCCTTTTTATCCCGCCGTAAATCGTGCGCTGGAACCGCATGGCAGCACCAGCCCGGTTGACTGCACGGGCAAGCCGATTTCCTGCGCTTCGATCTGCCCTTTGTGTTGTTTCCCTGCCGTAATGCCTAACAGGTATGCCATCACAGATGGGGCAAGCCCTGCGGAGTAGCTGGAAATCAGGACAAACAATGGGGTATCACTGAGCAATTGCATGGTAAGCGTTAAGAAATCCGCGATATCGTCTTCTATTTTCCAGGTTTCCCCGGAAGGTCCCCGCCCATAGCTTGGCGGGTCTAAGATAATGGCATCATATTTCCGTCCGCGGCGCAGTTCCCGCTGAACAAATTTGCGGCAGTCATCCACAATCCACCGGATTGGCTTGTCCGCAAGCCCGGAAGCGGCTGCGTTTTCGCGTGCCCAATTTGTCATGCCTTTAGAGGCATCCACATGGCACACGCTGGCGCCTGCGGCAGCCGCTGCCAGCGTTGCCCCGCCGGTATAGGCGAATAAGTTGAGCACATTCACTGGACGCCCGGCACAGCCGATGATATCCATGATAAAATCCCAGTTTACCGCTTGTTCCGGGAACACACCAGTATGCTTAAATGCCATTGGTTTCAAATTGAATACGAGCTGTTTATATTGAATTTTCCATTGGGCAGGCAGATGATGGATTTCCCATTGTCCGCCGCCCGATTTGGAGCGGTGATATACCGCGTTGGGTTTTGCCCAGGCAGCAGGACCCTGCCTTGTCCAAATCGCCTGCGGGTCTGGACGGATGAGGGTATATGCCCCCCATTTTTCTGCTTTTTCCCCGCCACCGCAGTCAAGCACGGCATAGTCTGACCAGCCGTCTGCAATCCACATATGCCAGCCCCCTTTCATGTGTTGCCGCAATCATTTTATGATACTTCCCTATTTTATCATTTACCCGCCCGGTATGCAACGGTCAATGCGTGCAAACAACGCTTTCCATTCTGCACTTTACTATGGTATAATGACTACAAAAGGATGATTTGGCGTGTTGGTTGCGCCTGCCTGCGCCTTGGCGCGGGTAATTTCCAGAAAGGGGCAATGAAAACAATGTCTAATTTCCTGCCGGTAAACAGGATGGAAATGGAAGCTCGCGGCTGGTATTATTGTGACTTCCTGCTTGTCACCGGTGATGCTTATATTGACCATCCATCTTTTGGCACAGCGATTATTTCGCGGGTGCTGGAGGCGGAAGGATTCCGGGTTGCGGTTTTAAGCCAGCCACGGTTTACAGATGAACAGGATTTCCTTGCCATGGGCAGACCGCGGTACGCAGTGCTGGTCAATGCCGGCAATATTGATTCGATGGTTGCGCATTACACAGCGGCGCGCAAGCGCCGGCATGATGATGCTTATACGCCGGGCGGCTTAGGCGGCAAACGCCCAGACCGCGCCGTGACCGTATATGCGATGCTGGCACGCCGGGCATTCCCGGATGTCCCGGTAATTATCGGCGGGCTGGAAGCCAGCCTGCGCCGGTTTGCGCATTATGATTACTGGTCAGACCAGGTTATGCCCAGTGTGTTGTCCTCATCCGGCGCGGATGCGCTGATGTATGGCATGGGCGAACGCGCCATTGTCCAGCTTGCAAAAAATCTGAAAGCAGGCAAAAAAGGCAACGCACGGTTTGCGGATATCCGCGGCATGGGATATTTTGCCCATCCCGGCGATGAAATCCCTTTTCCCACCATAGAATGCCCTTCTTATGAAACGGTTTGTGCGGATAAGGCAGCTTATGCGCGGTCGGTCAAGCTGCAATATGACCAGGCTGACCATATCCACGGCAAAGCTGTGCTGCAAGCCCATGGCAAGCGGATATTTGTGCAGAACCCGCCTTCCCTGCCGCTTTCCACAGCGGAAATGGACGCGGTTTATGCTTTGCCATATCAGCGCACTTATCACCCGTCCTATGAAGCGCTGGGCGGTGTGCCAGCCATCCAGGAAGTACAGTTTTCGATTATCCATAACCGCGGCTGTTTTGGCGCGTGTAATTTTTGTGCACTGGCTTTTCATCAAGGGCGGTATGTACAGTCCCGCTCACATGAATCGGTTTTACAGGAAGCCCGTCAAATTGCCCGGCACCCGGATTTCAAGGGATATATCCATGACATCGGCGGGCCTACGGCAAATTTCCGTTTCCCTGCCTGCGCAAAACAGGACAAACATGGATTATGTACGGATAAACGTTGTTTATTCCCTGCGGCGTGCAAAAATTTACAGGCTGACCACCGGGATTATTTGACTCTTTTGCGCAAATTACGCGAAATTCCAGGGGTAAAAAAGGTGTTTGTCCGTTCCGGACTGCGGTATGATTATATGATGGCGGATGAAAATGATGAATTTTTCCTCGAGCTGGTCAAATATCATATTTCCGGACAGTTAAAAGTTGCCCCGGAACATATGAGCAGCAATGTATTGTATTATATGGGCAAGCCATCTTTTTCGGTATATGAAAAATTCCGGGAACGCTATCAGCGCATCAATGAAAAGTTAGGGAAAAAACAATATCTTGTGCCTTATTTGATGTCCTCCCATCCAGGCGCAACCCTTGACGATGCTATTTTGCTTGCGCAATATCTAAACCACATCGGCTATATGCCCGAACAGGTGCAGGATTTTTACCCAACCCCTGGCACATTGTCCACAGCAATGTATTATACCGGACTTGACCCGCGCACCATGAAGCCTGTTTATGTGGCGCGTACCCCAGAAGAAAAAGCCATGCAGCGTGCGCTGCTGCAATGGCGCCGCCCGGACAAGCGCCTGATTGTGCTCGCTGCGCTGAAAAAAGCCGGGCGTGAAGATTTAATCGGCTTTGGCAAAGAATGTCTGTTACGCCCGCTGCGCGGGCAAAAACCGCCTGTTACGCGCAAACCGTCAGCCAACCGGAACGCTGGCAAAGGGCACAAGCCGCCAAAAAGGAAACACTGACACAGAAGTCCAGCCCCTGCCGCTTCCGGCAGGGGCTTTCTCTGCTGTTTTACAGGGTATGCAGCAAGGTGCGGGTTAACAAGGCGGCAGCCTGTTCCACATCACGCACAGCACACATTTCACTTGGCGAATGGACATAACGGGTTGGGATCGACAATGCGCCAGTAGGCACACCACTGCCGCTGCGCTGAATGGCAGCGGTATCCGTGCCGCCGTCCCGCAAAATCTCATGCTGTATGGGTACGCCGGTAATCAAGCTGGCTTCTTCCAGCGCTGAACGAATACGGGGCGCGCATAATGCCGAATGATCCATAATTTTCACAGCTGGACCCCCGCCCAAACGGCAATCCATTGGATATTTTTGTTCGGGCAAATCGCCGGTGTCAGTCACATCAATCGCAATCGCCATGGTTGGTTCAATTGCGAATGCAGCCGGACCAGCGCCGCGCATCCCGACTTCTTCCTGCGCTGTGAACACAAAATAAATATCATCTTTCACAGTTTCAGGCAGTTTGGTCATTACCATCAGCAGCACGGCACAGCCAATCCGGTTGTCTAAAAATGGGCCGCAAATCATGCCATTCTGTTCAAATGACGGCGCGTCAAATACCGCAAAATCCCCGGGTTTGACCATGCGTTCAGCTTCCTTTTTATTTGCCGCGCCAATATCAATGAAAAGATTGTTCATCTGCAAATCCTTGAAATCCGGCTTTTCCTCATAGGATACCACGCCGCGGGTGCCATTGGCAAAGCGTACCTGCACATGGATCAAATCACCGCGGAACAGTCCGCCTACCGGCGCAAACCGTAAAAAACCATGGTCGTCGATATAGGTCACGACAAACCCAGGCGTATCCATATGCGCAGTCAGCATGATTTTACGGACATTTTCAGGTGCGCCAATGGCTTTTTTCCGGCAAATGAGTGAACCCAGTGCATCGGTTGTCACCTCGTCAAAAAAATTGCTGGCAATGGATGCAATGGTTTCCCGAATGCCGTCCTCCCGTCCGGAGGGGCCAAATGCGGCAGCGAGTGTTTTATATAACTCAAATACTTTGCTCATGCAGAAATTTCTCCTTTATTCTATACTTTGGGCAATCCCTTCCAGGAATGAACGTGCAAGGGCATACACATCCCGCATATCGGACAGCGCCGCAGTGGAAACCGGCGAATGGATATACCGCACCGGCACTGCCAGCCCAACTGTGCGCGCGCCAGCGCAAGCCATATGGATACGCCCTGCGTCTGTGCCGCCCGCAATCATATGCTTGGTTTGCCATGGGATATTCTGTGCTTCGGCTGCCTGCCGCAGCATATCAAATAACCCCTCATCATAAATTGTCCGTCCATCCATAAATGGGATCACCGCACCTTTACCAAGCGCGCATACCTGTTTATGCGGCGGTACTTCGGCAAGGTCTGCCGCTGTAGTGCCTTCCACCACCAGGCATAAATCCGGGCGCAGGGCAAACGCGGCTGTCGCTGCTCCACGCAATCCGGCTTCTTCCTGCACCGTAAAGACAAACCAGGTATCCAGCGGCGGTTTGTCCCGCAAAAGTGCTAACAGCACAGCACAGCCAAACCGGTCGTCAATTGCTTTGGCTTTGAGCAGCCCATCGCCAAATTCTACAATATCCGAATCAAATGTGCCATAATCACCGGGCTGAACTTTGGCAAGTGCTTCATCTTTGCTGGTTACGCCGATATCAATATATAAATCTTTGGTTTTGGGCATATGTTCCCGTTCGCTTGCTGTGGTCAGGTGGACGGCTTTGATGCCAACAATACCCTTTACCTGTCCGAACCGGACAGCGCGTCCAAGTGCAACCCGTGGGTCAACCCCACCGGTAAATCCAAATTTCAGCATTCCTTCTTCGGTAATGCGTTTGATGATAAACCCGACTTCATCCATATGCGCGCAAAGCATTACTGGCTTTGCCGGATGTTTCATGCCTTTGCGGAATACCATCAGGTTGCCCATAGCATCTATGCGGATATCATCCGCAAAATGCGCCGCATGGCTGCGGATAAATTCCCGCACTGCATCTTCCGCGCCGGAAGGTCCATCCATACAGCATAAGGTTTTCAGTAAATCAAGCATATGGGTACACCTCCCCATGGAAATCTTTCAAAAACCCAGCAATCAAATTGGCTGTGGCATCAATGTCTGACAGTTTAACGGTTTCGACTGGTGTGTGCATATACCGCAGTGGTATGGATAAAATGGCTTGTGCGGTGCCATATCCGGCAATCTGCATCCCCCATGCGTTTGTGCCAGTGTTGCCTTCCATCACTTCAATTTGGTATGCAATATCATGCGCACGCGCTGTGCGCATCAGACTTTTTGAAAATGCGGTGTTCATATTGGGCCCCATGCCAATCATCACGCCGCCGCCAAAATCAAAAGTTTCCCCAGCGGGGGCATCTGGCGTGCGGGCATGGCTGACGTCCACCGCAATGGCATAATCCGGCTTTGCCCGGAATGCCCCAGCCGTCGCGCCAACCGAAGTGACTTCTTCCTGTGCCGAAAACATCGCAACCACATTGACATGGAGCATTTTTCGGTCAATTTGTTCAAGCGCCTGTAAAATCGCTAAAATGCCTGCCCGGTCATCAAGGCATTTGGAAGCTACCGCCCCGCCAGACAGTTCCACCAGCGGCTGGCGGAATACCACCGGCGTGCCCACTGGCACTTGCGGATGGCTTAGCCCAGTGTCAATCAACATTTCGTGGATGGGCACAGCTTTTTCCTGTTCACTTGATTTGAGTAAATGCGGCGGCATACAAGATACGATTCCATAAATCGGCTTTTGGGCTAAAATGGTTACTTCACAGCCCAGCAGCATCCGCGGGTCAACCCCGCCGACGGGCGCAAACCGCAAAAACCCATTTTCCAGCACTTTGGTGACGACAAAACCAATCTGATCCAAATGGGCATCCAGCAGCACAGTTTTTGCACCAGCCACCGGACAAATCAATGTGCCGGTAACTGTGCCAAAGCTGTCAATGTCCACTTTATTCACCAGCGGATGCAGATATTTTGCAACCGTGGCTGCTGCTTCGTGTTCAAAACCGGCAACCCCCGGCAATGCACAAAGCTGTTCCAATATTTCTATCTGATTCAAAAAAACAACTCCTTGTTTTCGTTGAAAGTAGGGGAAACTATCGCGTTACCAATATTATAGCACTGAATCCGGGAATTGATAGCGGGCAAAGAAAATTTTTTCACATATTTGCATCTATTTTTGCCGTATGCTGAAAGGGGCTTTCCTTTTATGCGCTGCCATGATAAAATATATACCAGCTGATCTGAAAAAGAAAGGACTGTCCCCATTTTATGTTAAACCCTTCTGTACTCGCGCTTGGCAAAAAACGCTCTACCATCCGCGAAATTTTTGAATATGGCAATCTGCGCGCCGCCCAAGTTGGGCGTGAAAATATTTTTGACTTTTCCATTGGCAACCCCAATGTCCCGCCCCCACAAGCGGTACAGGATGCACTGCTGGATATCCTGCACACCCAAGCACCAACCGCTGTTCATGGTTATACTTCCGCGCAGGGCGCGCCCGCAAACCGCAAAGCGGTTGCGGATAACCTCAATGCCCGTTTTGGCACGCACTATTCGGCTGACCAGCTTTATTTAACCGTTGGCGCGGCAGCCTCGGTTTCCATTTGCTTCAAAGCGCTGACCGCCAGCCCGGAGGATGAATTTATTGTTTTTGCCCCCTATTTCCCAGAATATCTTGTGTTTATTGAACATGGTGCAGGCGCGAAATGTGTGGTTGTGCCGCCGCAGATTTCGGATTTCCAGATTGATTTTGCCGCATTGGAAACCCGCCTTTCCCCGCACACCAAAGGCATTGTTATCAATTCGCCAAACAACCCTTGCGGCGTTGTATATTCTGCGAAAACTTTGTCCCGTTTGGCACAAATGCTGACCCAAAAATCCGAAGAATATGGGCATCCGATTTATTTGATTTCTGATGAACCTTATCGCGAAATTGTTTATGATGGTCAGCCGGTTCCTTTTGCGGCGCAAACATATCCGCATACATTGGTATGCTATTCTTATTCTAAGTCACTTTCACTGCCTGGCGAACGCATTGGCTATGTGCTTGTGCCCGATGTTGCTGAATTTTCTGATTTATATGCGGCGGTTTGCGGCGCAGGGCGTGTGCTTGGTTATGTGAATGCGCCCAGTCTATTCCAGCAAGTTGCCGCACGCTGTGCAGGCTGCACGGCTGATTTGTCCATTTATGCGGAAAACCGCCGTTTGCTTTATGATGGTCTGACCAGTATGGGATATGCCTGCGTCAAACCGGGTGGGGCATTTTACCTGTTCCCGCGCACGCTGGAACAGGATGATTACGCATTTTGTGAACGTGCGAAAAAATATGACCTTTTGCTTGTGCCAGGCACAGATTTTGGCGCACCTGGGCATATGCGTATTTCTTATTGCGTACAGACCGAAACCATCCGGCGCGCGCTGCCTTTGTTCCAAAAACTCGCGGAAGAATACCGCTGACCATCCCATTTTTGAGGTGCTGTTTGATGATAAACCCTGTAAATTACCATCTTTATGCCATTACTGACCGCACATGGCTTGACCCAAATATGACGCTTGCGGACGCGGTAAGCGCCGCCATTGCAGGCGGCGCCACCTTGATCCAGCTGCGGGAAAAAAACATTTCCGCCATGGAATATATTGACCTTGCTATGGAAATCAAACCGGTTTGCGACCGTGCCCGTATCCCACTGATTATCAATGATGATGTCCTTATTGCAAACGCGGTTGGGGCTGGTGTACATCTTGGCGCGTCAGATGGCAGCATTGCCGCGGCGCGGCAAATGCTTGGTGAAAATGCGATTATCGGCGCAACAGCAAAAACAATCACTCAGGCGCAGGCGGCACAGCAGGCAGGCGCTTCCTATTTGGGTTCGGGCGCTGTATTTGGTTCCACCACCAAAACCGATGCAAAACCCATGCCGCTCGATACCTTTTCTGCCATCTGCCATGCGGTTTCCATCCCGGTTGTCGCCATTGGCGGCATCAATGCGGAAAATGCGTTACAGTTAAAGGGTACCGGTGCTGCCGGGTTATGTGCGGTTTCAGCAATTTTTGCCGCGGCAGATATCCAAGCGGCTGCCCGGCAGCTGCGTGAGCTGGCAGAGGAGGTATGTTTATGATACGCGGCGCAATTTTTGATATGGATGGTACTTTGCTGGATTCTATGTGTGTATGGGAACAGCTTTCCCAGCGTTACCTGAGCAAATTCGGCATTCATATCACCCGCATGGATTATGCTGCACTGGAAGCCCGTACCCAGCTTGAAGGCGCAAGGTATTTCTGCCAGCGTTACCCAGAAATCACCGAAACCCCAGAACAGGTTGTCGCAGGGCTGGACAGCCTGATTTGTTCGCGCTATGAAGCGCTTGCCAAGCCCCGCGCAGGCGTTATTGCATTTTTAGATGCGCTGAAAGCGCATAGTGTACGCATGGCGGTTGCCACCCTGACCGACCGCAAACACGCCGAAAAAGCCCTGCGTGACCGCGATATGCTGGATTATTTTGAATTTCTGCTCACCATTGAAGATGTTGGCGTCAGCAAGCGTGACCCGCTCATTTATCATTTGTCTGCACAGCGGCTTGGCTTGCCCCCTGCCCAATGCCTGGTATTTGAGGATGCGCCTTATGCCGGGGAAACCGCGAAAAATGCTGGGTTCCAAGTTTGCGGGCTGGCAGAACCTTGGTATGCCGCTGATGAAGCCCAGCTCCGCGCTGCCAGCAATTTTTTCATTGAACATAGTTTTTCTGAAGTCCTTCCCGTCATTTTACACGAAATCGGTTAAATCTTTGTTTTTTTCTCAAAAAATCATTGCATTCTTTTTTATATTCCATTAAAATAGTAGTATTACATGGTTGCACATGGACATTTGCCCTTGTGCAGCCCCTTTTTTCGCGATTCTTTCAAAGGAGGAATATCATGGAACAATCCCAAAACCGTATGGGTACACAAAAAATGGTACCCCTCATCTTCTCCATGGCGCTCCCTGCCATGATTTCCATGCTGATTAACGCGCTATATAATATCGTTGACAGCATTTTCGTCGCAAAATATTCCCAGGATGCTTTGACTGCTGTTTCGTTGGTCTTTCCACTGCAATCGCTTGTCATTGCAATCGGTGTCGGCACCGGCGTTGGTGTAAACTCCCTGATTGCCCGCCGCCTTGGCGCGCGGATGCAGGAAGACGCGGAAAGCGCTGCCCGCCATGGCATTGCACTTTCCATTGTCGGCGGCATTGTGTTTGTCATTGTTGGATTTTTGCTCAGCAACCCTTTCCTTGCTGCCTTTACAGACAAACCCGCTGTGCTTGGACAGGCATTGTCTTATTCTCATATTGCGGTTGGGTTGTCGATGTTCCTGATGGTTTCTGTTATGTGTGAGAAAATCCAGCAGTCAACCGGCAATATGATTATCCCGATGATACAAGGCTTAACCGGTGCAATTGTGAATATCATCCTTGACCCGCTGATGATTTTCGGCATTGGGCCTTTCCCGGAACTCGGTATCCGCGGCGCGGCTATTGCTACCATTATCGGTCAGATTATGGGGATGTTTGTCGGCATCTGGGGTACATTTTTACATCAAAAAGTGCTAAAACTAGATATGAAAGGCTTCCACTGGAAGGCGCGCACGGTTTTTGAAATCTACCGTGTCGGGCTGCCTGGTATTGTCATGCAAAGTGTGGTTTCTGTCATGACTGCTGGGCTGAACATGATTTTAATCGCGTTTTCTGATGTTGCAGTTTCTGTACTTGGCATTTACTTCAAACTGCAAACCTTCGTTTTTATGCCGACTTTCGGCATTAACCAAGGCGCATTGCCTGTTATGGGCTTTAACTATGGCGCACATAACCGCCAACGCCTGATGAGTGCTTATCGTGTTGCATTATCCGGGGCTTGTATCATTATGGTGGTTGGACTGATTCTTTTCCAGCTCTTTTCCCCGCAAATGCTCATGCTGTTTGCCACGGAAGGCAGCGCGGAAACCAATGCCCAGCTTGTCGCGGTCGGCGTGCCAGCATTGCGTATCATCAGCCTTTCTTTTCTTGGCGCGGCATTTGGTATTATTAACTCGACGTTTTTCCAAGCCATCGGGCGCGGGATTGCCAGTTTAATTGTTTCCGTTTGCCGCCAGCTTGTCGTGCTGCTGCCTGCTGCTTGGCTGCTCGGCAGGTTCTATGGGCTGGAAGCCATCTGGTGGTCATTCCCTATCGCGGAAATTGCCGCGTTCCTCATTTCTTTTATCCTGCTTTATCATGCTTACCATACTGAAATCCGTTTTCTGGATGCCCCAAAGGAGGGTTAATCCCCTATGTTCCGTACCTTGATTTGGTTTGGATATTTCTGGCTCTATCTATTGGTCTGTCTGCCCATCAGCCTATATGTTGGACATCTTGCCAAAAAAGACAGCGTACGCGCTGACCGTTATGTTGCGCATTTTGTGCGCAACTGGGCGCGGCGACTATTATGGCTTGCCGGGGCAAAAATCACCGTCACCGGGCAGGAAAACCTGCCCAAAGATACAGCATATATGGTTGTTTCCAATCATCAGGGCTATTTTGATATCCCGATTATGCTCACCTGCATGGATAACCCTCATGGGCTGGTTGCAAAACAGGAAATTAACCGCATTCCCGGCATCCGCACTTGGATGAAACATCTCCACTGCCTGTTTGTTGACCGCAGCAGCCCCCGTGCGGGCGCACAGACCATCCTGGACGGCGCAAAGCTGCTTGCCGCAGGACATTCCCTCACGATTTTTCCGGAGGGCACACGTTCCAAAGGCGGCGCTGTCAAGCCGTTCAAAGCAGGTGCGTTCCGCATTGCTTCGCGTGCAAACGCCCCGATTTTACCGGTGACGATTGACGGTTCCTACCGGCTGATGGAAGCCAATTCCATGTTAATCCGTCCGGCAAGCGTCCATGTGACCATCCATCCGCCGATTGACACCGCGGGGCTTTCCCGCGAGGCGCTGCGCGCCTTGCCGCAAACCGTGCATGATACCATTGCGGACGCGATTGCCAGCGCGTGATCTCCCCCATCATAACACAAAAACAGCCGCGAATGGGCTTTTGCCCGGTTCGCGGCTGCTTCTTTTTTCATCACTGTTTTATTTTAGAAAGGATTTTTAAGCAGGCAATGACTTCATTTCATGATAAGGGGTTTTATCCCATCATCTGATTATTTTGCGACGTTTTCGCAAAAACGCATCAGGATAGAAGCTGCCTGGGCGCGGGTTGCGCTGCCAGCCGGCGCCAGTGTGGTTGCGCTGGTGCCCGAAATTAACCCTGCTGCATTTGCCCATTTCATCGCGTCTGCGGCATAAGCGCTTACCTGTGCGGCGTCAGCAAAGGCGGAAAGATCCGCTGTTTTGGTCACGTCATAGCCCTTGAAGGACGCATAACGGAACAAAATTGCTGCCATTTGTTCGCGGGTAATCACATCGCCTGCACCAAAGGTGCCGTTTTCATAACCGCTGACAATGTTATTTGCCGCAGCCCATGCAACCGCGTCGCTGTACCATTCGCCAGCGGCGATATCGCTGAAGCTGGAAGCTGCCGCTGCTGCCGGTTCTTTTTCCAGGCGGTAAAGGATGGTGACAATCATGCCGCGGGTGGTGGTAGCGTCAGGCGCAAAGGTGGTTGCGCTGGTGCCAGCCATCAAACCGTTATCCTTCATATACTGCACTGCGTCTTCATACCAGCCGCCAGCGACAACGTCGCTGAAGCCGGTCTTGGAAGCCGGGGTAGATGGGGTGGAAGGATTAGACGGGTTGTCGCCATAGTTAGACGGCGGGTTTGTGCCGGTGGAAGTGTTGTTATTGTTATTGGATGGGCGCTTGCTGCCGCCACCGCCGCCGGAAGGTTTGCTGGTATCGTTAGGCTTGTCGGTAGAACTGTCTTCCAGGAAAATTGGATACAGAGAAAGTACGCCATTTGTCGCACTGTCGCACATCTTTGTAAAGATGTCGGCTGTTATCAGCGCACCTGCTTCATACTCAACCTTAGTATCATTTTCTTTTGTAGACCAGCCCTTAAAGGTACCTGCTTTATCCAGTGGTTTGTCTATATACTGTTCTTCATCTGTACGATTGGTATTATGATGTTTTACCAAGTGCTTGCTGCCAATATTAGCAGCTGTATAGCCTACTGTGAAAAAGAGGTCTTCTTTAAGGCTTATGCCATAATAGTGAACAGTCACATTGCGTTCGTCTTTGGCAAATTCAAACTCGCTGAAACCCTCTGTTGTGAATGTGCCTGTGGTACCTGTCATGGTAACTTTGTAAGTATCTTTTACACTGCCGTTAGCATTCAAATGCTTTGCAAAAACATTGGTTGCATCCTTAAAGCTATCAGGCAGGGTTACTGTAAGGGTAACTGGCTTTGTCACCTTGAGTTCTTTAGCGTTTTTCCCTGTAGGAGCAGCATTTTCATCAACTACTTCATATTTTGGAGTAATATCCAGTTTGACAGAAGTTTCGCTATAGCTTGTTGCCTTTACTTCAAGGAAAACTGCAACTTTTTTACCTGCTGCGGGTTTTTCCACAGCAACGATTTCCTTAAGTTCTGCTGCAGCTGCTTCGGTAATGCCATTTGTGCTTTCAGGCTTAACAGATTCTACAACCGTTGTTGCTGCTGCCTTATCATCATCGTGAATTGCATCCACATTTGTTACAGGTGTTTCAACTGGTTTTACTTCTTTAGGAACCTCTACAACAGGTTCGTCAGCTTTTGTCGTGGTGATACCAGCATAGTTAATGGTATAGCCGTCTGGCAGTTTGATTTCGCCTTTATCCTTACCATCTACTTTGCCGTCTTTGAAGAACAGCAGGAATGGATAAGACTGTTCATCTTCACTACCTAATGTATAAACCAGCTTACCTTCAACTTCCTTGCCATCAGCAAGAAGGGTTTCATCAATCTTACCTGTCAGATTAATAACTTTTGAATCATCTTTATCAAAAGCAAAATTCAGGGCTACTGGATCTTTTTGTCCTTCTATGCCGTATGAAGCAGATACAAGTTTCATTTCTGATGTAGGTTCTTCGGTTGTTTCGACTTTAATATCGGAAACAAAAGTATAATCTTTGTATGCTGCTGGCAATTCCTGTGCAGGGTCTTTTTCATCTGCTTTAAAAGTAGCCGTTTTTCCGTCCTCTGCAAGGGTCAAAGTGCCAGTATAAGCTGTGCTTTCACCTGCAAAGGTAATTGTAACTACGGGTTTTTTTGAACCATCCTCACCAAAAAGGTCAGGGGTTACTTTACCAGCAATTGTGATTTTCGATGTAGCAACATCCGCAGTTGCTGTGAGCGATGTAGCATCATTTTCGCCTAAAACAACTTTCATTTCAGGGGTTGCTGGATCTTCCGCTTTCTTTATTGTGACGTTTTGGAAATCAACGGTGTAGACCACCTTGGCAAGGCTTGGTGCCTCACCATTAGTAACTTCGCCAAAAAATTCAACCGAACATACTGTGCTCTTGGGCTTTTCAGCGTCAAAATAAAATGCTATACCTTGTTCTGCATTTTCTTCTAGAGGTGTGTCCGGCGTTTCGCTAAAGCCATATTTAGCCGTTTTGGTTCCTGCTGGTGCCTCTACAAAGAAGCCCACCCAGTAACCCATATTATTTTCTTTATTTTGATGTCTTTGAACATCTGTAAATGTTAATGTAACCTTTGATGTATAAGAATTTTCTTCTTCAGAAACTGGAACCCATTCATCCGTTGCATTGGGCTCTCCTGTAAATAGCTTATCATCTGCAATGCCTTCATTTTTAGTTGCTTCATCATCAAGACGAGTATCATGCAAAGTGGCTGCTGTAACATTAGGGGCATTTTTTCCAGTACTGGAACCCCCCCCCTGTTTCTCCATCAACTGGATCGCCAGTTGCAAAGGCGGCGGGAGCCAGCGTCAACATCATGCACAAGCACAAAAATGCTGACAAAATCCTTTTTTTCATCGTGT
>CAXHNU010000066.1:0-17808 GCA_964017555.1 uncultured Butyricicoccus sp. | reverse complement strand
CCTTTGATAGCCCGTATGAGAACAGCGAACACACAGAGGGGAACACAAACCATGAGCAAGAAAACGAAGCAGCCCAGGCAGCGCAAAAGCCGGACAGGAATTAGCTATTTCTGGGCGGAAGGCATACATAATATTTTCCTGAACGGCTTTATGAGTTTTGCTGCCGTCAGCATTATTTTAGCGTGCCTGCTGATTACCGGCAGTGTGACGCTCATTTCGGTCAATATTGATTTGAATATCCGCCAGCTGCAGCAGGAGAGCGAAATTGCACTGTATATTGATGAAAATTTCACCTATACCCAGGCACGCGCCATGGAAAAGGAGCTTGCCGCCGTTGATAATGTGGATACGGTTGAGTTCCAGTCCAAAGAGCGGTCGCTGGAAGACCTGCGCAGGCAGCTTGGTGATGACGCCTATATCCTGGAAGGGTATGATTCCAATAATAACTTTATGCGCGATGGCTACCGCATCACGCTCAAAGACCTTTCCCTGGCAAAGCAAACCGAAGAGGAAATCAAAAAGATTTCCGGCGTTGCCAATGTTGTTGTACGGGAAGATACCATCAATGCGTTGGTGCGGGCGCGGCAGGTGTTCCAGATCGTATCCTTTACGCTGGTTGCCGCCCTTGGCGCAATCTCTATCTTTATTATTTCCAATACGGTGAAACTGGCAATGTTTGCCCGCCGTGAGGAAATCGTTATCGAAAAAATGGTCGGCGCAACAAACTGGTTCATCCGCTGGCCCTTCATCATTGAAGGGATGCTGCTTGGGCTGGTCGCCGGCGGGCTTGGCGCCCTTGCCGAATGGGGCATTTATGAAAAATTAGTCGGGACAGTCACCAATGCGCTGCCTGCGTTTACCATGGCAGGCTTTGAGGAATTTGCAGTCGTGCTGATTGCGGTTTATCTTGGCGCAGGTGTTGTCATTGGTGTAGGCGGGTCGGTGCTGTCCATGCGCCGGTTCCTGGATGTTTGATGGAAAGGAGCTTTTATGCTAAGTAAAAAAACAGTCCGTGCCATTGCCGCAGCAATCGCTGTGTTACTTGTGATATCCATTGCGGGAGGCAGCTTGATTTCAGCCATTGGTACCGCGCAGGCGGCGTCAATCAGCGAACTGAAAAACCAGATTTCCAGTTTGGATAAGCAGAAATCCGAAGTAGAAGCGGCAATCAAAGAATTGGAAGGGCAGATCAACAGCAATTCCAAAAAACTCGCCGCTTTGACAACCCAGATGAACCTGACCGAAGAAGATATTGACGCAACCAAAACGGTCATCCAGCGTTTGGCAGATGAAATCGTTATAAAAGAAGAAGAAATTGTCGTTGCACAGCGTGAGCTGGATGAAAAAACCGAACTGTTTGAAACCCGGATGCGCGTTATGTATGAAAACGGCAATGATGTAAGCTATCTGGACGTTATCCTGGGTGCGAATAATTTTGGCGATATGCTGACTCGTATGGAAGATGTCAGCGCTGTCATGGAAAATGATAAAAAAATTGTGGCGGACTATAAAGCAGCGAAGAAAAAGCTGGAGGACGCAAAAGCAGCGCTGGAACAGGATAAACAAGACCAGGAAGAATATAAAGCATCACTGGAATCCAAATATGCCGACCTCAAGGGTCAGCGTACCAAGGTGCAGAAGCTGACCGACCAATTGGAAAGCAACCAGGCGCAGAAGGAAAAAGAAGCCATCGCCCTGGAAGATGAAATGGGCGCAATCAGCGCGGAGATTGAAGAAATGTCCCGCCGCGAAGCGGAAGAAGCAAAGCGCAAGGAAGAAGAAGCCCGCAAGCAGGCGGAAGCTGCCGCGGCAGCCAAAAAGAGCAGCAATTCAAATTCGGGCAGCTCAGGCAGTTCAGGCAGCAGCACAAAAACAAAATCCCGTGTCAGCACCAGCGGTTTGGTTTGGCCAGCGCCAAGCGGCAGCGCAGGCAGCGGTTATGGCTGGCGTATCCATCCGATTTCCGGCACCCGTAAATTCCATAAGGGCACCGATATCCCCGCGCCAAGCGGCAGCCCGGTACTCGCGGCAGCAAGCGGCACAGTTGTGCAGAGCTATTTCTCCTCGTCCTATGGCAACTATATTGTGGTCAGCCATGGCGGCGGCTTAATGACAGCGTATGCGCATATGTCCAGCCGCGGCGTATCTGTCGGCGCAAATGTATCCGCTGGGCAGCAGATTGGTAAGGTCGGTTCTACAGGCAATTCCACTGGCCCACATCTGCATTTTGAAGTTTATGTAAATGGTTCAACCACAAACCCGATGAGTTATTTCTAAAAAATACGAACCCAATTCAGAGGGGGGCACGCTGTATGGCGCGTCCCCCTTGCCTGATGCAAAGGAGGAAAACTATGTCAAATAAAGTCCATTGGGGAGTGGCAGCGGTGCTGTGCGGCTTTTCAGCCGCCATGGCATTTTCCATTTCCTATGCCATGATGAACCGACGGTTTGAAGAAATGCTGCCGGAATATAAAATCAACAATGAGATATATGGCAAAATCGGTGAAATTCGCTATACGGTGGATAAATATTATGTCGGCGGTTATGACCAGCAGGATGCCGTCGATATGGCTGCGGCAGGATATGTGGCTGGCATTGGCGACCGCTGGAGCAATTATATGTCCGCAGAACAGTTTGAAAAATATAAACTCAGTTTTTCCGGGCAGTCCTTTGGCATTGGGCTGTATACTTCTTATCATGCCGATACGCGGGAATTGCGGATTGTAGAAGTTTTTCCAGGGTCGGATGGGGAAAAGCTTGGCTTGAAAAAAGGTGACCTTATTCTTGGCGCGGAAGGCAAGACCATGCAGGAGGATGGCTATTCTGAAACCCTTGAAGCAATTGCCGGCGAGGAGGGCACCAAAGCCCGGATTATCATCCGCCGCAAAGCAACCGGCGAAACAGAAACCGTTGAAATGGAACGCAAGACCACACAGCAGACGATGGTAAGCGGCAAAATGCTTGCAGATGGACAAACCGGGTTTATTCGCATTTACAGTTTCCATCGCGGTTCTGAAAAGCAAATGGAAAAAGCGGTGGATAAACTGGTTTCACAAGGGGCGTCCCAACTGGTATTTGATGTGCGCAATAACCCTGGTGGTTCGGTAGACAGCGTATGCACAGCGGTGGATACCCTTGTCCCGCGTGGGCTGATTATGACGCTGCGCACCAAAGAAGGCAAAGAAACCATTTATGAATCGGATGAAAAACAGCAGGAACTGCCGATGGCAGTGCTGGTCAATGCGGAATCCATCAGTGCGGCAGAATTTTTTGCGGCAGCTTTGCAGGAATATGGAAAAGCGGTTGTCGTTGGGGAGCAGACCATTGGCAAAGGCTATGCACAACAGAATTATGAATTGCAGGATGGTTCCGCCTTGCACCTGTCCGACCAGGAGTATTTTACACCGCTTGGCAAAAGCCTGATTGGCACAGGTGTGACGCCAGATATCACGTGTGCCGCCCCCGAAGGCTTTGACTTATATTTCTCCTCAGAGAAAAAAGATGTCCAGCTGCAAGCCGCGCTTGCAGCGTTAGAATAAAGTAGCATATATCCAAACCATCAGAAAACGAATCAAATGAAACAGGCGGCGCCGGGTTGGAAATAACCCAGGCGCCGCCATATCTATTGCCCAAAATATTATGGAATAAAACCAGAAAAACAACTTTTGCACTGTACAAAAGGATAGAAACATGATATTCTGTTATTAAAGTAAATCATATTATGAAAAAACCTTTGGGAGGTGGGACGAATTTGGAAAAATATCGCATGGTTGCGCTTGATTTGGCGCAAAAGATTGAATCCGGGCATTATCCCCGTGGGATACAGCTTCCGCTCGAAACAGAGTTATGCGCCATGTATCAAGTCAGCCGCATTACCATTAAAAAAGCAACAGATTTACTGGTTCAGCTTGGGATCATTACCAAACGGCGCGGCGCAGGCAGTTTCGTGCAGGATACCGAACATCTACATGAAATCTTAACCGGCGAACAGGTGCAGTTTACCGGGTTTACCCGCCAGTTTGCAGGGCGGCGGGTATCAGCGGAAATCCATCAATTCGTGACCCATCCAGCCACAGGGGAAGCTGCCGAAAAAATGTGCCTGACCGAAAAAGATTTGGTCTATTATATTTGCCGCACACGGTTTGTGGATGATGAACCTTATGTGGTGGAATATGCGTATCTGCCGGTGGGCATTGTGCCGGGGCTGGATCTGCATATTGTCAGCGGCTCTATTTATGCTTATATCTTAGATACTTTGCGCTTAAAGCCGCAAAGTGCACGCCGTACCTTGCGTTCGCTGCTACCCACAGAAGCCGAAAAACAATATTTTCATATCTCAGAACCATTCAGCATTTTGGAAATCGAACAGGTTGCCAGCCTGGATGATGGGCGGATTTTTGAGTTTTCCAAAACCCATTGCCGCAGTGACCGTTATGCGTTCCGATATATCAGCGTATGGTAAAATAAATCACCGATAAGAAAAAAACCGCTGCCCCATATCGTAATGGAGGCAGCGGTTATATTTTTTTAATCAATTAAGCTGCGCACAGATTCGCCTTCTGCGATGGATACAGGCAATAAGATGCGTTCATTGCAGCTTTCCCCGCCTTGTATCATGGAGATCAGTTTTTTCACACAAACTTCCGCCTGTACTGCGCAATGTACATCGACCGATGTAATAGATGGGATTGCCATTTTCCCCATCACGGTATTATCGAAGCCGATTAAAGCAATGTCCCCCGGTACGGAATAGCCCATGGATAACAGTGCGCGTGCAGTCAGCATCGCCATATTATCATTGGTGCAGATAAAGGCTTCCGGCAAGGATTTGCACCGCTTTAAAGACGCCAGGATACAGTTGTAATCGTAAACCTGCACCTGATCCATACCGATGACCAGATATTCCGGGTCAACCGGCAGTCCGAAAGACATCATAGAACCAACATAGCCTTGGAAACGCTCCATAAAGCCTGTGCTGTGCTTTGGGTTGCCGACAAAGCCTAATTTCCGGTAACCTTTATTCCAAAGGTATTCAACCGCCATATGCCCGCCTTTTAGGTTGTCCTCAATCACAACACACATATCAAGGGCATCATACCGGGTGCCGGTTGCGATGATTGGAATGCCGCATTGGGCAACTTTGGCGGCAATGCGCTCTTCCATATCGCCAAGGATAATAATGCCTGCAATCGAATTGCTTTCAAACTTCCAGCGCAGTTCCTCTTGGGCGATATCACAAGTTGCGCCTTTGAATACCATTAGGTTATAATTGTATTCATGCACTGTGTTTAGGATATGCTGATGGAAACTCATATAGAAATAGGAATCCCGTAAGCGTTCGCCGGTTGATACCAAGCCAATATTACGCATTTCCAATTTGCCTTTTTGCCCAAAGTAGCCGATTTCCTCCGCAATGCGGAGAATATTATCTTTTGTTTGCTGCCGTACACCTGGCATATCCCGAAGCGCAAGGGAAACCGTATTTACGGATACACCTGACCGCCGCGCAATATCTTTTAGGGTGACTCTCATGCCCATACCTCCTGACGGTTCCCCCTTAACACACTAATCTACCATACAATGGTACTCCTTTTAGCCGATAAAATCAACTGCAAATTTGCTGAAATTTGCTTTTCACTTGATATTTTTTGTTTTTATTTGCAGATAAAATGATATAGATAGAAATTTTAAAAAATAGTGGAAGAAATTTTGTTTCTGCGAAAGCGCTGCGGGCGCACAATTTTGATAAAAATGGTCACAAAATAAAAGGTGATGGTGCCAATACGCCATCACCTTTTGGATTTTTTCGCGCTTTCCCTGCGCTCGCGGCATGAGTTTTAGGTCTTTATCCCGACCGACTAGAACATTCTAGCAACAAGTTACGTTAATTATTTTCCCGCTTTATAGCGGCGCTATACCAAAAGCATAACTTATCTCTATTTCTAGTATATGGAAGAATGGAATGCTCGTCAACAAGAAAATTATTTATGATTATACATCTAATGGTTTCATCGTGGGGAACAACAAAACATCACGGATAGACGCGGAATCGGTCAGGAACATAACCAGCCGGTCAATGCCCATGCCCATGCCGCCGGTTGGCGGCATACCGTATTCCAGCGCACATACAAAATCGCTGTCCATCATATTGGCTTCATCATCACCGGCATTGCGCAGCGCGACTTGGCGTTCAAACCGTTCCTTCTGGTCAATCGGGTCATTGAGTTCGGAAAATGCGTTGCACAGTTCGCGCCCATAGACAAAGCATTCAAACCGTTCGGTTAAACGCGGGTCGGATGCCTTGCGCTTGGCAAGCGGGGAGATTTCAACCGGATAATCAATAATAAAGGTTGGCTGGATCAGTTTATCTTCCACAAATTCATCATAGCAGAATGCAAGCAGGTTGCCCCAGCTTTCCTTGCCCTTTTCCGGGGTAAGTCCTTTTGCCTTGACCGCTTCCAGCGCCTGCGCTTCATCCATTGCCATGAAATCCAAGCCGGCATATTCTTTTACAGCGTCTGCCATGGTCATGCGCTTCCAGCCTTTTGTGAAGTCCAGTTCGGTGCCCTGGTAAGTCACTTTTGTTGTGCCAAGCACCTTTTCACAGACATGGACAACCATATCTTCGGTAATATCCATCATACCGGCATAATCGGTATATGCCTGATATAATTCTATGGTTGTAAATTCCGGGTTATGGCGGGTATCCATGCCCTCATTGCGGAAAATGCGCCCGATTTCATAAACTTGTTCCAACCCGCCGACAATCAGCCGCTTGAGATGCAGTTCGGTTGCAATGCGCATATACATATCAATATCAAGCGCATTGTGATGGGTGATGAACGGGCGCGCAGCGGCACCGCCAGGGATCGTATTGAGGCAAGGGGTTTCCACTTCCATAAAGCCGCGGGAGTCCATAAAATTACGGATTTCACGGACAATCTTGGAACGCTTTTCAAACGTATCCCGCACTTCCGGGTTGATAATCAGGTCAACATAACGTTGGCGGTAACGCATATCTGTGTCTTTCAGCCCATGCCATTTTTCGGGCAATGGGATCAGATTTTTGGAAAGCAGCACCATTTCAGAAACTGAAACCGAAATTTCGCCTTTATGGGTGCGGAATACTGTGCCTTCAATGCCGACCAAATCACCGATATCCATTTTTTTGAATACTGTATAACTGTCTGTGCCGAGCACATCACGTTTTACATACATTTGCAGCCGCCCATAACGGTCGCTTAAATCTGCAAAAGATGCTTTGCCCATAATCCGTTTGGACATCATGCGCCCAGCCAGGCGGACGGTTTTGCCATCCATTTCATCAAAATTATTTTTGATATCGGTTGTATGATGGGTGCGGTGGAAACGCACCTGTTCAAACGGATCATTGCCTGCTGCCTGCAGTTCTGCCAGTTTATCACGGCGGATGCGCAGCAGTTCATTTAATTCAGCCTGTTGCTGCCCTGCTTCAGGCGTCATTTGTTCATTTGCCATAAGAATTTATCCCTCACTTCTGCAAGTCTACAATTTTATACCGGACAACACCTGCGGGGGCTTCAACTTGGACGGTTTCGCCCACTTTTTTGCCCAGCATTGCTTTGCCAAAGGGGGATTCATCCGAAATTAGCCCATTCATTGGGTCTACTTCCTGGGAGCCAACAAAGCGGTATTCTTCCTGTTCTCCAAATTCCATATCTACAACCACAAAGCGGCAGCCAGGGGATACTTCATCAGCGGCATAGGTATCGCCAGTGACAACAACCGCGTGTTTTATAATTTCTTCCAGCTCCGCAATGCGGGAATATAATTTGCCTTGTTCGTTTTTGGCTTCATCATATTCCGCGTTTTCCGAAAGGTCGCCAAAAGAACGCGCTTCTTTCAGTTGTTCTGCGACTTCATCGGCGCGGGTTGTTTTCAGATATTCAAGTTCCTCTTTATATTTGTCAAGACTTTCCTGAGATAGTTTGATTTCCTTAGCCATCTGCAATACCTTCTTTGAATATGAATTTTATCGATACATTATCTTATTATATGGATTCCGACGCCCAATGTCAAGCGGGGTTTTGGCAGATGGATCAATTTGCAGTATGTTAAAAAAGTTGATTAAAATTCATTGACTTATATTCAGTGAATATGATACAATGAAATTGCAAAATGAAAAAGGGGGCAGATGATGTGACAAACAGGCAGATTGCAGCACAGCAAACCAGAAAGCGGCTGATGGAAACCGCAAAACAAATCATTTGTGAAAAAGGGCTGGCAAATACTTCGATTGCAGAAATCACAAATGCTTGCGGCGTATCAAATGGCACATTTTATACCTATTTCAAACGCAAGGAAGATATTGTTTTCGCGCTTAGCTGGGAGGTGTTTCAGGAAATTTTAGATAACGCGCAGGCATACCAGGGCACATTTATGCAGCGGCTTGTATTCTTTATGCTGCAATTTTCCGGTTATATCGAAAAAAGCAGCTTGAAGCTTTGTCAGGAATGGGTGCGCAACACCGTTGACCCAGACCTTGTGGAAAACCCGGATGATAAAAATAAACTGCATGCCGATATTCATTCGGTAAAGCAAATCATTGAAAGCGGCATCAAACGGGGTGAACTGAAACCCGATACACCCGCGGATGTGCTTGCCCATACTTTAATTGATGTGCTTTATGGCGAAATGCTTTGCTGGGATATGTCAGGCGGCACTTATTGCTTTGAAGCCCGTACAAAAGAATTTTGTGACCTGTTTTTAGGCGCAATTATAAATCCGTATTTAATCAGAAAGGATGACATTTCAAATGCAGATCCAAACAATCAGGTTAAATGATGGTGTGGAAATCCCGGTTTATGGATTCGGCACCTACCAAATCCCCGCAGACGGAAGCACTTATCGAGCTGTCCGGCAGGCACTTGCCCTTGGTATTCGCCATATTGACACAGCGGCGGCATATTTCAATGAACATGAAGTTGGGAAAGCAATCCGCGAAAGCGGGATTGCAAGGGACGAAATCTTCTTGACAAGCAAACTTTGGCTGCAAGATTATGGCTATGAAGCCGCGAAAAAAGGCATTGAAATATCTTTGCGCAAATTGAACACAGATTATATGGATTTATATTTGATCCATCAGCCTTATGGCGATGTGCCAGGTGCGTGGAAAGCCATGGAAGAGGCAAAACAGGCAGGCAAAATCCGTTCCATTGGGGTCAGCAATATGACGCCGAAAATTTGGAATCGTTTTGTGCCGCAGTTTGACACAATGCCGTCTGTCAACCAAGTGGAATTTAACCCTTATTATCAGCAAAAGGCGATCAGAGCAATCATGGCGGATGCAGATGTCCGGCTGGAAGCCTGGGGGCCGCTGGGGCAAGGGAATAAAAATCTGTTGACAGACCCTGTTCTTGCCGGAATTGCGGGCAGGCATCATAAAAGTGCCAGCCAAGTTATTTTGCGGTTTGAAGTGCAGGAAGGCATTATTATCTTCCCCAAATCAACAAAACCCGAACGGATAAAACAGAATATGGATATCTTTGATTTCGCATTGACAGAAAAAGAAATGCAGCAAATCCGTGCGCTGGACATAGGAAAAGGCTGCCATGATCCGGATGCACCAGGCGTTGGCGATTTTCTGATACAAGCATTTGATATCCATGCGGATGACAAATAAACAAAGGAGATTATATGATGGAATATCGGAAACTATATAATGGCATAAAAATCCCGATGCTGGGATTTGGCGTATTTCAGGTGCCGGCATATGAGGACGCAAAAAAAGCTGTGCTTACCGCATTGCAGACCGGTTACCGGCTGATTGATACCGCACAGGCGTATATGAATGAAAAAGCAGTTGGCGACGCGATAAAAGAAAGCGGGATTGCGCGGGAGGAAATCTTTATCACGACCAAACTGTGGATTCAGGATTTTTCTTATGATGGTGCAATCAAAGCAACAGAACGTTCTTTGGAACAGCTTGGCGTAGGCTACATTGATCTGATGCTGCTGCACCAGCCGATGGGCGATTATATGGGCGCATGGAAGGGCTTGGAGCAGCTTTATCAGCATGGCAAGCTGAAAGCCATTGGCATGGCGAATTGTTATCCGCATGTGCTGGCAGACCTTTGCGAAACATTTGAGATAAAACCAATGATAAACCAAGTGGAAATGCACCCGTTTTTCCAACAAAAACAAAATATTGATACGATGAATCAATATCATGTTGTGCCGGAAGCATGGGCGCCATTTAATGAAGGAAAGAATGGTTTCTTTACCAATCCTGTTTTGACCGAAATTGGCAAACAGTATGGCAAATCTGCTGCCCAGGTTGCACTTCGCTGGAATATACAGCGCGGCGTTGTTGTTATCCCGAAATCTGTCCATGCAGATAGGATTAAGCAAAACTTTGATATTTTTGATTTCACATTATCCCCGGCAGATATGGAGAAAATCCAGGCAATGGATACCGGGCGCAGTGAAATTGTCAACCATTTTGACCCGGAATGGATTCGGATCTTGCACACAATTAAATTTTAAACATAAGTTACATGATAAAAGGGCACGGATCTGCTTTAAACGCGCAGTTCCGTGCCCTGATTCGGTCTAAAGATTTCATTTTGTACTTTGTATAGATTTGAATATAAATGAAACGTAAAATAGGCTTTTGTGCTCGCTCAATTTGTCCGGCAGCCATGCCTGGAGGGATTCTGTGGAAAATGTGCAAAGCATAAATTAAATTTTTCGTAAAAATTGCGGGAAAATTTGATTTGGGGCGCAGAATACGTTATAATAGTGGTAATAAAACCAACACACTGCTATTTATGGGTATGTAAAGGTGGGAGGTGGTCAGTTTGCAGGAGAGTTATGGCATCTCAATGCCAGATATTGCGTTGAGCCAGGCTGATTTGGCAAAACTGATGAACAAAATGCCAGGTGGGTTTTTTATTTACCATGGCAGCGGGGATGAAGAAATCTTTTTTGCAAATGAAACCTTGCTGCGCATTTTTGGCTGCGATAATATGGATGAATTTATGAAGCTGACCGGCGGCAGCTTCAAAGGGATGGTGCATCCCGATGACCTGGACAGGGTAGAGAAAAGCATTGCAGAGCAAATTGCACAAAGCCAATTTGATTTGGATTATGTGGAATATCGCATTATCCGCAAAGATGGAGAAACCCGCTGGATTGAAGATTATGGGCATTTTGTGGACAATGGGACAACTGGCGGACTGTTTTATGTCTTTGCTGGGGACGCGACTGAGAAAAAACAGGAACAGCAGCAGGAACGCCAGAAAAAAGAAGAACAACTGCGGGATTATTCCAAGCAGCTCAAAGTCATTAACCAAGAGCACTTGCGGCGGCTGGAAACCATAGAAGGGCTCAGCTTTGATTATGAATCTATTTTCTATGCCAACTTAAGCACAGATACCATCAAGGCATATCAAATCAGCAGCCGGATCCATTCTTTTGATACCGGGCATATGCTGCGCCGGTTTACCGGCTTTGCTTCAGAATATATTGCAACCTGGGTGCATCCTGAAGACCGGCTGCTGCTGACTGATACACTCCAAACCAGCAGCATCCGCAAGCGGCTGTATAAACGGAAAATGTTCCATATCAATTACCGTATCATGTGTAACGGGTACATAGAATATTTGCAGCTGCGCATTGTCAATGTTGGGCGCGGCAATGAAGTTTCACAGATTGTGATTGGGGTGCGGAGTGTCGATGAAGAGATACGGCATGAACTACGCCGTAAAGAAATTCTGGAAGGGGCACTGAACCAGGCGCGGGCAGCCGTTGTCGCAAAGAACACATTCCTTTCCAATATGTCACACGATATCCGCACGCCCATGAATGCGATTGTAGGCTATACAGCGCTTGCCAAACGGCGGATTGACCAGACGGAAAAGCTGATGAATTATCTGGATATGATTGAAGCATCCAGCACCCAATTGCTCCAGCTTATCAATGATGTGCTGGAAATTGCCCAAATCGAAGCAACTAAGGTCAACATGGAAGAAGGCGAGTGCAATTTAATTGAAATTGCTCAGCAGGTGCAGCAATCACTAATTCCACTGATTACACAGAAAAGCATGGATTTCAAGCTGGAATTATCGCGGCTTTGCCATGCAGAAGTCTATAGCGACCAGAAAAAACTATATCAGCTCATTTTGCGCCTGGCGAGCAATGCGGTGAAATATACCGAGCCGGGCGGTTGGGTCACGGTTTGCATTGGGGAAATGGATAACGTTTCAACCGGATATTCGATGTATCAGGTGGTTATTGAAGACAATGGTGTTGGGATGAGCCGGGACTTCATGGAATATATGTTTGAGCCGTTTGAACGGCAGAAGAATACCACCCTCAGCGGTGTGCATGGCACAGGGCTTGGACTGACAATTGTAAAAAGTATTGTTGACCTGTTGTCCGGCAAAATTGAAGTGGAAAGCATGATGGGCAAAGGCAGCAAATTCACAGTAACATTGCCGCTGCGAATTAAAGAAAAAAACCCTTTGCCTGTCAGTCAAGCACGCAAACAAACCGGACAGCCAAAACTGCTGATTGTAGAAGATAATGAACTGAACTTGGAAATTGAACAGGAATTATTGCAGGATGCAGGGTTCCTGGTGGATACCGCGAATAATGGCAGCATTGCAGTGGAACGCATCCGGCATGCTGACCCTGGGGAATATGCACTGATACTGATGGATATACAGATGCCAATTATGGACGGCTACCAAGCAGCGCGGGAGATCCGCAAGCTGGAAGACCCGGAATTATCCAATATACCGATTGTGGCATTATCCGCGAACACATTTGATGAAGACCGGCGGCTGTCGCTGGAAAGCGGAATGAATGCGCATATGGCAAAACCAGTAAATTTCCCTGAACTATTGGAATTAATTGCTGCGATGCTTGACACATAAACGGCAGAATGGGCGGTGCCTGGCTGGGAAAAGCCTCACTGCCCATCCTTTCTTTATGCTGAAAAAATCCTTGCGTTTCACACGGGGATATGGTATACTATGCAATAAGAATTTCATAACAGACAGTTTGCAGCCATCCTGTCTATAAACAAAACCAAGGACAGCCATGCACCGGTAGCATCGTTACACGGGGGTCATGGGTTTTTTGATGGTGCATTTATGTTGATAAATGTGCCATTTTTTGTGTCCGGAAAGGAATTTTTTTATGGTACGATATGCGGAAATTACCGAAAAGAACCCACGTGAAATTGTGATGCTGCGCGGCGCCGGCTGCCGCTGGCGGCGCTGTACATTTTGTGATTATCATTTGGACTGCGCTTCAGATACCGCCGCGAATTTTGCGCTGAATGCGAAAATCCTCAGCCATATTACCGGACGGTTCCATCGGCTGGAGGTTATCAATTCTGGTTCGTTCCCCGAACTGGATGAACAAACCATACAGCGGATCATCGATATTTGCTGGCAGAAAAAGATTGATACACTGCATTTTGAATGCCACTGGATGTATCGGGACAGCCTGCCTGCCCTGCGGCAGCGGTTCCGGCAGCAAGGCATAACCGTAAAGGTCAAATCTGGTATTGAAACGTTTGACGCGGCATACCGGGAGCAAGTCCTTTGCAAAGGGATTGATGAAACTGACCCGGCAAAAATCGCCCAGCCATTTGATGAATGTTGTTTGCTGTTTGGGCTGTGGGGGCAGGATAAAACATCGATGGAACAGGATATTCAAACCGGTTTGCAGTATTTTGAGCGGGTCTGTGTCAATATCATGACGCCCAATACAACGCAGATACAACCGGATGCCGCTGTGATACGGGAATTTATGCAAACACTATATCCGGTTTACCGGGATAATCCACGGGTGGATATTTTAATAGAAAATACGGATTTTGGAATAGGAGCTGAAAATAATGAAGAATGAATGGCTGCTAATTTTTTCAATGATTGTGCTGTATGGTGCAGTGTTGGCATGGTATAAGTTATTTGGGCGTGCGGGGATGTACTGCTTTACCGTATTTGCTACCATTGCGGCGAATATTGAAGCGCTGCTGCTGGTTGATGCCTTTGGCATGGAAATGACACTTGGCAATATCCTGTTTGCCACAACATTTTTGGTCACAGATATCCTGTCAGAAACCGAAGGCAAACAAGCTGCCCAAAAAGCAGTATGGGTAGGCATTGCAACATCGGTGCTGTTTATTGTGGTATCGCAGTCCTGGCTGTTATATACCGTGAGTGAAAATGATATCATGTATTCTTCTTTCCTGAAAGTATTTTCCAACACACCGCGTATGATGATTGCGTCCCTTGTGGTTTATGCGATTGCCCAAGGCTTTGATGTATGGATGTATCATTTCTGGTGGCAGGTTACAGCACAAAAATGCGGCGATAGCCGCCGCTTCTTATGGCTGCGCAACAATGGTTCTACGCTGATTTCGCAGTTTTTAAATTCGGCATTATTTACCGCGTTTGCATTTTGGGGCATTTATGATATCAAAACGCTGATTTCCATTGCGCTGTCCAGTTATGTGATTTTTATCGTAACTTCGCTGGCGGATACGCCTGTGGTTTATTTGGCACGGCATATCAAAGATAAAAATCACAAAGGGTTTCAAAATCCTGTGGTAAAACACGGATAATTCACTTGTGGGGCTGCATAGGATAAAGGTAAAGCAGTGATAAGCAGCAAGGAGGCAGGATAATGGATGCAGCACCAATGATTTTGGTTTCGTCCGGCACACAGCCGAACCCAATGTCCCCGCGGCGCAATGTATCGGTATTATATGGGCAGGCACTGCGGCAAGTAGGCTGTGAAGCTGTCGCGATGCTTGGCGGGGACGCAAACCGCTTTGCAGATCGGTTCGATGGATTGTTATTATCTGGCGGCGGGGATATGGCAGCTTCTTTTTTTGGGCAGCGGCAGCACCCAAAAGCCAATCCGCCGGACATCCTGCGGGATGAAGAGGAATTGGAGCTGTTGGAAGCTTTTTGCCACAGAAGCAAACCGGTTTTCGGCATTTGCCGCGGGCTGCAAGTCATAAATGTTTATTTTGGCGGTGATTTGCGCCAGCATATTGAGGGGCATGATGATGTGACACATGGGGTGCAGACTGAGCCTGGAAGCCGTTTATCCCATTTGTGCGGCGCCCATTTTACTGCAAATAGTTTTCACCATCAAGCGGTTGGGCAGCTCGGGCAGGGGCTTCACAGCACCGCTTATGCGCCCGATGGCACCATAGAAGGGTTAGAACATGATACTTTGCCGGTCTTTGGGGTGCAATGGCACCCAGAACGTATGATAGCAGGCGTTCAAATGGATGTTGCAGCAGACCATACAAAGCTGTTTTCGTTTTTATGGGGCAAAGATGCTGGAAGATAATGCGAAATTGTTGTTTGCACTATGACACAGCGGCAGGGCTGTGCCGGATAAGTTATATTTTTTGATATCAGAAAACGGATGCAAACCAAAAGGCGGGAAGCCGCTTTTTGGTTTGCTTTTCTTTTTGGCGTTTGGACGTACTTTTGCGCGTGGAATTGGTGAAAATGACGAAATATAAAAAATATTATAAAAATACTTGACATTATATATATAATCGTATATATAAAGGTATATATAAAACTGTGAATTTTTTGCGGTTTTGCGCAGCAATATTGGTATTATCAAAATCTATTGGATGCGGTAAGCATTCCAATCATCACATCATCGGGAGGAAATGATATGAGAAAACTTTTCGCGTTTATGCTGGCAGCGGCGCTGACCTGTTCGCTTGCCGCTTGCGGCAGCGGCGGTGCAGCGGACAAAAGTGCATCCAGCGGGGAAGATACATCAAAACAAGCGGAAACCGGCATGACAAAAGAAGAAATGCTGGGAAAAGCTGAACTTTTTGATATGCAGGAATTGTATGATGGCATTGCCGAAAATAAAGTGAAAGCGGAAGAAGAATTAACAGGCAAGATATTTACTTTTGATGGATATGTCGGGGAAATCGAAAGCGATCACATCATCTTTGAGGCTTATAACAGTTCCTATAGCATGAAAGTACATCTCCCCAAAGATGATATTATAAACCTGGTGACAGACCAAAAGATTTCTGTTGTGGGGGAATTGACAACCGTAGGATATGAAAGAAAAGAGGACTTTGGTCAACCGATCAGAATCAGCAGCTGTGAATCGGCAAATGCTTATATCACAAATGATGTCTTTGAAGTCAGCGGCGAATTGACATTCCGGTATTTGACACTGCGGGATCTGGATGGGCGGATCCATTCTCAAGATGGACAGGAAGATAAATGGTATTTTGGGCTTACTGTACCAGATGCGACGGTTGAAACAATGATTGTTTCGTTAGAAGACGCGATTCCAGTGACCCATACGCCAGGGGTACCGATATCCACCATTACAATAGATGGGACAGAACTGAAAAACGGGGATCTTATCACGATTTCCGGCAAGATGAAACGCGGCGCTATGATAGACGTCAAACTGGTCAGTGTCAATTAAATCAATCAAAGCGGCTGGGATGCAATATGCGTCCAGCCGCTTTTTTTCAGCAAACAGAGGCAGCCGCGAATTTTACGCGGCTGCCCAAAAGAAATGAGAATGAAGAATGTATCAGGTTTCAAATATGAAGTGAAGTCCTTTGCTGGTTTGTCCTGCCAGCAGCTTTTTATTTATAGTCGGCGACATTTTCTTTTGTCACCATTTCAAATGGGATGTACATTGCAAATTCATTGTTTGAATCAAGTTCAAAATCACAGCCATCATTGAAGGCTTTGTTTTCCATCAGGTTGATGGCAGCTTTCACAGCATTAGAACCTTGTCCATTGGCATTTTGGAAAGCGGACATTGCCATTTTCCCTTCTTCAATCGCCTGCAAGGCATCCAGTGTGGAGTCAATGCCAACAATTGGGACATCCCCAGGGTTGCGTTTGGACATTTCAAGCGCTTCTACCGCACCCAATGCCATGGCGTCATTATTGGCAATGATGCAGTCAAAGTCCACGCCTTGGGTTAAAACTGGCATCACTTTATCAATTGCAACCTCGCGGCTCCATTCACAAACCAGGTCAGCGGTTGCAGGTGCGGATTTCAGTCCAGCATCTTTTAATCCCTGCAATGCGGAGTCGGTGCGTTTGGTGGTGGAAGGCATCCCCAAATCGCCGGACAGCAAGATATAGTTGACAGAATCCTGGTTTTTATCTTTGAAATATTGCGCAAGATATTCACTTTGCAAACGCCCTGCTTCGCTTTCATCAGAACCGACATAAACATGATTTGCATCCATCAGCGCCAGGTCGGTCGGCATACGGTTGACAAAAACCACTTTCATATCGCCTGCCGCTTTGATGACTTCTTCTGCCAGCTCAAAATTCACCAGATTGACAATCACGACATCTGCACCGCTGTTGCGCACGGTTTCAACATATTGAATTTGTTTGTTGACATCGTTTTCGCAATCCTGTACGATAATTTCATAACCATTTTCTTTGCCAGTATCAATGGCGGCGGTTGCCAGGGTAGAAAGCCATTCGTCACGGGTGGACAGGCAAAGCGTAATATTTTTATCACTTGTGCCATCCGCACCTACGCTGCTGCCCCCACTTTGCGCGGAACCGCTGCTGTTTGTCCCGCTGCAGCCTGCCAGCATCCCTGTTATCAACGCTGCCGCAATACCTGCTGCCCATATCCGTTTGCCTTTACTCATTGTCTTTTCCTCACTTTCAAATGAATTATGATAAATGGTTTGCTGCGCAAGATTATTGTGCGTTTTCTCCGCGCCACTGGCACATGGTTTCGTGCAGGCGCTGCACATAGTAGCGGTAATTTTCA
>CAXHNU010000065.1:16862-17965 GCA_964017555.1 uncultured Butyricicoccus sp. | reverse complement strand
CCCGACAGACTGTGCCCGTGCCGGGACACTGTATACCGGTTCCTGGAACACCAAGGCATGGTACAAGGTCTATTATAAGACCAACATGAACGATTTCCGTGAAATGAGCGCTGATTTACTGAGTACCAATCAGAACCAGCTTGATTTGTCTTCCACTGCACTGAACCTGCAGACAGGCGAATATGTCACGGATATCCGGCTGTCGTTCGGCACAGTCCCGGCAAACTTCAAGGTTTCTGTGAAACCTTCCCTGTATCTGTATGTCATGCCCAGCGTGTACAATGGATACAAGTGCATTGTCCGGACAGAGATTGGCGGCAAACTTGCGAACAATTGGCAGACTGCCACCGCAACTTGGACGACAAACATTCTCAAAACAACAACATTGCCTGGCAGATTACCAACAACAGGATTCTAAAAGGCACAGAAAAGCAGAGGCAGGGGATTATCCCTTGCCTTTGTTTTTTCTCCACTTCATTCATATGCCGGCTGACAAAATGTGAAACACTTCATGTTTTTGCATATCATAAAGCAATCATATGATGGGATTTCAAAATAAAAAACTGGAGGAAAACACAATGTCAAAAGCAGATGTTTTGTTTGTCGATATGGCAAACCGGATTCTGAAAGAAGGGATTTCTGACGAAAATATGGCTGTTCGCCCACGCTGGGAGGATGGTACACCGGCACATACCCGTAAGATTTTCGGGGTGGCAAACCGGTATCAGCTGCAGGAGGAATTTCCGGCACTGACGCTGCGCCCCACAGCATTGAAAGCGGCGTTTGATGAAATTTTATGGATTTGGCAGAAAAAGTCCAACAACATCCATGAACTGCATTCACATATTTGGGATCAGTGGGCAGATGAAACAGGTTCTATTGGAAAAGCGTATGGGTATCAACTTCAGAAACAGTATCAATTCAAGCAGGGGATGATGGATCAAGTGGATAACCTGCTCTGGCAGCTGAAACATAACCCAGCCAGCAGGCGTATGGTTGCACACCTTTACAGCTTTGAAGATTTGTCGGAAATGCACTTGGAACCCTGCTGTTGGAGTGTTACACTCAATGTGATGGGGGATAAGCTGAATATGATCCTAAAT
>CAXHNU010000065.1:11125-16852 GCA_964017555.1 uncultured Butyricicoccus sp. | reverse complement strand
CGGAAATGCACTTGGAACCCTGCTGTTGGAGTGTTACACTCAATGTGATGGGGGATAAGCTGAATATGATCCTAAATCAGCGCAGCCAGGATACACTGGTTGAAAATAACTGGAATATATGCCAATATGCGCTGCTTCTTATGATGTTCGCGCAGGTATCTGGATTAAAAGCAGGGGAACTTATCCATGTGATCAGTGATTGTCATATTTATGACCGGCATATCCCGCTGATGCAGGAAATGATTGCCCGCCCGCAATATCCGGCTCCCAAAGTGCGGTTAAACCCTGCTATTCATGATTTTTATCAATTTACAGTGGATGATTTGTGGGTTGAAGACTATCAAGCAAATCCGCAGATCCGAAATATCCCGGTTGCAAAATAATTGGAGGTATCACGATGATTGCTGTTGCTGCTGTTGACCTGCTTGGCGGGATTGGCAATAAAGGGAAACTGCTTTGTCATCTTCCGAGTGATTTGAAGCATTTTCGGCATTTGACGGAAGGGAAAACTGTGATTCTGGGGCGGAAAACGCTTGAAACTTTTCCAGAGCAGAATCCGCTTCCCAACCGGGAAAATGTCATCCTCACACATGACCCGAATTTCAAGTGCGAAAACGCAGTTGTTTGCCACAGCATCGAAGAAGTGCTGGAACACTGTGCGGATAAAAATCCGGAAAATGTCGTTGTGATCGGTGGAGGAAGCGTATATGAACAGTTTTCTCCTTATATCACAAAATTTTATCTTACCCGCATTTATGAACTGTTCCCGGCGGATACCTGGTTCAGGATTCATGGGGAATGGAAAGTGACAGAGGAATCCCAGATGTATGAGGAAAATGGGGTTTCTTATCAGTATCTCACTTACGAACGGATTAACAAATAACGACATTGGAAAAGGGGTATACACTATGACAACGACTGAAAACATCATCAATGTATTGATGGAAGCTGCGGAAGCCCTGTATTTTGTGGAGAAAGATGGGGACAGAAAAACGATCCGGATTGATGCGGACTACCGGGAAACCAATGAATGGCTGCTGCCCAAAGCCTTTGAAGCGGTTGTCAGCATCCTGGAGAACCGTCATAGCAGTAATGAGTATCCGGAAAAGGATTTCCTGTACCGTATGACTGAGCAAATTTATGCGAATTATCAATGGGATATCTGGGACATTGAAGATGCAATTCTGAAACATGCCGCAGATACGCCCGAACTTACGGATGATGATGAAGACTTGCGGCAAATCCTTTGGGACACGCTGTCCATTGAACCGGATTATGAGCATTTTCTGAGCCAGACAATGAAAGTCAACCTTATTTTTGCAACAGATGAGGAACAGAATTTGGATTGCAATCTGGTGTCAGAACAAGGTGATGCGCTGCTTAGAGAAGACAAAAGAAATATTTTGTCTATTCCATCCGGACTTTCCCGCCTGCTTGAGGCGCAAGGTTATACTATGAAAGATTTGAGGAATGCGATGGACAGCTACCAGAAGCATGGATATCCTGAAAGTAAACAGGATAAGCCACAATTTCTGCTTTCACTTTGTCAGGAGCTGGAAAATCATACTTACAGTATGGGCTGCATCACAGTTTTGGCAGAAATGACTATGTATGAGCTGGCGAAGCTGCTGCGAAATGATACACAGATTACATTCCCTACGAATGCCATGCTGGGCATTTATAATTCCTGGAATGGTTCCGGCAGCTTGTTGGAAATTGAACTGGAAAAGCCGCTGACGCTGAGCAGCAAGGATATTTTCAAGATTCAAATTGAAGGCAGCAGGTATTGTTATGAATATACAGTTGACCAGACTTATGGTTTAATTGGTTCCTGCTGGAAGCCTGTTAGCTTGACCGAAAACAAGTAAACAATATGACATGAAACAAGGGAAGCATTTGCTTCCTTTGTTTTTGTCTTGTGCCGGCAAACAAAATAAAAAACACCTCATGTTTTTGCATATCATAAGGCAATCAAATAACAGGATTTCAAATCAACAAATATGGATAAAGAAAAAACAGGAGGAACATCATGAATAACATTTGCACATTTGAACACCCGGAATTTGGATCCATTCGCACCATAGAAATTAACGGGGAGCCGTGGCTTGTCGGAAAGGATGTTGCGGCAGTATTGGGGTATCGCAACACGCGGGATGCGCTGGCGAAGCGTGTTGATAAAGAAGACAAAATGGATGGGGTAGCAATTTGCGACTCCATCGGCAGGGAACAGAAACCGGTACTGATCAACGAAAGTGGTCTTTACAGTCTTGTTCTTTCCAGCAAACTCCCCGGCGCGAAGCGGTTTCGCCGCTGGGTAACATCGGAGGTGCTGCCCTCTATCCGAAAGCATGGCGGCTATATTGCCGGACAAGAGCATTTGACGGACGAAGAGCTGCTGTGTAAAGCGCTTCTTGTGGCGCAGAATAAAATTGCAGAGCGCGACAAGCTCATTGATGAGCAGCAGCGACAAATTGAAACGATGCGTCCGAAAGAGATTTTTGCCGATGCAGTTACTGCAAGCAAGGCAACAATTCTTGTTGGGGAACTGGCAAAGATTCTAAAGCAAAACGGCGTTGACATCGGACAAAACCGTCTTTTTGAATGGCTGCGGCAGAATGGATATCTCATCCGGCGGCAGGGGACAGATTACAATATGCCCACGCAGCGATCCATGAATAGAGGGCTGTTTCAAATTAAAGAAACTGCCATCAATCATTCAGATGGTCATACCACCATCAGCAAAACACCGAAAGTCACCGGGCGCGGGCAGCAGTATTTCATTAACAAATTTATTGGTGGAGAAAGATGTATTGCCGCTGCGTTGACTGCGGAAAGTACCAAAGAAGTCCATTAAACCATACGGCAATGAAACAAGGGAAGCATCTGCTTCCTTTGTTTTTTGCATAGAATAGTGCAATAGCATTCAGGGTTTCATCAAATACATATGGAGGTATCGTTATGGTACGGGACATCAATATTCAGAATATTTTCGATATTTTGGAGCAGAAAAAGCCATCAGAGGTCATGCGGATGTGCGGATACACGCCGCAAAAAGTACGGCATTTGGGGGATGGGCATATCCAATGCCTGTGCCCATTTCCAGGGCATCATGACCACAGCATCGGTTCTTTCGATTTGAACGATAACAAACGAGTAGCGAAATGTTTTTCCTGTCAGCAAGGCGGTCGTCCGATTCGGTTTTACCGGGATCTAAACGGCTTAACCAGTGACTTTGAAGCCGGCATCCTGATGGCAGAAGATTATGGACTGATTACCGCAGAGGAACGCCAGAGGATTCTGGGTTCCAAAGAGGAACGGCAGAAATGGAGCAAACAAGCAAAAACATTGGAGAAAAAAGAATCAGAAATATTGACAGAAGAACCGCCGATGCAGCCGCTGGAAGTCCGTTCTGCATTTTATGAAGAATTCATCCGGCATTTGCCGCTGCGGGAAAAAGACCGGGATTATCTACAAAAAGAAAGAGGTCTGGCAGAGGCGGATTTGAAGGATTTCTTTGGGTTTTCCAAGGAGATGGTGATATCCGCATTTGAAAAAACACAGGAAACGCTAAGGTGGACTGAGGAACAATATATCGGCATCCCAGGCGTATTCTGTTCTTATCCGACAGAAAAAGATAACGCAAACAGGACAAATAAACGGCTGCGGTTTTTTAGCTGCAAGAATGATTGTCTGGGTTTGGCAATCCGGGATTTTGAGGGACGGATTGTTGGAATACAGCTTCGGAATTATCAGATAAGCCAAAACCAGCAGCGTTATTTCTGGCTGTCCTCTGCGTTTGCAAACCGTGAAGATTATCCATTGTTTACCGATGGCAGAAGCAGCGATGCACCAGCCGGATTTGAAGCGGCAATCGGCAATCCGGTTTCTGCGATTGGTATCACAGAAGGCAAATTCAAAGCAATGGCTATGGCACGGTACAGGATTCATACATTCACAGTTCAAGGTGTGGGAAACTGGCGCACAGCGATAGCGGCATTAAATCAATATCTGGAGCAGAATCCAGACCAAAAGAAACAGGTTTGGCTGGCATTTGATGCAGATGAAAAAGAAAATCCTGCCGTTGCACAGTCCATGTATCAATTCTATATGGAGTTGTCAAAGCAGGGGTATTCAGTTTCAGTTCTTGATTGGGACAGCACTTTAGGGAAAGGGATTGACGATGTGTTATCAAATGGATATGGTAAGCAGATTCACAAAATCAAAGGCGAACTGTTTATAAAAGAGAATATTTTGCCTTTGCTGCAGCAGATGCAGGAGAAGAAAAAGATGCACGCAAAACGGATGGCAGAGAAAAGAGCAGCCATGCGGTATCAGGCATCTTGAAGCATAGAAAAGCTCAGATGACAGGGAATAACCTCTGTTTTCTGGGCTTTTTTCTATGTGGGATAAAACTTGACCAAAACCCAATTCCCTGATAAAGTGGAAAGAGAGCAGAAAGGGGAGAGCAGCATGACAGAGGGAAATTTATTTGCGCCAGCATATCCGGTTTCCGGGCGAACCGTTATCACAATCCATTGGACGGAAGTGAAACCTTCCGGCGTTTCACTTTATTATGACATTGGTATTGGCGCATCTGCCGGGTACGCGGAACACATCTATCAAACCAAAGGGATTTGGCCGCTTATTTGGACAATTTCAAACAGCCCAAAAGCAAAAATCCCTTATAATCGAGCGTTGGAAGCAGTCCGGCATAGGGATTCAACCATCACAAGGTTAGAAGAAGTGCGACACATCCCAATTATTGTGGATCTTTTGGTGAATGAGTCAGAAATTCGGGTTGCCCGGTCGTACCCTTACAACAGAAACATGATTCTGCCAGAAGATATCCAGATTGGCACAACATCCTGGGCAAAAGGGAGCAAAGATTTTCTCCGTGCCCTTGCCATCGCGGAAAACAGCGGACTTCCTGTTTTGTACGCGGATGTTCATGAGCGGTCAGGTCCCATGCCGGCATGGTGCGCAAAACATCGGATTGCGCTTGTTCCGGAAATGCTGCCGGTTGGAGATTATTATATTCCAGGGTATGGAACTGTTGTTGATCGCAAAGCCAATTTGCTGGAATTGTATGAGAGTTTCATCTCACCAAACAAAAGAATTGCCTATGAACATGCAGCCAGAATTGCATCTGTCCACCACTGGAGGCTGGTGTATGTCACAGGTGTGCAGCAGGATGAACAGGTTTCCGTGATGAAAGATTTGCCGGGCTGGTCTGCTGCCATTCCAGGCAAAACAGCATATGCAGATGGTGGCAAATTATTGCATCATTTGTGCCGGCATCAGCGTGTGTATCCCCATGTTGATTTTGTTTTCTGTGGTAGGAACAAGATTTGTAGCACAATTTTGAATGTGCTGAGAGGGGATACGATAAAATAAAATATTGACAAAACGCATATTATAATATACAATAAAAATATCAAAAAAAGCGAGGTGTCAATATGATGAAAAAGCGCATTCAGAATATACGGAACCTGTTAAACAATGAATATGTTGTCCAGCATCCCGAACTGCTAAAGCAGCATTTATTTGCCTATTCCATTCATGAAATCATTTCGTGGATTTTCATTGATATTGCAATTGTGGTTGCGTATTATATCATTCTGTCTTTCATGCCGAATTTATTCCCATTTTAAGAGGGAAAGAGGAGAATACACGATGTCTAAATTCAGAAAATACACATTTGAAGATATTGAAGTCCCAGCATCTATG
>CAXHNU010000065.1:0-7446 GCA_964017555.1 uncultured Butyricicoccus sp. | reverse complement strand
GGCTATGGAACGCAGCCCCATTCGGGATATGGAGATTAAGTATATTTTGAAAGCGGCGCTAACAGACGAAGTTGACAACCGTGAAGTCTATATGAAAGGCATTGACCACAGTTACTATTATGAAGGGTATGCAGCCTTTAAGAGTGAAGAACTGTAATCAATTACACACTGAAAAGAGGATGGGAAAGCAAACCAGCTTCCCATCCTCTTTTTTTCTCAAGATAAAAAATCTATAGAACCACAAGAAAGATAGGCAAACCTATCCTTCTATTTGTATTTTCTTGCAAAATACCAAGTCTATGAATAACTTTCAACTGTTCTGCATATGATAGAGTATACACCAAACATAGGGTTTCAAAGAATCAGCACGAGTGCAAACCAATGAAGCCGATAGGGCAGATGCGCAAGGCTGCAGTAGGGGAATCCGTTAAATATCGAAAACAGGTGGATGCGTCCGCCTGTGGGGGTTCTTTTTGCTATTTTCATTCACCCAATACGAATGTAAAACCAGGTATTGCGCAGCCGATGCAGTAGAATGTGCAGGGACAGATGAAACCCGTGATTGTGCCACGCCTGCCCCTCAACCGGCTACATTAACCGGTATATAAATTATATGGGAGGGTTCAAGCTCTGCAAAGAGAGGGAACTTTGACTGATGCAGGATTGGTTCTGTGTCTAAGGTCAGGATTGAATGAAACCGATGGTCATTGCCGCACAATGGGGGGCATTCGCCTTTGCTTTTTTATCTATTTTCACATAGGGGAGGGGATCTATTCAGCGTTAAACCAGTGTCAGATGGGAATGCAACAAGTGTGAGCTTTTCATTCAGCCGTCAATAAGAAAAAAACAGGTTAGCAAATAATAGAAAGTACATCAGGTCAGCAAGCAGTAAGAATCAACCTGGTTCAACCGTTAATAAGAAGTGAAACTGGTCAGCAAGCAGCAAGTAAGTCAAATGAAACACAAGTTTAAGAAAAAAATCACCAATCAGGAAGTCGAAGAAAACAAAGCCAGTCAAACTGATAGTAAACAGTGTTTGCCGGGTCAGCAAAGTCATTGGTCAGTCAATTGGCAAGCGAAAAAAGCTGGTCAGTAAGCAGAAACCAACCCAAATAAAAAATAAATGTTGAAAATCAGGAGGTCAACCATTGAATACAGTATATGTAAATATAATGACAAGTGAAGGTGTTAAAGAAAAGGTTCCTTTGCGCAAGATCAAAGAGTATGAGCAGCTTATCATTGCTGACAATATTTTTCATGCGCTCAAACAGCCTGGTATCTATACAGAAAAGGATATCGAAGAATATGAACGCAGCGCCAAATTTGAGTATAGAAATCTGATGAGGATGATCGCGGGAAACCCTGATACAGTGTTGGCGCTCGACAAAATCACGAAAAGATTTGTGATCGTGGAGGCAGATCCTTTGCTTCATCTGCAATGCGTGTAAAGAAAAACTGCTGAAGGAATACCTGTCAGCAGCTTTTTTCTCAAGATAAAAAAATATAATCTGCATAGAATAAACTGAGCAGAAAAAGACATCCATTTACTTGCTCACGATTTTGCTGAGAAGGAGGAAAAGCGCGATGCACAAGATAAAACGCATTCTGGCGGTTTGTATGCTTGCATTGTTCATGGGCGTATTCTTTGGCGCACCTGCCCGGCAGGCTGCTTTGCCTGTTGTACAGGCTGAGGCTGCTCAGGTGGCTGGCAACAGCAACAATGCCACAGGATTCCTGGACGGCATCACCTATAATAAGGGCGCAAATGGCTCTTGTCATCCTCTCTTGAGAAATCGTATTGTTCCTTCACGAAAAAACGCACTTTTTGCTTCCAATTCACCCGCTCAATTTGAAGGTTTTGTATTTTAATTTCCAGTTTTATTGCCGTGATTCTTGCTCGAAAATACCGTGCAGCCTCTAAAAATATTCGTATCCTGCTTTCTTTGAATAGCAAAGTGTTTTTGTATTCATACCCAGATTCTCGCTTACCGCATGAATAAGCGTGCCGGTATATTTGCTTCGCTAATCATAGCATCTGTATAAATCCCTGCTGATACCCACAGACCATAAGTGGGGGATAGGGGAGTAGGGGCTTCTATGCCGGGCTTCAGTTAAATATGGGGATTTTGTTTTATGCCCCCGCTCATTTCGCAAAATGAAGGGGAATAGGCTTTTGCGAAGTCTGCATGAACTACACTGAAAACCCACCCTTTTGCCCGTAATCGCCTGAATCAAATCAAAAACATAATCTTTTGATTCCCTCCATTACGAAAAGCAAAAGTATTCTTCAGTAGGGGATTCGCTACTCCTTGCCTCGCGAAATCTATGTATCCCCAAGCATATACCCCGTCAAGTGTATCCCTTAAATGATTCCCCTTTGTCCGCTGATACCTCTGGAATTCCGTCCGCTTTCACTGCCCGCTCTGTCACCAGCACGCCCTTCGCTGAAATCTAAATGTGACTTTCTTACCCCTCGCCGCTGTATTATGGGAAACACCAAAATAATAAAAAAGACCCACGGCAGTCTTTCGTAACTGCCATGAGCCTTTTGCTCTCTTTGATTCCCTTTTATCCCTCTCGCTTTCCTTCACGCTTTTCTTCCCCTTTTTGGGGGAAGTTATAGAGGATTTTTGAGGGGTTTACATGGTGATTAAGGCAATTACATTATCATAAATTATACCATGGATAAGAAGATATTGCAACTCAAAAAAACTGAATTACATGATAATTGTCGCTTACTGCAAATCACTGTCTATGAAATTTTTGAAAATATTTATTATATGCAAACTGTGTAAAGTGGGTCGTTTTGTGTTATAATAAAAGCAGCTTCAATTCAAGAGGTGATAGACAATATGAGGAAAAGCACAATTATCCGCAAAATACAAGAAGCTGCTATGGAATTGGGCAGGGTGCCGAGAAAAAAGGAATTTTCCTATGCAGCACAAGCAGTGGAAGCGTTTGGATCATGGAACGAGGCATTGGCTGCGGCTGGTTATCCACATCATCCTAAAGTGACAGCGGAAACTTTGAAGCAAAAGCTGGATGAACGAGTTGAAGAACTGGGTCGGATTCCAAAGGCGCAGGAATTTCAGCCGCATTATCAGGTAGCGCTAAAGCGATATGGCTCATGGAAAAATGCTTTGAAAGCGCTGGGGTATGGTGGATTTACACCGGAAGAACAGCTTAAGCAAGAGGTTTTTGCATTCTACGAAAAGCATAAGCGCACACCAAAACGGGGAGAGCTGGAACATGGCAACGCCATAGCAAAATGTTTTGGCAGCGGTAGTTTTAATCGGGCAATGCAGGCATTAGGGTTGGATCCAGCCACCGCAAATGGACTCAGTAATGATGATTTAATTAAGAAAATCCAAAACAAAGCAGAAGAACTGGGACGCATCCCAATAGCGACAGATGTAGAGCAGTTTTCCACAATTATGCGCCGGTTTGGTTCGTGGAATAACGCATTAAAAGCTGCTGGGTTTGAAACCTGGAAGAAAACACATAACAGCCATATTATGATTTCCGACCAGGAACTACTAAGTGACATTCAGATTTTAATCCTCAGCAAAGAGGGAAAACGACCGCTATTTCGAGAGTATGCACATGGCGGATTGTGCCTCAAACGGTTTGGAAAATGGAGCCATGCAGTAGATAAGGCATTGGAAGACCCGTATCATACAATGGAAGCAGCGAAACAGATTTGGGCGAAGCGACAGCGATTCTCGGAATGATATATGCTACACGCAGCAAGGGCAAGAACCTGAAATTCAGATTCTTGCCCTTTGAATGGTTAATGTTCAGTTTGTAGTGCTTTGACTTCATCAAGTGTTAGCCCGGAAATTTCAGCGATTTCCTCTAAAGCATATTTTCCTGATGCTAACATACGAAGTACTGTTGATACAATGCCTTGCTTGATACCTTCTTGTAGGGATTGATTCCGCATATCTTCCATGACCTTACACATAATTGAAACGCCCTCCTTGCTTTCTTTGAAAAATTTAACTCGTTCCGCCAACACATCGTAATACATATTTGCTGGATCTGTGCAGGAAAAGTCGTGCATCAGTTTGCCCAGCGATGTTTCATCCCGATATGCACCGTTTACATACAGGATATGAGAACCATCATTAAATTTTTCATTGGTATCAAAGATATATCTGCCAACATGATAGAGCGGCAGCCCTTTGCCAATCACATCATTTTCTGTGATAAAAATCACCCAGGTTTCCGGCAGCGCATTCCAGTCTTTTCCCTTTTGCAGCAGAGTTATATCCATCATGCTGCTGTTGAAGCGTGCCCGTTTGCGTCCAGCGCCTTTATCTGAACGCTGGATTTCTATGTTGAATTTCTTTCCTGTACTATCGGTTGCCAGGATATCCAATCGCACAGAACGGTTCAACAGGTTTTCCATAAATACTTGTGTCCGGACATCTACAACCACCAGATCCGGCTTATTGAGTATAATTCGCAGCACAAATTGGATATACTGTGGATCACCTTCAAAACATTTTGTCATGAAATCATCATCCATCAGGCAAAAACCTCTGAGCCGCTGTAAATCTTCCTGATGCTTCTGATCTATCTGTTCTGTTATTGTCACCATAATCACCTGTCTTCATTTACTGTATTTAGCATACCATAAATCTTATGCTTTTTCAAGTCAGGCACAAAAAAACCCCCAAAAGCAGCATTATTCCTGCATTTGAGGGCTTTTATATTGGTGCATATTTTGCCTTGGGATTACATACAATATTTCACATGAGTTCTTTGTGGTGGAGTACGGATGTCACAATCACTCCGCCGCATACGCCCATCCCAAGCAGACAGACAGCAAACATCGCGGCAGGGAACAAAAATTGCAGTGTCCATGCAGGATGGATTTGCATAAAAAGCATACGGGCAGAAATAATGGATAAAATGAAGAAGACGACTGCCATAAATGAAAGTTTTGCAATCATGGAACCCATGCTTTCCAGTGCGTCGGAACCTTGTCCATATACCGTAATTTCATCCGGATGATTCACAATATACAGCAGGGTATCACCTGAAATGTATGCCCCTTTTTCATCTGTGATGGACATCGTATCTTTATGATAAGTAAACAAATGATCCATCTTGTTTTTCAGATAAAACTTATCCCCATCACTGATGTTGAGTATCCACTCAATTTTAGGGATTGTTGTCACTTTACTCATATTAAAACCTCCTAATGATGTGAAAAGAAAGGAATATTGCATTATGCCAAGACCAAAACGCCCACAGACCCTGGAAGAATCTTTAGCTTTGATTTCCCGTCAAATCCTGAAAAATGAACAGGAACATGAATCTTTGCTGGAGCAGCAAAAGCAGCTGCAGGCACAGAAAGATTTGCAGGACTTTAACACTTTACAGGCAGCATTAACTGCCAAAGGAATGACTATGCAGGATTTATTGAGTCAGTTTTCCTCTTGATTTTATGATATGCAGCCATTTGAATATTCCCTAATGGTTGTTTTCTGTCCTTCTTTTTCCTCATGCCTGAACGCATATGATAAAACAGGATGCTATTTTGTGCATTCCTGGAATATCAAGAGGAGGAAAGAGGATGGGTTGTCCATTCTTCTGATCAATTATGATGATAGATTGTACAGGAATCCCGATTCGGGATCATGACTGTGTTGTAGAACTAACCGAGGAATTTGCCCGATATGGTGCAGAGGGGTTGGATTTGAATTATGGGATTGTTTATGGGACAAAATGGGTTCTGCCCCTGTATGGAGCGCAGAAAAAACAGATTGCATCTTCAGATTATATCCGGTTGCTGAAATCTGAGCTGATGCCGGAAATAGAGGAGCAGCTATATTCGCTGTATGCGTATTACAGAAAATATCAAAGGCTGCCAGCAGAGAATCAAGATATTGTATCTGAAATGCGGGAAGATGTTGCCGCGTTCCGGGCGCAGCATATCAAGGTTTTGTCAACTTCCCCCTTTATCGAAGATACAACTTCCGATGCCGTAAATTGGGCGGATGCTGATGAAGATTTTGACGATACCTTAATGCTTTGAGCCAAAAGAAAACCCACTGTGGTAATGACAGTGGGTTTTTGAATGCTTTTTGTTAATCATCCATTTGTTTAATGGCTTCATTCATAGCATCCAGCGAATCACTTTCAATGGAAAGCACTTCCGCCGCGTCAAAAACGGCATCAATGCCAGCGACAGAATCATCATGTTGGAAAGATTCTATCATCTCGCCAATAGGATAACCCGCAGTATCATCCTGATAAACCATCATCATTTGTGTTGGCTGGTCGCCGGCAGTAATCAGGGCGACATAGCCAGAAACATTCACCTGCGCAGCAGCAGCGCCGCTATCTATAGATTCTACCTGCTGTGAAAAAGAGGTTTGAAATGGGATAGTGTACTTTTGAACTGTATCATGCGTATCCAAAACAGCATTTTCTGTATCATAGACCATATTCGTATAGAACTCTGTATTGGTATCAATGCCATAATAAACCGCCTCCTGCTCCTCTGTTGCCGGATGCAGTTCAAAAGTTAATTCGGAAAGCAAATCTCGAATGGTTCCCGGCGCGGTTTGAGCCGTCACAGAAGATAAATGCACCGATGTTTTGGGGCAATACACAGCACAGGAAAAAGTATTGTCCAGGTCGATAAGCTGATACATATTGGAATAACAAAGCTCATTGCCAAAGCAATCTTCAAATAGTGCATAATCCCCACTGGAAACAGCAATGGTAAAATCTCGATAGGATGCGGAGTTTTGTTTCAGCTTTGCCGGCACAGAAAACCGGCAGCCTGTTACCGCTGTGATTTCAGTTAAATCATGTTGCGATAGGACATTGGAACAGGCAGCCAGGTTCAGCATCAGTGCAGATGCAATGCAAAAGAGAATCAGTTTTTTCAGCAGTTTCAAAGTATGTCATCCTTTCTGTATATTTGTACTATTATATGCAGAAAATCAGACCTGTTTAATGTGTTTCAAAATCTGGATGGCGCATTTCAGCCGACACAGAAGATACAAACTGTTCACAGCGTTCATCTTCAAACGGGCTAAAATGGAAAATAGCTTTGCCGATAAGGTCTTCAGCCAGCACAGGACCAAAAACCCGGCAGTCAGCGGAGTTATTCCAATTATCACCCATCAGGAAATATTCATTTTCTTTCAAGGTGATGGGTTCCATCGTCAAGTTTGTTTCTGCTTCCAGCCGATAATCTTCAAAAACCCGTTCCCCATTGCGGTATACTGCATCATTTCGGACTTCTACAGTATCGCCCGGCTTACCGATGAGGCGTTTAATAAAAATGCTGGTGGAGTCGTTTTCATGGTGATAAAAAGTAGCAATATCGCCATATTCCAAATCTTCTGCGGGATTTCTGAGTTTGTGAATCAGCACAAATTCTTTAATTTTCAATGTCGGATACATAGAGGAGGAAGGCACTGT
>CAXHNU010000064.1:0-18052 GCA_964017555.1 uncultured Butyricicoccus sp. | reverse complement strand
CAGTGAACAATTGCCTTCCTCATCCGGCGGGCTGACCATAATCATCGCGACATCTGGCTGCAATGTTGTGCGCAGCAATTCGGGAATGCGGTGGAAATAACATGGGGTAAAATCTGCCCTGCCTTGTTCCACCGCCTTGCGTGCCGCGCCGCCAACAAATAAGGAATTGTGCCGGAAATGTCCATTCATCCCTTCAGCCAGGTATGAACCTTTGCCCAACAGCACCATATGCAGCAATTCCACACCATGAAGGTTTTCCGCATTGGCAACCATTGCGTCAATCAGCGCGGTTGGTTCCCCTGCCGCATGACCGATAGATACAATATCACCTGACCGCACCAGCTTGACAGCTTGTTCTGCACACATACAATGCCGCTGATAATACGACTGCCAACTCATGATGAACCCTCCTTTCTCATTTTATTTCTACCAGGACTTTGAAATAATCCCCTGGCACCTGTACAAACTGAAATGCCTGTTCAATTTGTTCAAATGGATAAACTTTGCTGATGAGCGCGGCAAACTCCTGGTTCAAAATGCCGCTTTTCAGCATTTCCACTGCGCCGATAAAGTTATACTGCGCATGAATACGCACGCCCTGCATCCGCAGTTCCTTGGTGAACATGGCGGACAGGTTTACCGGATATGGCTCTTTTGTCATGCCGACAACCATCACCATGCCGCCGATGGTTGTATATTGTATTGCGGAGGCAATGCCCGGTTTGCTCCCGGATACTTCAAATGAAACATCAAACCCTTTTCCATCGGTTAAGGCTTGCATCTGCGCGTCAAAATCCGGCGTGGCTGGGTTCACTGTTGTGAATCCCAGTTTGCGCGCAAATTCACAGCGGAACGCATTGAGTTCAGAAATCACAACTTGACGCGCACCTGCCTGCCGTGCAACCATGGCAATTAACATCCCGATGGGACCGCCGCCAATGACCAATGCTGTTTCGCCTGCCTGCAAACCGCTGCGCCGCACATCGTGCATGGCAACCGCAACCGGTTCTGCCAGCGCTGCAAGTTTTAAATCCATATCCGCTGGGATTTTGTACATTTTCCGTGTGACAACCTTCACATATTCTGCAAATGCCCCATTGCAGTGCGCCCCCATAAAATGCAAATCCCGGCATACATTATCATGTCCTTTTGCACATGGTTCACAGTTGCCGCAAGAGAAAAACGGCTGTGCAACAACCATATCCCCTGGCTGGAACTTGTCTGCGCCGATGCCTTTTGCTTCCACCAGCTCCCCAACAAATTCATGCCCGGGCACAACTGGGAATTTTGCAGTTGGGTGCTGACCATGTAATACGTGCAAATCACTGCCGCAAATCCCACAATAACGCACCCGGATCAATGCTTCCCCTTCCCGGATTTCAGGAACAGCAATTTCATTCAAATGGATGCTGTTTTTTTGGTCAATCACGGCGGCTTTCATCACAGGTTTGCTGCTTTTTACCGTCTGCACGGCACGCCGCGGGGCTTCTGTTACAATTATTTCACTGCTTTTTTCAGGAAAAACCCGTGTTCTGCCTGCCAACCGGACGGATAAATTTTTCTGACTCATTGTTGTTCACCTCCATAACACGCGGTATAAATCGCAATCATATCTTCACGGGTAAGTGATGTATAGTTATTGCGCAGCAAACGCTGCTGCCCTTCTATGACACTGTCTGCAAACTGCGGTAATTCTTCCAGTGTAATGCCATAAGCTTTCAATGGACGGCGCGGCAGGATTTTATCCATTAGCTGATATAATGTTTCCAGCGCCTGCTCCTGCGGCACGCCAAGCACACGCCCGAACAGTGCTTCCAACTGGTTCAGCTTGCCAACCGGCTGTTTTTTCTGATAAGTGCGCAGCACTTCTGCAAACATCAGCTGATTGGCTTCGCCATGCGGGATATGATACGCGCCGCCAAGCGGATAACTCAGTGCATGGACAGCCGCACAGCCTGCATATCCAAAAGCAATGCCGGCGAAATTGGATGCGGTCAGAAAGTTTTCCGCATAATCCTTCCAGCTATCCCGTGTATGGCTTACCATATGTAAATAACCGAAAATAATCATTTCAATTGCTTTTTCTGAATAAATCTCGCTATGTGCAATCGCCTTTGGCGATAAATAGGATTCTACCGCATGGATGAGCGCGTCAATTGAGCTGGTTGCAAAAAACTGATATGGCAATGTGCATACCATTTCCGGAATCAATACGGCTTCATCTGCATACATGGTTTGCAATGCAAGCCCTTTTTTGGTGCGCAGGTTTTTCAGTTCACAAATGGTGACATTGGTGACTTCTGAACCCGTGCCGCAAGTTGTTGGGATGACAACCAAACGGCGTGCTTTTTCCGGGATCATGCGTCCGGTGAAAATATCTTCACTTGTCCAGCTTCCGGTAAAAGTAAGCACTTTTGCGATGTCAATCACTGTGCCGCCGCCGATTGCGATAACCCGCTGGATCCCTGCCGGGATATCAGCGCGGATGGCATCAATCATTTGGTCATTGGGTTCGCCTAATCCATATTCCTCCTGGAACAGTACAACGCAAGGCAGCTTGCAAGGCGCGATAAATGGTTCATAAATAAAGCGGTTGGTAATCAAAAGATCGGTATGGCTGAGCTGTTCATTTGCTGCAAACGCTTCAAAACTTTCATAGCCTTTGATGTTTGTGGGCAATGAAAACTGAAACATATTTGGCATCCCCTTTCTGGTTATTTCCATGGTTTTAGTATAAGCCCGTTTTGTCGACTTGTCAATAAAATTGTATACAATAATTTTATATAAATTTATATCATAAAAATTGTTGACAATATATAAACCCTGTGATACCATATGCCTGGATACATTTGATGATGGATCGCATTCCCCCTTTTATCTTCGATGTTGAAGCAGCCTGCCAAAGCCGTCAGGCTGCTTCAGCGCTATATGGCAATCTTTCAGTGAGGTGATATTGTTATGTCAAAACAGCAGAACCCTCCCCTTGTCTATGAACAAATCCTGGAACGCATTATGAATGGCACATTTGCTGTTGGGGAACGGATTCCAGAAAGCCGGTTGGCTGCCATGCTTCATGTCAGCCGTTCGCCTGTACATGCAGCCCTGCTGCAACTGGCACAGGATGGGCTTGTCACCCTTTGCCCAAACAGCAGCGCCCATGTCGCCTGTTATTCCACACAGGATTTGCAGGATATTGGGACACTTCGCCTGTCGCTCGATGATATGGCAATCCGCTTAGCGATGCTGCATGGCAGCCGTTCGGATTTCCTTGCCCTGCAAAAATTAGCGGAAACCTGTGCGCAGGGAATGCGCACAGGGGATAACCGGCTGCGCCGCAATGCAGACTGTGACTTCCACTTACTGCTGGCAAAGATTAGCCAAAATCATTTGCTGTTCAATTTTCAGACCGAACTTTATAAGCGTGTGAATTTCATTTTGCTAACCCATCAAAATGCAGTGATCAACTGTGCGGCACATATTCAGGAACATTTTGAATTGGTGGATGCGATCATGCAGCATGATACCGCGCTTGCCCACCATATCATTACCCGTCACCTTGCATCCTTTTACCATCTGGAAAACCTCTATCCGCCTGGATTTCTCCTATAAATTTCTATTTTTCGGTTGCTTTTCGGCATATGCTGCATTATTTTTTTCATATTGCTGACGATTTTTTATAATTGTATACTTTTATTCGAACTTGCTTTATGTTATAATATTTGTATTCTATCAATTATATGAAAATCCCCAAAGGAGGTACGATATGTCTAAACGTAATATCGGTTTAAGCCAGCCTGCCTATCAGCATATCCTTTCACTCATTATGACAAAGCAGCTGATGCCTGGTGACCGCATTCCTGAAACCCGTATCGCAGAAGAATTTAATATCAGCCGCACCCCTGTGCGGGATGCTATGCGGCAGCTTTGCAACGAGGGGCTGATTGAAATTTTTCCCAACCGGTTTGCGCAGGTGCAAGTTTATTCTGATGAGGCAATCCGCGAAATTGGCACCCTGCGTGTTGCCCTTGATACCATGTCGGTTAAATTAGCTGGCCTATATGGCAGCCGTGCAGATTTCCTGCGCTTGCTTGAAACCGCGGAACAATGCAGCAATGCCGCAGCGGCTGGAAATGGTGAAATGCGCCGAAAATATGACAGTGAATTCCACTTCGGGCTGGCACAAATCGCGGGCAATTCGCTGCTGCAAAAATTCCAAAAAGAATTGCAGCTCCGTGTGCAATTTATCCAGCTCCATCATCCCAGCCCAATCGCCAATGAAACGCGCCATTTGCAGCAGCATAAGGATATTGCAGCTGCTTTAATGGAACATGATGAACGCAAAGCACTGGAACTGGTTTGCGACCATTTGACAACATTTTATAACCTGAATGATTATTATCCGGAAAATTTCTTCCAAATGACATTCTAATCCTGTAAAATGAAAACAGTTAAAAAAGCAGGTGCGCTTCATGCGCTGCACCTGCTTTTTTGATTGTCGGGTTTTGATAAATTTATAATGCGGATTTTATAAATTGTCGACAATATTTATTTTATCATGAAATTTATCTTTACAGTATATCATTGCCGTGTTACAATAACGTTATCAAAGCGATGATAAGTCAATCATTTAGGAGGGTTTTTTCATGGATTTAAAATTAACTGGGAAATTAGCATTGGTAACAGGTTCCTCTGCCGGTATTGGGAAAGGAATTGCAAAATGCCTGCTTCAAGAAGGCTCACACGTCATAATTAATGGCCGTAACGCGGTATCGCTTCAAAAAACAGCAGATGAACTGTCACAATTTGGCGTGTGCCATATGGCTGTGGGCGATTTATCCACAGCAGAAGGCGCACAAACTATTGCGGCAGCCGTAGATGCCATTGGGGAACTTGACATCCTTGTTGGCAATATGGGCACTTACAAAGGAACGCCTTTTGCGGAAATCTCTGATGAAGAATGGGACTGGATGATGCAGACAAACTTATATTCCCAAGTGCGGATGTGCCGTCATTTCCTGCCCAAAATGCTGGCGCGCAACACAGGGCGTATCCTGCTGATTGCCAGCGAATGCGGCATCAAGCCGCTGACAGATATGGTGCATTATAGTGTTTCTAAAACGGCAGTCATTGGCCTTGCCCGTGCGCTGGCTGAAATGACAAAAGGCACAAAAGTTGCGGTTAATTCCCTGCTGCCTGGTTTGACTTGGACAGAAAACACGGCTGCATATCAAACCGACCGCGCCAAACGGGAAGGCAAAGATTTGGATCAGGCAATTCGTGAATATTTTATCACTTATGAGCCAACCCAACTGTTACAGCGTATCACAACGGTTGAGGAAATCGCATCTACTGTCACCTATTATTGTTCTGAAGTATCTGCCGCGACCAATGGCGCAACCATCCGCGCGGAAGGCGGGCTGATCCGCAGCATCTGATTAAAATTATCATAGATAAAACAAAAAAGGGAAGCCGCTTGATACGGCTTCCCTTTTTATTGCTGTTTTTAGTCTTTTGGGTCTAATCCCCTGCGGAATAATTCCATCATGGTGTGGGTCAAATCATGTGGGTTTGGGGATTCCGGCACATCTTCCCGCTGCATCCAAACTCCTTCTTTCAGTTCGTTCCGATCCAGCGTAATGGTTTCATCACCGTCTAAATCTGCCCAAAAACCGATCATTTGCGTGCTTGAAAAGCCCCAGGGCTGATTGCCATGATACCGGATATTTTTAATGCGCAAACCGACTTCTTCCATCGCTTCCCGCCGAACCGTATCTTCCAGTGTTTCCCCGATTTCAACAAAGCCTGCAATCAGTGCATACCGTGGTGTTTCCCGGTCTGCATATTTTGTCAGCACAATCTTATTCCCATTGCGGATTGCAACAACAATTGCCGGGGAAATCACAGGATATACCACCGCATTGCACGCGGTACAGCGCATTGCGCGCTCTTTTGTATCCCGGCGCGCTGGCGCGCCGCAGCAGCCGCAAAACTGGTTCGCACGGTACCAGCGCCACAAATGCAGCGCTGTGGCGCCTGCCAACGGCATATATTTGCCTGTCATACGCTGGCACGCGTTTACATCTGTTTTTTCCAACGTATCGCGCACAGCTTCTGTCACATCCCAAAGCAGGAAAAATGCGGTTTCATCAATTGAAAACAGATAAACCAGCATTTCATCCGTCACGCCAGTCGTGCGCATTTTTCCAACAGTCGGATATTGCCCTGCATCCAGCAAAGCATTCTTCCCGTCAAACACCATCACCAAATCCATATCTTTGGGTGCTGGATTTTGGAACTGGTTATGAAAAACATGAGGTGAAATTTCTTGTAACATAATCATACACCGCCTAATTTCAGACAACACCGCACAATCCGATAGAAAAACGGTTTGTGCGGTGCCTTTTTCATCTTATTCTTTAATCCGTTGTTTCGCCTTTCATCTTTGCTACTGTGGAGTCGCGGAAATTTTTATATTCCTTGCCTGGCTCCAATGTGACGCCTTTAATCCGTGCCAATTCGCTGACAGTAACAAAGGCATAGCCGCGTTCTTTCAAAATATCCACCGCAGCGATTGTGCCTTCCAATGTACAGTCGCGCAAATCGTGCATCAGCACAATATCGCCATCTTTCGCTTCATTGACGATTACATTTTTAATGTGTTCCGCGTCGCGGTATTTCCAGTCTTCGGTATCCACACTCCAATTGATAATCGGAAGCCCTGCCGCAATTGCCGCCGCAGTAATTTTTTCATTGATATTGCCGCCAACCGGACGGAATACTGTTGGTTCCTCGCCGCAGTAAGATTTTACAATCTCCATATTCGCCAATACCTGATTTGAAATGGTTTCCGCATCTTTTCTCCATACACTATCCAAATGATCTTTGGTATGGTTGCCAAGCTGATGTCCTTCGGGCAAGTAGCGGTCAGTATGGGTATGGAAATCTGTCAAGCGGTAACCACACATAAAGAATGTTGCATGAACATCCCGTTCTTTGAGGGCATCCAGCAGCCGTGCAGTCATGCCAGAAGAACCGCCTGTTGGGCCATCATCAAAGGTTAGCGCAACATAGGCATCTGCCTGCGGAATATCCGGGCGCTGATCGGGCAGCGCTGCTCCAAGCGCAGACAGATAAGCCACCTGGCTGTCTGCCCCAGCAAAACTCAACGAACCGACCAAGCAGATTTCGCCTTCCCCGGCGTTAGAATATCCCAGCATATCACACAGCAGATTTGCCGAAATATATGTAACATCATCTTTCACAAAGGTATCGCCATCTTCGGCATCACGATAGCTTTTATCATTCAGTTTGACATCGCCATCATTTGGAAGTTGGATTGTGTTTTCTCCAATGGTCATGGAAACGCCGCCGTCCTCCAAATCGGACGCCTGCCCCATAAAGGCATTTGCAACCGCTTTGGCTGGCAAGCCATATTTCCCATTTTCAACAACAGGGGCATAAAATTTTTCCCCATCGGTGAGATCAACCTGTGTACCATTTTGCACAACACAGTCGGAGCCTGCCCGGAACACCAATGTTGTTTTCAACAGTTCCGCACGCGGCTGACCAAGCACCTCCAAAGATTGCTGCTGCAATTTTTGCAAATCTTTTTCTTTGACCTCTTTTTTAGAGATTAATACCGCACCGTTGTCTGTTTCCGCATAGCCCCAGCCTAAAGCTTCCGCAACAGCTTCCACAGGGATAAAAACAGTGCCGTCATCTGTGCTTACCGCAGGGGAAGCCGTCAGGGCAGAATCTTCGCCGCAAGTGATTTCCGTGCCGCCAACGGGGATGTCAACTTGCTTTTTACCGCTTGTCAACGTGACATCTGTGCTGGACGCATTGATCTCCATTTCAAATGCTTCCGCAATGCCGGTTGCTGGTGCCATGATATCGCCCTGTTCAGAACGGTACACTTCACCGCCCAAAGCAAGCGCGGTATCTTTCAGCATCCCACGGTCATTGCCTTCCTGCAAGACCAGTGCATCTGACGATGAACCGCCACCGCCGCCAATCAGACTGCCGATGCCATCCAGCGGATTGCCATTGCCAGCTTTTGCGCCGGTAATGAGCGGCGGCAAAATCGCAAGGCAAAATACACAAGTCATTAAGACTGCGCCAATTTTCCATTTCATAACTCGTTTACCTTCTCCCACATGAAATAAAATGAGCTTGCGCCAGGCAGGGTTCCCAAGTTCCTTTGCCATCATCCGCCTGGTTTGTATGCTGCCGCCATCCAAAAGACAATGCGGTTCATACTTAACCTTATTATAGCATACCTGCGGGCAAAAGTTAAGAGTGAATCCAAGGATTTTCCCCGTGAAAATAAAGTAAAAACGCAGGGGCATCCATGCTTTTCTTAGTGGATACCCCTGCATAGGCTTTACCGTTTCTATTTGCTGCAAAACCTTTTGTTTTTATTGAATTCATCCCTTACTGATTCAGTCAGCTTCATAGGGTTCCCATCCGTTGCTGTCCCCATCGGTGACATAAACATTTCCATCTGAGGTATATTTATAAACCTGCCTTTCTCCTGCAACGATACCATCTGTCACCGACAGCCGGAAGTTGTCATAAACGGTTCCTTCCTCACTAAACCGGATATAATACCAGTCCCCATTTTTATCCATCGCACTGATAACCCCGGTTTCCGAACTTGAACCGTCCTGTGTTGCTTTTACAGCAACAATATCCGTCCATCCTGCGATTTCTGCCGCGGCTTCCTGTACAGCGGCTCCGGCGATTTTCAGTGTTCCATCCGGCTTAAGCCCCACGACCACAGCATCTGCAAGGGAGAGATAGCTCAGTCCTCCCCAGGAAAGGATTTCCTCAGCATATGTACCCTCAGCTACAACTGAACCATCAGCCAGAATGGCTGCGGCAGTCACTTCTGATTTCCGTTCATCATCCCCAAAAGAAGAAAGCATATTTTTGCGTGCGTCAAAGAGCACCACGTTTTCCCAGTCCTCAACAGACGGTGCAGCCTCATAGTCCTCCGGATAGTCCAAGGCACGATAGACCTTCCCACCAGCGGTCACCACAGAAAAATCAGACCGTGCCGCGCTGATGGAAACAAAGGGGCCTTTCGTTGTTTTACCCTTGTTCATAAAATTATCAACAAAAATCGTCCCAGCACAGCAAACCGTATATTCACCCACATCCGTATACCTTTCCGGATTGTCTGTACGGAGAACATCGTTGACATCGGCTGTTTTTTCGACAGTAACGCGGTATAAGTTATCTGCCGTTACGGCATAACCGCATTCATTAACATTATTGGTCTTATATACCATGTCAAGTACGCCGTCTAAAACCTTCGTGTCCCGAAAGTAAAGTTCACCGGATTCGGTCAACGCGAAAAGGTCAAAGGAACTGCAAGACTCCACCAGCTTTTTTACATTGGGCAACGCGGCGTAGGTTGTGGAATAAATATAGCCATCTTTGCCGGGGCTATATTTATCCAGCGTCAGAACCGAACCATCCTGCGCAAGAAAATATCCTCCGGTGGTCAAATGACCAGCAGCGTCTATGGCAGCCTGAACATGGTCAGGGACTGTAAGCGCTTTGACAGCGTCCTTGGCGTCCGCCCCAGACGCGCTTGCGGCGCCGGGCTTAGCGCCGCCGCCGCAAGCAGTGAGTGAAAGGCATAACGCCAGCATAAAAGGCAAAATCCGTTTTTTCATATTGTGTACCCTCCCGCACTGCTGCACGTTGGCACAGTGCTTTTTTTGATAAATCTGTTTCCATTATACATAAAACAGCATTTTCCCATAAGTCGGAAGCGGCCAATCATTTTCGTCAACCATGGTTTCCAGCCCATCCGCAATGGTGCGGCACTGCTGCATAACAGGGATAACAGTATCCCGGTAATACTCCGCACGGTGTTGGAGTGACTGGATGTCATTCCCTGCCGGTGCATCATCAACCGCTTTTTGCAACGCGGCACGGGTTTTACTAAGTGCGGCAGTTTGTTCTGTGATCTGCTGCACCATATCCCGTTCTTCGGCGGCATCAATGCCGATTGATTTTTTCACGGCAACGCCTTCTGCCAATTTGTTGGAATAGGCAATGCAGGCAGGGATAATCTGACGCGACAGCATTTCCAGCATGGTAAGCCCTTCGATGTGCAGTGTTTTTGCATATTCATCCAGCAAAATTTCAGTGCGGGACTGTACTTCTGTTGCGGTACAAATGCCATGCCGCGCAAACAGCTTGACATTTTTCTCATCAGTATAATGACTTAATGCTTCTGGTGTGGTTTTCAGGTTCAGCAAACCGCGCTGTGCAGCAGCTTGCTGCCATTCATCACTATACCCATTGCCATTAAATACAACTTGACGATGGTTTTTCAGTTCCCGCTGGATAAGTTCCGCCAAAGCGGCATCCATATTTTTCGCGGCTTCCAACTCGTCAGCAAATTTGTGCAATGATTCCGCAACCGCCGTATTCAAGATAAAGTTGGTGCAGGCAATATTAAAAGAAGAACCTGGCATACGGAATTCAAATTTATTGCCGGTGAAAGCAAAAGGAGAAGTACGGTTGCGGTCAGTGGTATCCTTTGGGATCGGCGGCAGTGCGGAAACGCCAATGCTCATCATGGTTTTTTCAACATCAGTATAGTCAATGCCGCGCACCAGCGAATCTAAAATCGCTTCCAGTTCATCACCAACAAACATAGATACAATGGCTGGCGGGGCTTCTGAACCGCCCAAACGATGGTCGTTGCCCGCGCTTGCGGCAGAAATCCGTAATAAATCCTGATATTCATCCACCGCTTTGATGACAGCAGTCAGGAACAGGATAAATTGTGCGTTAGAATGAGGCGTGGAGCCAGGTTCCAGCAAGTTCTCACCCTTATCGGTGGATAATGACCAGTTATTATGCTTGCCTGAACCATTAATGCCTTCAAATGGCTTTTCATGCAGCAAGCAGACAAATCCATGCTTATTGGCAACTCGTTTCATCACTTCCATGGTTAGCTGGTTATGGTCGGTCGCGACATTGGTTGTTTCAAAAATGGGCGCCATTTCATGTTGGCATGGTGCAACTTCATTGTGTTCGGTTTTGGAGAGCACGCCCAGTTTCCAGAGTTCATCGTCCAATTCTTCCATAAACGCTTTGACGCGCGGACGGATGGAGCCAAAATAATGATCTTCCATTTCCTGCCCCTTTGGCGGCATTGCGCCAAATAATGTGCGTCCTGTAAAAATCAAATCGCGGCGTTTGGCATAATCCTCCTTATTAATCAGAAAATATTCCTGTTCCGCGCCAACGGTGGTAGTCACTCGGCGGACGTCCTTGCCAAACAGTTTCAGTACCCGGCAAGCCTGCTTGCTGATGGCATCCATTGACCGCAGCAGCGGGATTTTTTTATCCAGCCCTTCACCGGTATAAGAACAAAACGCTGTGGGGATGCACAAAGTCTTATCTTTGATAAACGCATAAGAAGTGGGATCCCAAGCGGTATAGCCACGGGCTTCAAACGTTGCGCGCAGCCCGCCAGATGGGAATGAAGACGCATCTGGTTCGCCTTTGATCAGTTCTTTGCCGGAAAACTCCATAATTACCCCAGCACTACCCTCCGGGGTAATAAAGCTGTCATGTTTTTCCGCGGTCACGCCAGTCATCGGCTGGAACCAATGGGTAAAATGGGTCGCCCCTTTGGAAAGCGCCCAATCTTTCATGGCATTTGCCACAACATTGGCAATGCTGATATCAATGGCACTGCCTTGTTCTGCCGTTTTTTTCAGTGCCTTGTAAATGTCTTTCGGCAGCAGTTCCTGCATTACTTTTTCATTAAAAACCATGCTGCCAAAATACTCTGGCACCCGTTTTGCGGTATCCATACTTCAAAAAACCTCCCTATCAAACCAAAGTCACATATTGCACCTTTCCTGCCTACGCTGCAAAATATAAAAGGCTATTTTATATTATAGGGTGTATTTTCCGATTCCGTCAAGCGAATCCCTGTTTTCAGGAAAGTTTCCCTGTATTCACCGAAGATACCGCATCCGGTTTTCACAATTCTATGCAAATTGCGCACTGTAAAAAAGAACGGGTTCCATTTCAAGCCGCGATATGCTATAATATGGCATACTATAAATCCTTTTTTCACAGAAAGGCAGTGCATTGCCATGACTTTGCGTTTAAAAGAACTCCGTTTACAGGGAAATCATACACAAACTGAAATCTCCAAGCTGCTTGGCATTAGCCGGGAGGCATATTCCATGTATGAATCCGGCAAGCGCCAACCCAGTCTGGAAACACTGGATATTCTTGCCTCCTTTTATCAAATCTCTGTTGATTATTTGATTGGGCGCACTGATTTTCCTGCCCCTGCCAAACCGCTCACCCCAGAAGAAGAACAGATATTACAGCAATACCGTGTTTTGGATACTCGTGGCAAACAAACACTTTCTGCCCTTGCTGCCTTAGAATCGACTTACAGTGAATCAATAGAATAACAGAAATGCCCTGCAAATTTAAAAAGCAGGGCATTTGTTTATTTTATGGCCATACAAGTGGGATTTCTGTGCCAAACAGTATAATATGGGTCATATCTTTTATGGACACCCCTTGCGGCAGCAAACCAAAGAATATTGGATGTGCATAAGAATTTTGTGCATCTGGCTGCCGAATATAATCCCGTGCCCAGTCAATCGAGTAAGTTTTCCCGGAAACATCTTTCAGCGAAATTTGATGGTAATCATACCCGGCATCTCTTCCGCTGAACCGTCCGGATTCTGCCGTCATGCGAATATGCCAACTGCTGGATGTAAACGCCAATTCATCAATCACCAGCGTATCCCCCTTGCACGGAATGCGCTGCCCAGCCTTTGCCAGCATCGGCTGTTCCATACTGTCATATGGCACATCAAACGTCCAGCTTCCATCAACCAAACATTCATTGCTTTTGCCATCTGACGAACGAATATTATCAAGCTGAATGCGTAATGTTTCACCTGCCGCAGCCTTAAACCCGCTGCCGCTGGCATAAAGAATATAATGGATTTCACGCAAATCACTTGACGGATACAGTCTTGGTGCCATCGTGCTGATATTTTGGATCAATGTATCCCCATCCTGCAATGCGAAAAGGTGATAATTTTCAAAACTTACGACACTATCCTGCGCCGCAAACGGCTTGCCATCCTCACGCACCGCCGTAAATGCCATAAAAAACAATTTGTCGTTTCCATATACGCCATCCAGTGAAACGCTTACGCCATTGCCAGTGCAGACATTGCCCACCGCAGTAAACGCATGGTTTTCCGTACCAAAAAGGGCTTTCAGCCGCTGGCTGCCGCCTGTTTCGCCTGCCAGCAGCCCGCCTGCTGCTGCCGCGCAGCCGATCAGGCTAAGCGCCACCGCAGCCGCCAGCAAATATGCCGGGCGGCAGGATACCCGTTTTTTGGTTTTGCGCAATGCCGTTTCATAAATATGCTCGGGCAAAACGGCGTTTTCCAGCCGCCGGTCAATCGCAGTTTTAATATTGTTCATCTTCTACCCATCCTTTCAGTTTTGGTTTCAGTTTTTCGCGTGCCCGCCGCAAACGGCTGTAAACCGTATCCGGCGAAAGCCGGAGCATATCCGCAATTTCCGGCACTGTAAGCTGCTGATAATAATACAGCAAAATGACCTCGCGGTATTTCCCTGGCAATTCCATAATCTTGCTTATCAGCGCATCATCATCGGGTTCAGCCTGTGGCGGCGCCGGGATATTGTCCAGCACCATATCCACCCGCCGGAACCATGACGAACGCAAATAACTGCGGCAGATATTCACCGCAATTGCTGTCAGCCAGGTTTTTTCGCTGGACTGCCCCTGAAACCCATCTTTTGCGCGGAATGCGTGTAAAAACGTATCCTGCACAGCATCTTCTGCTAAATGCGTATCCCGCAAATAGATCAAGCACAGCCGGTATATGGAATCCCCATATTGCCGCATCAGCTTTTCCAGATCTTCCATTCTGTTGCCTCCTTTCACTACATTAGACGCAGCAAAATCGAAAAACTGTGCATTTATTTACGCAAAAGCAAATCCAGCCCCGAAGGGCTGGCTGATAGAATCACGTGGGGCACGACTACTGGTATAAACGTACCCCACAAAAGGTAAGGTAAGGGTCAAGTATTAGTGGTGTTGGTAATCGCACTTCTGTATACCGCACTTCCGCCAGAAGGCTGTGCAACGAACTTCACAATTGCATAGTAGCCATGTCCCTTTGTAATCGGGATATAAACTGAACTAGCATACCGATTGGCACCGCTAATCGTAGTGCCTGCCGCTGTAAAGGAAGTTTTGTTCGTTACATCATAAACTTTAATAGAGTCAATGCCAATTTTTGCGCAACTGTCAGATGCCTTGATGTTAAAGTCAATCACCAATGAAGATCCGCTGCTGGACGCTGATGCCGTTGCAGTTTGAATTTCAAAGCTGGTATATGGCTGCACATCATCTTCTGGGGCAACTGCCATTGCGGAAAAGCTCATGGCAAGCGCCATGCAAAGGATCAATGAGATTACTTTCCGAAATCGCTTCAATGCTGTCACTCCTACTCTTTTGTTATATTCCTTTTTTATTATATCATTATTCATAAATAGAGTCAATCATTTTTTTTAATTCTTCCATAGAAATTCGCCCGCCAATATCAATCATTCGATTGCCCACAACCGCACTGGCGTTCACAGTGTCCAAATTATACACCAAATAGTATTCAACGCCACCCTTTGTATAGATTTCAAGCGGGCGGCTGTCTTTTTCCACAAGGTAAATGCCCTCAGGGTTATAGATATCGCAGCCGAAATCAACATTTCTGTCAGAATTTTTGTCTTCATAAAATGCGTCTGCAGCCCGAAAGCTACCGTCTTCACGAAGTAATACGCTGGTATAGTCCCATTCCATCCCATCTGGTATCCAGGTCGGGAATAATTTTTCGGTTATACCATACTGCGCGACAGCCTCTTGTATGGTTGCGTCTACTTTGAAAGGCTGCGGGCCAATCCGCGGCTGAACCAAGTCGGTATTTTCCAGTTCTTTTCGGTTTTCTTCTTCTATTTTCGCGCGTTCCTCTGCGTGGCGCGCCAATATTTCTTCTTTGGTCATTTTCCCCGCAAGATATAGTTTTTCCTCCTCTGGGGTGATAGACCCAGGGCTCTCCATAACTATGCCATCACTAAAATAAATCATGTTTCCATCTTCACTTTTCTGGTAAGTTTGATGCGGTGCTTCCTTACCCAAAAGGCGAAGCACTTCATCGCCCCATTCTGCAATCAAAGTTCTGTTTGCACCGGCTGCCATAATGGTAACACAGCTCAGCACAGCCGCCGCAATAATCATTGCTTTGCCAGAACGTTTTATCTGACGAAAACGGGATTGCTGTTTTTGTTCCTTGTGTGCAGTACACAAAGACAGCGCAAACAGATTACCAAGCAACATTTGATGACTGCACTTAAAATCTGCAAGCATTTGTTCCGCGTCGATGTCAATCTGCTGGGATGGTTCATCCTGAATGGTTTCCAGGTATTGTGTCAGCATAGCCGGGTCGAAATCATCGTCGAAAACTTGGCATAGTTCCCGCCAAAGCGCGGCTTTTTCGGCTCCTTCTTTTGCCATAAAAGATCCACCTCCTCTGTTTCCCATTTTGAAACAGTGTTTTGTAAATTTTTGCGTTTAAATCTTAAACTTTTCTTGTTCTCGTTTGCGTATTTGTGCATATCGATCTTTTGCGCGGCTTAACTTGGTGCGGCATGAAGCTTCTGAAATATTCAAATACTGTGCAATTTCTTTGGTGCTCATCAGCTTTTCATAGCGCAGCACCAGTAAATTCTTTTCCTCCTCGGTAAGCCCAGCAGGCAAGCTGTCCACAAATGGAATCAGCTGGTAGTCCTCCTCACCGAAGTCCTCAATTGCCTCCAATGGAATTTCGTTGTATGACGCTTTCCGTTTTTCATTAAACGCCAGATTGCGCACAACGATAAATAGCCAACCTTGTGGGTTTTCGAGGCTTTTCACGAATTCAAATCGCTGGAGCAAAATCAAAAATGCTTCATTCACAATTTCAGCCGCAATAGCCTGATTCTTTACAATATAATTTGCGAACTTTATAAGCTGCGGCACATTTTCGCGATACAGCTTATCAAAAAGAACCACTTCTTGACCGGTCATTCGATCCCCCCGTTTCCCACCAAGTATCATGACAGTCAGCGATTTTAAACGGATGACAAGTGGGGCATCTTTGGCTGTCTTTATACAAGGGGGAGATATGGTATCCTTTTCGTGGAAATGAAAATCCTCCTCAAAAATACCCTTCTATATAGTACAACACATGAGAAGGCCGTTTTGTTACAAAAACTTTTAAAAAAACTGAAAAAATTTTTTCAAGCGTCAAAAATCGCATATATTCTGGGAATTTTATGTATAAAAAGTAATTTTCATATCAATTTATTTCAATACATCCTGTTTTTTCTTTTCGCCTTCATTTGTGAAATGGAGTTTATTGGGCGGTAAAAGAAGCCATTTGTTTCCTGCCGGACTTGTGGCGCAAGCAGCCATAGCCCATAGAGATTGGGCAGCGCCATCAGTGCCGCGGCGATATCGCACAGCACCAGCAAATTGCTAAGCGGAAAAAGTGACGCTGCCGCAACCGACAATGCTGCACCGCAGGGATAAAGCATCTGCGCAAATTTGCCAGCGCCCAGCCAGCGCAGGCAGGCAAGCCCATAGAACCCCCAGCCCAGCACGGTTGACCCGGCAAGGAAAATAATTGTTATTGCAATAAAGCCATCCGCAAACATCCCAAATACCGTTTCAAATGCCGCGGCAGTCATCGCAAGTCCAGTCAAACCGGTTTCATGTGCGCCAGTCACCAAAATCACAAGCGCAGTTGTCAAACATACCACAAATGTATCCAAAAACACTTCTACCGCACCGAGCATCCCTTCTTGGCATGGCTGCACGCCAGCCGTGCAGCCATGCGCAATCGGAGCAGAGCCCATACCGGCTTCATTGGAAAAGACGCCTTTGGCAAAGCCATCGGCGACGGCATGGGCAGTCAGCAAGCCAAAAATACCGCCGCCTGCGGCAAGCGGCTGTTTTGCGCCCTGCCAAATCGCGGCAAATGCCGCGGGCAGCCGGGCGCGAGATACCCATAAAATAGCCATTCCACCCGCGAGATAAAGCACCGTCATTGCTGGCACAAGCACAGCGGAAGCCTTTGCAATGCGCTGCCCGCCGCCATAGAGGATCGGCAGCAGCAAAGCGGCTGCTATGACACCCACCGCAAGCGGCGGAATAGGCAGCACCCGCGTTGCGGCTTCTGCAATGGCGCCGCCTTGGGCGGCGGCGCCTGTCCCCAGCGCGGATACAATGCAGCATATGGCAAATAGTTTTGCCAGCCGCGGACAGCCTGCTCCGCGCGACAAATAAACCATTGGACCGCCAAGCGGTGTTTTCCCTGGTTGTTGATAGCGCACAGCAAGCACCAGTTCCGCATATTTGGTTGCCATACCAAAGAATGCGGCAAGCAACATATAAAACACAGCGCCAGGCCCGCCAAATGTGATTGCAGCAGCAACCCCGGCAAGGTTACCCACGCCAAGGGTGCCGCCGAGCGAGGTACAAAGTGCCTGCCATGGGGACAAGCCCCCAGTTGTTTTGTCCTGACGGCTATAACACAATAGACGCGGTAAACACCAGACCTGTACAAATTTAGATTGCCATGTCAAATAGGCGCCAGTGCCCAGAATCAGCAGTACTGTGAATGGACCCCATAAAATATAGCGGATGCGGAAAAGCAGTTCCATTGCTGAGTTCCCCCTTTTCCTTGGTATATATGCCAGAAAAAGAAGGGTCAGACCAAAAAAATATGCCGCAAGGCGAAAAATAAGCCTGCGGCATATTGGAATTTCATCATTATTCTGCTGTAAAGGGCAGCAATGCAACATGACGGGCACGTTTGATTGCTTCGGTCAGCTGACGCTGATGCTTTGCACAAGTACCAGTCATACGGCGGGGCAGAATTTTGCCACGTTCAGACATATAGCGTTTCAGCTT
>CAXHNU010000063.1:0-18557 GCA_964017555.1 uncultured Butyricicoccus sp. | reverse complement strand
ATGCCTGCTGAAACCGGGCTGCTGGAATATAGCCGCGAAGAAACCATTACCACCAAGCAGTCGGGCAAAATCACCCGCTTGGAAGGGTTAGACTATTACCGCTTTAACGCAGGACAGGTCATTGTACAGCAGCAAAGTGATGAACTGTCCCGCGCAGTGGAAAGCGCTTCCCGCACGCTGCAAACCCAGCAGGAAATCATTGTGCAGAAGCAAAAAAATATCACTGAACTTGAAAATATCATCCGCAATTCTGTGGTGACTTCACCGATTGACGGGGTTGTCCTCACCATGGATACCGCGGTAGATGCAGAACTTGCCGGCGGGACTTCCCCTTGTGTGGTAGCGGATATGTCCTCGCTGGTGGTCAAAGCGGAAGTTTCCATGAATGATATCGAATCGGTTATGACCGGGCAGCCTGCAACCGTCACCAAATACACCGATACGGGCGATGAACAGTTTACCGGCACAGTGGAAAGTGTATCCATGCAGGCCAACCAAGACAGCAGCGGCGGTGGCGGCAATGGTGGCATGGCAACGTATACCGCCGTGATTGCGCTTGACCCATTGCCCGAAGGCACATCCATTGCCATGGGGATGTATGTCAATTACCAAATCACAACCGCGCAGTCTGAAGACTGCGTTACCATTCCAACCCAAGCGCTGGTCAATACCGAAGAAGGCACAGCTGTTTTTGCCAAACCGCTTGATGGGCAGGAATTTGAATCAACGATGCCCATTCCAGAAGGTGTGGAAGATATCCCCGAAGGTTTTCTGCTTGTGCCGGTTGCTGTGGGCATTTCAGACAGCACCAATGTGGAAATCCTCTCAGGTATCGAAGAAGGCACAGAAGTATTCCTCAGCGGGCCGCAGGATATGTATGAGGACATGAACGGCGGCGAAGGCGTTGTAATGGTCGGCTAAGGGGGACAAATGCGATGTTTGGCAAAAAGAAAAAACGCCCTGTCCCACAGCCAGCCGACCGCAGTTTGCTGATTGACGTCCGGCGGCTGAGCAAAATTTATAACGAAGGCAAAGAAAATGAAGTGCGTGCGCTGGATGATATCTCCCTGCAAGTGCGTTGGGGAGAATTCCTCTGCATCTTAGGGCAATCCGGTTCCGGCAAATCGACGCTGATGAATATTCTGGGCTGTTTGGATATCCCAACGTATGGCGTTTATTATTTGGATGGGCAGGCGGTAAGCAATATGCGCCCTTCTGTGCTTTCCGGCATTCGTAACCGTGAAATCGGCTTTATCTTCCAAGGATTCAACCTGATCCCCGGCTTAACCGCGCTGGAAAATGTGGAATTGCCGCTGATTTACCGTGGTATGCCCGCTTCCAAGCGGCGCGGACTTGCGGTGGATGCGCTGGTATCCGTTGGGCTAGAAAAGCGCATTCATCATCGCCCCGGCGAAATGTCCGGCGGGCAGCAGCAGCGTGTCGCCATTGCCCGCGCTGTCGCAGCAAAACCGCCAATTATTATGGCGGACGAACCAACCGGCAACCTGGACAGCAAATCTGGTGCAGAAATCATGCGCCAGCTTTTGGAGCTTAACCAGCAAGGCACATCGGTTATCCTGATCACCCATGACAACCAGCTTGCCGAAGTGGCAAAACGCATCATCACCATACAAGATGGGCATGTCATCTCCGACCGTGCCGGAAGGGGGGATTTCCAATGAACTGGCTGCAAACCATCCGCATGGCGCTCAAAAGCATTTTGGGCAACAAAGTGCGTTCGCTGCTGACCATGCTTGGCATTATCATCGGTGTCGCGGCGGTTATCACCTTGGTATCCTCCATCCAAAGTAAGGCTACCCTGACCCGAATGCAGTATGAAGCCATGGGCATCAACACCATACAGATTTATGGCTGGGGCGGCAAAACCAAAGACTGGGATGAATTTGAAACCTTTTTAGATACCGATTTAAAAGAAAAAATCAATGGCTGGTCGCCAATGAGCCAATTTAGCGACTGGGATGGCAAAGGCATCCAATACCGCACCATGACGCTGTCCAATGATAAAAGCTATACCTATATGTATTATGGCAACCAATATTATGGCACAGTCACCAATAATGTGATTACTGCCGGGCGGGATATTTCAGAAGGCGACTGCACCAGCCGTGCGCGGGTTTGCGTCATTGGGGAAACGCTGCGCAGATACTTTTTCGGTGCAATGAGTCCCATTGGGCAAAAAATCCGTATCAGTGGCAAGAGTTTTGAGGTTATCGGTGTGTATAAAGGCAGGTTCGGCGGCAAAATGAATACGGAAGACCAAATGCTGGTCATGCCGTACACGCTGCAAAACACTATGATGACCGTCAGCTATTATACCGACAAACAATATGTGATCCAAGCGAAAAGCAAAGAAGATATTGAACCTGTGATGACTGCGGCAAAAGACATGATGCAGGCGCGCTGTGAAGGCAATAACGGTTATTTTGACGCATATTCGTCCAGCGAATGGCAGGAACAGGAAGCGGCGGAAGCCGAACAGAACGCCTTGCTGATGGGCGGCGTTGCCATGATTTCACTGCTGGTCGGCGGCATCGGCATTATGAATATCATGCTGGTATCCGTCACCGAGCGCACCCGCGAAATTGGTATTCGTATGGCAATCGGTGCGCGGCGGCGAGATATTATCATGCAGTTTCTGGTGGAAGCAGCGTCTGTTTCCTGCTGCGGCGGCTTAATTGGCATTGTGGTGGGCTGTTTTGGCGCTGCCATTATGGGCAATATTATGCTTTCCCAGCAGCTTAGCGAAAATATGTGGATGCCGGAAGTGGAAAAATTCACTGTACTGCCCAGCCCAGAACTGATCGCGGCGGCATTCCTGTTTTCCGCGCTGCTTGGCATTATTTTTGGCATCTATCCGGCAAATAAGGCGTCTAAACTTCAGCCGGTGGAAGCCCTCCGGATACAATGAAAGAGGTGGGACAACAACATGAAGAGAAGGTTTATCGGCGGGCTGATGGCAGCTGCCCTGCTGGCAGGCACTTGCAGCGCCGTATTCCAAGACATCCAATCCCCAGAGCTGGCACAGACGGCGGCTGTGCTGGAAGACTTGGGCATTATGGAAGGGGATAAAACATCCTCTTTTGCACCGCAGCGGCAGCTCACTCGTGCGGAATTTGCAAAACTGCTGGTCAGTGCCTTTGGCATTACCGATGTGACAGCGTATAAAAATTTCACGGTATTCCCGGATGTGCCCAATTCCCATTGGGCAGCCGGTTATATCAACGCGGCAGTCAAACACGCTGACCTTAAAAAAATGGGCATTATCCATGGTTATGCCGACGGCACATTTCAGCCGGACAAAGCGGTCAGTTATGGTGAAGCCTGCACCATGCTGGTGCTGATGCTTGGCTATACCACCGAGGAAGTCGGCCCCATGTGGCCTGGGGATTATATTGCCCGCGCCCAGTCAGAAGGGCTGACAGACGGCGCTTCTGTTATGACGGCAAGCAGCACCTTAACCCGTGCCGATGCCGCTGTGATGCTGCTTAACACCCTCAATACCCCTGGCAAAGAGGACAGCAAACTGATTGACCGTCTGACCTCCTCATCTGACACAGAAAGCGCGATCCTGCTGGCAACCAGCGAAACTGACAGCGATTTGCGCAAAAACCAAGCAAGGTTTTATACTGGTGAGGATGAACCGGTTGTCAAAATGACCGAAGGCATTTTAGACCGTTCCTTTATCGGCGTCAGCGGCACGCTGTATTACAGCAAAACTTCCAAAAACAGAGTTATTACCATGCTGCCCGATGAAGAAAGCCGGTTGGAAAATTACACGGTGCAGCGTGCGGAACGTGACCGTATTCAAACCGAAGAAGCTGAAACCCTCAAGCCTGAACGCGATGTTTTGATGTATGCCGGGGGCAAAGTCGCAAAGTTTTCTGAAACCTGGTACAACCTGAAAGCTGGCGATGATATTGCCCTGCATTATGATAAAGATGGCAAATTAGCCCTGATCAGCGTAGCAGAACAAAAACTCACCGACCGCAACTTTATCTATGGCACCAAAAACGCGGTAGCGATCCCATCCGGCTATTCCATTGTCAAAAATGGGATGCGCGTATCCCAGGATTCGCTGAAAAAATATGATATTGTTACCTTAGATATTGCGACAAAAACCGCGCTGGTATCAGATGTACGCATCAGCGGCAGATATGAAGGCGGCACACCTTCTTTCCGCCATCCGGAAACCGCGGTTGTGCTGGGCGAAAGCTATCCGGTTTCTGCCCGTGCTGCCAGCTATTTTGACAAGTTTGACACCGACGACCGCATTACCCTGCTGTTTGACGCACAAGGGGAAGTTGCTGCCGCGCTGCCTGTCAATGAACTGCGGGCAGAAATGATTGGCGCCTTTGTTGGCATCGAAGAAGATAAAGCGGTTGTGCGGCTGCTCAATGGCAAAACCGTGCGCGGCGTGCTGGATTCCGACGACAGCCGCAACCAATACGGCAGGCTGGTTTCGGTTTCGCAAAACAGCAATGGCAAAATGACGCTGGTACAGCGCAGCCTGACCAATACGCCGGCTGGCAATTGGGATATCCAGGCGGGCACGCTGGGACGCAAACAGGTTTCCCCGGAAGTGCGCGTTTGGGAACAGGTCGCGGATCGTGCGCCAATTTATGAAACCGAAATTTCGGACCTGCCTTTTGAAACCATCCAGTCTAAAGATATCCGCTATGTCCACAGCGATTCCGCTGGCACAGTATCCGCCATTGTGCTGGGTGATGTGACTGGCGACGCATGGAATTATGGTTTTGCTTCCTTTACCAGTGCCAAGCTAGATGAAGACGGCACACCCACTGGCAAAGATGAAGTAACACTGCGGTATTATGACTATGAAGGCAAAGCCCGGAAAGATGTGAAATACTGGGTATCCGAACGTCCGGAAGGCTTTTCCGGCGGGCTGGTCGGCTTGCCGAAAAAAGCAGAAGAAAGTGAAGCACAGCAAAAACTGGCTTGTATTAACTTAAACCGGGTGGATTCCGTCCGGCTGGACGCCTTTGACGGCGAAGATGGCGTGCGCACTGCCGCAGGCTATTACCCACTTTCAGATGAAGTGCAAGTCTATGTCGGCAACCGGCAGCAGCAATATATTACGTTGGATGAAGCCAAAGCAAATTATGACCACTTTACGCTATATGCCGAACGTCCCCCCGAAAAAGGCGGGAAAATTCGTGTAATTATGGTAAACTAAATAATCTAAGCAAAAGCCCTGCCCTGCCGGGATACCGGCTGTGGCAGGGCTTTTTATGCTACCCTGCACACGCCTTTGCGTGCAGGGTGTTACTTTTTTATGCAATCTGCATAATCGGACGCGTATTTTTTTAGAAGCATGATAGGATTACAAAAGTATGCGATAAGAATCTGCATTGCAAATCCTGCGCCGCAGAATTATACTATAATCAATCAATAAACAGTATGCAACTTTCAAGCGGATTTATGGTGCCAATCCGTATCGTTTGCCGCTGTTTTGCGCAAAATACCAAGGGAAAAGAAAAAACTTTTTATGGAAATCAATAGAAGGAAGGAAGCATAACTTATGAAACATTTGGCGAAAAAAATGATAGCTTTTCTGATGTGCGGCACAATGGCACTCGCTGCCGGCTGCGGTAATAACGGTGGTTCTGGTACATCTTCTGGTTCTGGCAACGCTGGCGGTCCCGCCCCATCTTCTTCCGGCGGCGGCGGAAAAGTCGTTGGCGTTATCCTGAACCACACCCAAGACGTCTTTATGAAAAACGTGGAACGCGGCGTCAAAGAAGCTGCTGAAAAATATCCGGATTTGGATATCAAAATTGTCGAAAGCGGTCAAGACCCCGCAAAACAGCTTTCTCAGGTAGAAGAATTTATCTCCGAAAAAGTGGACATCATTGCGCTGAACCCAACCAACCAGGAAGCAAGCGCAACCGCAATTGATGAAGCTGAAAAAGCTGGTATCCCGATTTTCACCTTCAACACCACATCCACGGATGAAGCGCAAGCAAAATGTGTAACTTATGTCGGTTCTGATGCAATCGAATCCGGACGCATTCAAGGGCGGTATGTTGCCGAAGAAATCCTCCATGGCAAGGGCAAAATTGCTTATATTCAGGGGATTGTCGGCCATCAGGCACAAATTGACCGCGAAAAGGGTCTTCAGGAAATCCTTGCAGATTACCCGGATATCCAAATTGTTTTGGACGGCGCCGCAAACTTCATGCAGGATGAAGCGATGCAGCTGACCGAAAACTGGCTCCAGTCCGGCAACGATATTGATGTGATTGTCTGCCAGGGCAGCGATATGGCATATGGCGCATATCTTGCGCTGCAAGACGCCAACAAAGTCGGTGAAATTGCGATTTCCGCCATTGATATGTCTGATGATGTTGCCAAGTGCATTGCTGATGGTTCCATTGCAAACTCTGTGTTCCAGGATGCCATTGGGCAAGGTAAAGGCGCAGTTGAATACGCGGACAAAATCCTGAAAGGCGAAAGCGTTGAAACCTATATTGATATCCCTTATGAACTCGTCACCAAGGATAACCTGTCTGATTATGACGGGCGGTATTAAGCACTAGGACACAATGCAGCCGGTGCAATTTGGCACCGGCTGCCTGCCATAAACGAAAGGGGGATGCCCGTGAACAGGCAGGATTATGTACTTGAAATGCTGGAAGTCAGCAAAGGCTTTCCCGGTGTGCAGGCGCTGGACAAAGTTACCCTGCGTGTGAAAAAGGGGGAAGTCCATGCGCTGATGGGCGAAAACGGCGCAGGGAAATCCACTCTGATGAAAATCCTGGATGGCATTTACAAGCCAGACAGCGGCACTATAAGACTGCGTGGGGAACAAGTCAGCATCCGCAACCCACATGACGCAATCCAAAAAGGGATTGCTATGATCCATCAGGAATTAAACCCGGTGCCTGCCATGACCATTGCGGAAAATATTTTTCTTGGGCGCGAATGCCACCGGCATGGCTTTGTCGATAAAAAACGAATGCTTCGGGAAACTGGCGAGCTGCTTACTCAAATGGGTTTTGATTTAGACCCAGCAGCACAGATGGACAGTTTATCTATTTCTGGTTGTCAATTGGTTGAGATTGCAAAAGCGGTTTCGTATCATGCTGATGTGATTATTATGGATGAACCATCTTCCGCCATCACCGAAAACGAAGTGGCAAAACTATTTCAAATCATCCGGAACTTAACCGCCGAAGGCGTATCAGTGATTTACATCACCCACAAAATGGACGAAGTATTCCAGATTGCAGACAGCGCAACCGTCATCCGGGATGGGCATTATATTGATTCCCGTCCGATTGGTGAATTTACACCCGAAACGCTGGTCAATATGCTGGTTGGGCGTGAGCTGAAAGCCGTTTATCCCAAAGAAACTGTGCCAATTGGCGACGTCCTGCTGGAAGCTTCCGGGCTGACCCGTAAAAAACAATATGAAAATGTATCCTTTACCCTGCGGCGCGGAGAAATCCTTGGCGTTGCCGGGCTTGTCGGCGCAGGACGCACCGAAGTCTTTGAATCGGTTGCCGGGCTGACCCGTCCAGACAGCGGTGAAATCCGCATGAATGGCAATCGTTTAGACATCCGCAGCCCACGCGACGCCATCCGCAGCCATATCGTCATTGCAACAGAAGACCGCAAAGGAACGGGGCTTTGTTTGGGGCTGAAAATCCGCGACAATATCATGGCAGAAGTCTATACCGACCGTTTCCCAAACGGGTTTGTATCCGAAAAGGCGGTTGCGGAAACCTGCAACGCCGAAATGGGCAAATTCAATATCAAAGCGCCCAGCATCAATCAGAAAGTAGGCAATTTATCCGGCGGCAACCAGCAAAAAGTCGTCTTGTCCAAAGTGCTGCTGACCGATCCGGAAGTGGTTATTTTTGATGAACCAACACGCGGCATTGACGTCGGCGCAAAATCAGAAATCTATAAAATCATGGTGGATTTAGCGCGAACTGGAAAAGGTGTCGTCATGATTTCATCTGAATTACCAGAAATCCTTGGCATGAGCGACCGCATTATGGTCATGTGCCATGGGCAGGTTGCCGGGTTCCTGGACAGCGGCGTTTCACAAGAAGAAGTATTCCGCATGGCGTGTGGACAAACCGGGCAAGAAGGGGGCGAATCCTTTGGAAAATAAAAAAAATCGCACGCGGGAACTGGTTGGACAGTTCAAAATTGTCCTGATTTTCCTTGCGATGTGCATTATCCTAACCATTTTAAAACCAACATTCTTTTCTGTAAGCAATATCATCAATGTGCTCCGGCAGATTTCCATCATTGCGATTATCTCCATGGGGTCAACAATGATTATCATTTCCGGCGGCATTGACCTTTCTCCTGGCTCTATCGCAGGTGTGACAGGCATTATCGCTGCCATGCTGTCCTCAAGCGGGATGCCTGTGATTGTCCCTGTGCTGGCTGGCTTGCTTGCCGGGGCGCTGTGCGGACTGTTTAACGGCGCCATTATCGCAAAAGGCAATATCCCGCCGTTTATTGTCACCCTTGGTATGATGACCATTGGGCGCGGGCTGGCATATGTGCTTTCTGACGGCAAACCGATTTCAGGGTTGTCTTCCTCGTTCCTCGTATTGGGGCGCAGCAGTGTAATGGGCATCCCGGTGCCGATTATCATCATGGTGCTTGCTGTACTGCTCACCTGGATGGTTATGGACAAACGGGTTTTCGGCAAACACGTCTATGCACTTGGCGGCAATGAAAATGCCGCACGTGTATCCGGCGTCAATGTTGATCTGGTAAAAATCAAAGTGTATGTTTTTGCCGGGCTGATGGCAGGGCTTGGCGGTGTTGTGCTTGCCTCCCGCATTGCAACCGGGCACCCAAACAGCGGCAACGGTTATGAAATGGACGCGATTGCGTCAACGGTCATCGGCGGCACCAGTCTTTCCGGCGGTGTTGGGACAATTGGCGGCACAGTTGTTGGCGCGCTGATTATCGGTGTACTGAACAATGGACTGGATTTGCTGGGCGTTTCTGCATACTACCAGCAGATCGCAAAAGGTTTAATCATCATTGCCGCGGTACTGATGGATCAGAAAACAAAAAGTAAAACAAATTGAGGTGTATATGATGGAAATGACTTCACGCGAACGCTTGACCTGTTTATTTGAAGGCGGCACACCAGACCGTATGGGTTCTTCCTTTTTGATTAACCCATATTATACAAATACTTTGCCCGGCAAACCTGACCCGATCGAATTTATGAAAGATCTTGGCGCGGATATTTTAGACCGCGACTGCCCGCTCCCGTATGAAAAGGTTTATACCGGCGGTGTGACATATCAGGAGATTTATAAAGATGGGGAAACCCGCCGCATTTTTGAAACGCCTGTTGGTTCGGTATATGAATCTTATGCCGGCAAAATGGCATGGGGGGATATCCCATTCAAAACCACCAGCTACATCAAAACCATTGAGGATTATAAAACCCTGCAATATGTCTTTGAACATACCGAATTTAAGCCAAGTTATGACTGGTTTGAAGAACGTGACAAAATGATTGGCGACCATGGCATTGTGGTGCCGCAGGCAACCGAGTTCCGTTCTTCTCTGGAATATCTGAGCGAAGATGACGTGCAGCGCACCACTTTTGATATGATGGATTATCCAGAAGTTGTTGGGGAATTTTTATCCGTACTGCGCGAAAAAAATATCGAAGCAACCAAAGTTGCGGTAGAAAGCCCGGCGAAATATTTTAACATTTGGGAGGATTCCTCCACTACCCTGCTTTCCCCGGCGCTGTTTGAAGAATATGTACTGCCGGAATTCGCGGAATTTACAAAAATCATCAACGGTGCGGGCAAACAGCTGATTCACCATGCCTGCGGGCATATCAAAGCGCTGCTGCCGCTGATGGCAACCGAAAATGTTGCCGCGTTTGAATCGCTGACCCCGGTTTCCACCGGCAATATCCAAATGTGTGACTGTGCCGCGGCATGGGGCGATAAATTCCTGATGATTGGCGGGTTAGACCCGATGTTCCTCATCCAGTGCAGCGAAGCAGAGCTGACCGAGTATCTGGAAACCACCATTGCGCAAATGGGCGATTTGCGGCACAAATGGATTATCGCAAACGGCGATTCCCTGCCGCCAAATGTATCGCCAGACAAATTGCGCCTGGTCATTGAAATTGCCAAAAAGCATAAGTTTTAATCTTCTTTCTTCTTTTCTCCAAGGGAAAATCCCTGCATTTTCAAAGAAATGCAGGGGCTTTTTCGCTGTATTTGACCAGTTTGCGATAATAGCGCGGGGAAATGCCAACCCGTTCGGTAAAAACGGCTGTGAATGCGGCTTCATTGCCATAGCCGGATAAATAAGCAATTTCCCGGACGGTTTCACTGGTGGAAGATAACAATGTTTTGGCGCGTTCCAGCCGCTGTAAAATAATATATTCATATGGCGGAATGCCTACCGCATGGCGGAAAATACGTGAAAAATGCGATGCGCTTAACCCAACGTGCTGCGCCAGTCCATCCACTGTAATTTGTTCATGCAAATGCAAATGGATATAACTGACTGCCTGATCCACCTGTGTAATGGCACGCTGTTTTTCCGGACGGGGCAACAAAATCCGGCACAGCATATCATGCAGATTTTTGGAGCGTTCGATTTCATCGGACACATTAAACCGCGCGCAGCTTTCTACAATCTTGCAACTCATTTGATATAAGCTGTCCTGCCCGCTGACTGAAAAAACACTGCCATTATTTTTCCGGATTTCATGAAAGAAATCGGCGGAATTTGCGCCGTCAAAATGAATCCAGATAAATTCTAAATCACTGGTCGCATGGTATTCATGCGGGTCATGGCAGTCAATCAGCACCACATTGCCCGCCGAAGCGGTATAATCGCGCTGATTTAACCGCAATGCCATCCGCCCGGAACGGATATAGAAAAATAAAAATGTCTGCCGCCCGGAAACCCGCCCGATTTCCGAAGCACCGTTGAAATAATATTCTGTATTGCAATAATAATGCCCGCAGCGGGTGACATAATACAGCAGCGAATGCGCCAGGTTTGAAGGTATGGTAAAATATCTGACCGATTGTGGCAATACGCCGGGTTCGCGAATCCGTTCCATCCATTTGCCGCCTTTCCACAAAAAAGAGTATCCTTTTTTCAGTGTAAAGGTTTGGGAAAGGCTTGTCAACCCACCGGATAGGTAGATAAATATTTTTCCAGCTCAGCGGCTTTTGGCGGAATATGCGGTCTTAACTGGAAGGTATTTTTCACACCGTCTGTAAAATAGACGGTGTTATCCCGCAGTCCGGCAACTGATACATTCTCAATCAAATTGCCTGCATCAGTGGGATTTAAGGCGAAAATAACCCGTTCCGGGAAGCGGGACAGCAAATTGCTGCCATAATACATGGTGTCACGCACGGTTTGATATTCCAGTGAACTTACAACAAAATGGATGCCAAACCCAGAACCATCTTCCATCATTTTGATGAGTTTTTCGCCAGCGGATAAGCTGCTGCCATTGCCGCCGCTAGATTCTTTGTGCTCCAGCACATCAAAAACAGCCGCAAATGGGTTTGCCAAATCGATTTCGGGCTGTGGTTCTGGTTCTGCCGGTGCGTCCAGATATTCTGTTTCATCCACCCGCTCGCCTTTGAGCATGGATTTTACAATGTCAAGGAATTGCAAGTTTTCAATCATCACAAAAATCGATTCGCTGCTGTTTTGTTTTTTCCACGCTTGATATTTTTCATAAATCTCATGGATAAACCGGAGGATATCCGCACGGTTTTCCGCCATATGGAAACGCGGCGTATATTGTCCCAGCACATGATAAAACGCCATCGCGCCTTCATCGCCAACCAGCATATCACCATCCATGCAATATACCGAAGCGTTCCGGTTGAGGACAGCAGAAATCATATAATCTTGCGAAACAGTGCGTGCCATGGTTTCATTTGTGCCGCAAATCAGCAGATTATGCCTGCGTTTCCGGTCAACGGTGACTGCAAATGGCGGTGCAACTTTAATCAGCGTGCCCAAATGGATGGAAACCGCCGTTTCATCCGATGGACTGATACCCATTTCCCGGAAATGATCAAGCAAATTTGTCACCCGTCCGCCTTCAAACGTTTGCAGCGCATATGGCTGATCGGCAAATGCCTTGCTGATCTGATCCAGATACTTCCTTTGCATACCGGCATTACAATAAGCGGTCTGGAACCCAATATTAGACTGTTCGGTGTAGTCCAGGTTCATAACGGCTGTACCAACCGCACCTTTCATCATGGCAAGCGCTTTGGTGTCATTTTGGTCAGAAAACAGGTACCGCGCATCATCTTCCCCACATTTTAGCCCAATGCGGACACGCATTTGTTCCACTGTGCCATGGGAAATCGTCAGGGATGAAATCACTTTGATGGATTGAGTTGCCATCAGCAAATGAATACCAAACGCACGTCCTTCTGTCACTAGCCGTTTTGTCAGCTCCGCGCAATTTAATGCGACTTTCCGGTTTGCCGTATCGTTAAATAAAATTTGGAACTCGTCCATAATCACCAAAATGCGCGGCATTGGCTTGCCGGTTACGGCAATATAATCCTTTATTTTGGTCACACTGCCTGCCTCTTTAAATGCCTGTGCCCGGCTGCCCATTTCAGCGACAAGGTTTTCCAAAATGCTTTCCCCAAATTCCTGCATAGCGTCCAGCGCTAGCAACCGGATATGCGGCAAACGGGCAGATTCATAAATTTTAAACTCGGTGCCGCTTTTGAAATCCATTAGATAAAGCTGCAAAGCATCTGGGCTGTAATGCAGCATACTGCTCATAATAATGGTATGCAGCAAGGTCGATTTGCCTGAACCGGTTGCGCCAGCAATCAGCCCATGATGGGAAGAACCTTGCCCAAGGGTTAAGGAAACAATGCTGTCCCCATCCCCAATGCCAACCGGGATATGCAGCGCATCTGATGACTGTTCCGCAAACAATTGCGGCGGTAAAATATCCTGAAATGATAATCCCTGTTTTTTTAGGGTTTCCGTCCGGCTGAGATATGTACTGACAAACGCGTCAACACTTTTGCTGTCAAGCGGCTGCGGCAAATTGATTTGCAAATTATATGGCAATAAACCATACCGCCCATCTTTATAACCGACAGAAATGCAATGTTTTGCAAGCTGTTCCAACCGGCTGTCTAAACTTTCATAACGGGAAAACTGGATTGCCGGGTTATGGCAGATGATTGTAAAAATGCCGCATTTATTGCCATTGCGCAGGATATTCGCAAGCAAATCCATACTTCTGCCGTCCAGCCCGCACGGGAAATCATAAATCAGCAATACCGTTACAGTTTCCGGGCGGTTTGGCGTGTTCAAGTTATATTCCAGAATATTTTCATCTCGGTTGCCCAGTTTTTCCTGAATAAATTCATCAATTTGGATGTTTAATTTTTGCAAACGGTTGTGCATATCCTCTGCGATAGTATGTATTTTGCCGTCAAAAAGTTCTGGCGCACGCTGCCGGAAATCCAAAAACGGTGTAATGCTGCCTGCACGCTGTTCACCATCAAAAATACAGAAATTCACCTTGGATACTGGCATAAACGATAAAAATCCCCACATCACATGATGAGTAAACGCTAAAACCTCCCGGTTAATGGTTTCATTGGACTGGAGTAACAGGTTAAATGGATTGCCAAGCCCAAACGCAAGCGGCAGTTCCACAAAGGAGGCTTTTTCCCCTTTGCCGCCGGCGCCAAAAGCGCTGGCAATGCGCCCAAATCCTGGGCTATCCGCAAACAAATCCGCAGGGTACAACACACTGCCCAGCATCATTCGGATTGGGAATGGACAGTTTGCATCTGGGACTTTACCATAATCGGTTTCATAATCTGACATCATTGCATGGATACCACTGATATGATTTTCCAGCGCCTGCATATTAGTTTCATCTGCCAGCCGTTTAATCATTGGTGAAAATGCGATACCACGGTTTTGGATGCCTTCAAAAACAAGCAGGTATTTGCTGAAAAACTTTGCGAATACCCCTTTATCTGGCATAGGATAGGACAAAAGCGGCAACCCTTTCAACAAGAAATCTGCCCCGCTTTGCTGGATGGGCATGGAAAGATTACGGATTTCCCGCAAACTGTTTGCATATTCTTGGGAATGCCGTGGTTCGGTTTCCGGCTCATAAGCAATGATGGTATAAATCCCGCACCGGCTGCCATTGCGCAGGATATTGCGCAGTTCCGCGAGCATTCGTTCATCAAACCCACGCGGGAAATCATACAGCATTAGCAGTGTGATTTCAGCGCGGCTGCCTGGCGTTTGTTTGGCATATTCAAAAATATTCTGATATTGGTTGCCCAATTTATCTTGTAGGATATCTTCAATTTTTTCATTCAGCTGGTTGATTTTCGCGGCAATTTCTTCCCTGCCTGTATAAAACTTTTCGTCAAACAGTTCCGGCAGTTTTTTACGTGCATCAAAAAATGGCGCAACACTGTTGCCACGATTTTCTGGGTCAATAACCGTATAGCAAAGGCTGGCAACCGGACAGGTGGATAGAAACCCAAACAATGCAGCATGAGTAAATGCCTGCACTGCTGTCTGATTGGAATGGTCACTTTCCACCATCCAAACCGGCGCATCTTCCAGCGACAGAATAACTGGCAAACGGATTGCCCCATTCGCCAAAATTGACTTGCATTTTTCCTGTATAATCGACGCAACAATTTTAGACTGCACAAAAAATTCCACAGGATAATCTGCAAAACACATATACAACACACCATCACGGATATCCGGCGCGCTATTGACTTTTGCAACCGTCCCGGCATAGCTTGTCATAATCGCCTGCAAATACTGTACAAATTCATCTGGCAAGATATTGTCCAGCGCCCCATAAATTTGCCCGGCAATCTGGTCAAGTGTTGCCGTATAATTGTTTTCAAAATTTGCTGATTCCGCATGATGCCGCTGTATTGCGGCATTCCGCTGGGTTTCATACTGGGATTTTAGTGCATTCAGGTTTTCGGCTGTCACCGCAGGCAAAACGCTTTCCATTTCTTTGATAAATGCGTGAACTGTATTTTTCAGCAGGAGCAGTTCTTCATAATCTTTTTTCCGCTGGCTGGAAAATAAAAAATTCAGCCCATTGAGTAATCCTGGCAGGATATCTTCGGCATACTTTTTGGAAAGCAGATTAAAATCGGTTTGTATCCTGCTGAGTGTGGTAAAATAGTCATAACTTTCCGCGTATTTGCTGCTGATTTCGGCGGATAATTCGCTTTCACGTTTCTTTTTGGTTTTGACATAATATTTATCCGCTTGTGTCAGTTCACTGTCCATCCGTTCCACCGCGCTGCTGATGGTTTTGGCGTCCCGCATAGTCTGTTGTGCCTTATTGCGCACAGCATTGCAACTTGCCTGATAATTTTGCTCCAATGCTGTTAGTTCCTGTTTATGCCGTCTTGTAAGCTGGGCTTTGCCGCTGTCATATTGCTGCTGGGTAGCTTGGATTAAATTTTCCGCTTGGTCTGCAAATGTATTGATATCAGAAATCAGCGCAATGATTTCATTTTGCGTAATGGCACGCATCGGTTTTCCCCTTCCCCTGCCGTTATTTTTCGTCTAACTCATATTGGCAGGTACCTTTGCAGCCCTTGCCAAAGCCAACTACAAGTGATGTTGTTACCTGTAATGGATAACTGAAAATTTCCACCATTTCCCCACCAATTGCCGGGTTACTGGTATTGCAAACCAGGGTATATTGCTTTAAATCATTCAGCAAACGTGGGATATATGTTTCATCCCCTGTGTTTAGGATGTCAATAATCAGTTTAATGCCAATGCTGGTGATAAAATTAATATCCACAGAAATGCCTGGTTCAAATTTCAATCCTTCAATATTTTCCTGGTTGGAATAGACATGGTGGTTGGCTTCTACCCGTGCGGATAAACTGCCGCCATCGCCCAAAGCACATTCATAACAGGGCATCCCCTGCCCTGGGATATGGTAAAAAATTTCTCCCGCATAAGCACGTTCCCAAAAGCCGATAGACACAAACGCGGCAGAATAATAAATGCTGATCCGGTTGGCATAAACATCCGCAATACGGTTGTCGGCGCAGCCGACAAAAACGGTTTCATGTGGGACACAACATTCATCCAACATGGTTTTCGGGATATTTTGCAAAATGCCTTCAAATGTATGGATTTCCGCTTTCGGATTAATATTTTTCAGTTTACGGGTCAGCGCATTGATTTTGAGATCCCCAACATCTTCAATGCCGCATTGATGGCGGCATAAGTTATGATATTCCACAATATCCGGGTCAACCAACACAAAATGCCCTACACCTGCGCGGGCAAGCTCCATTGCGACAAGGCTGCCCACCGAACCGCAGCCTGAAATCACCGCGCATTTCCGGTTCATGGCATCGGTTTCAAGAATCCCTTTGTTCCGGGAAAAGATGCTTTGATATAAGCCATATGCTTCTGTTTTCAACTTTTTACCGTTCAGGAAAAAGGTTATGCCCTCCTCTGCCGCAACGCCGCAGAAACCATCTGCGGGCGGCTGCTGCCCGGCTGGCAGCACCTCGCCAAGATATTCACCATGGCTGGCAAGTTCCTCCGGGAAAATATTAAATATCCCTGTAGCGGCAAAATATTTGCCATAAAGCGGCTTACAGGATGTTTCATGCAGTTGTTCTTCTGAGATAAAAACCGTGACCTCGATTTCCTCTCCGAAAAAGTTTTTTGGTATAACAATATCCATATCCCATCCCCCTATTATAAAAAGAACAATTTAGAAAATACTTCCGAAAGTTTGGTTGCTGGCGCGGTATGGGCTTCTTTTAAAAGCCCCGGATGATATTGGTAACAATCCTGTCCATAAGAAAGGATAATCGCTTGCTGCTGCAAAGAATAGAGGAAAACCATGCGTTCAATGCCGCCAGCCGTATCCTGATAAAGAATCAGGAATTTATCTTTGAGTGTCAAGGAAACTTCTATCCCAATTTCATCTGCCAAAAAAGAAATATCATCAAAGACTGCATTAATCAGTTGTTCCTGTACTGCGTCGCCGCAAGCGGCATCCTCTGCCGCAGGCAAAGCACATTGATACTTTGCAAGCGCAGGTGTAACCGACTGCATAAACTGTGCCAGACTTACTGAGGCGCGGGAAGTTTTCGCCGCAGGATATAGGATATTCTCCATCATATTCATAAAGCGTTCGGGCGTTTTGAGTTGTAATAGTTCTGGTGGGAGCAAATGATCCCCAATTTCATAGGGGATTATCATATAATGGCAAGGTCTTGCAACATGATAGACGGTCAAGCGGAACCCAGGATCAATATTCACCAGCGCGGAAATTGCGCCACATTCACGCATGGCAGCATATTTAGCATTTGTACCATTATCCGTTGTGGAAAACTGGTCAAATGAACCTGGATGACGATGCCATAACCCAATCAGCCCCAAGGGCTGGTCATAAAGGTTTGCAATTTTATTAATCAGGTGCTGGGTATATTTCTGGTCATATTCAAAATATGCCACTTCAAAAATAGATTTAGGCCCGGGGTCAATGGCTTCAACAATATACCAGTTACCATCCCGCACTGCCCCAAGGAATAACCCACCAGTTTCTGTTTTTATTTTTTCTGTTGTTTCTGCCAATACCGCCGCATATGCCCGATTTGAAAAGTATGCCTTCATAAACTGCCTCCCTGTAAGAAAAACATCCAAACCCTCCATTTGTGTTCAAGCAGAGGGTTTGGATGTCCCATTTTTTTAATAATTGCCCTCCATGGCAAGATCATCACTGATTTCGCCATTCAGCCACATTTCACAAAGGATAATCCATTTGCAAGCCCAACTTAATGCGGAAGCCGCAGAAGTAGACTGTGTTTTATCGCCTTTGAAATATTTCGGGTCTGCGGTGCAGATAAAATATTCTTCCTGTCTGCCAAAGTTATCGCGGTAGATATGTGGCAAACCAAGCCCAAAGCCATGGGCAACCGCATTGTCATATGTACCATAGGTTTCCATCACAAGGGGCATCATACGGTCGGCAATGTCTTTCAGACGCGGACTTAGCGGAAGAATTTGGACTGTGCCGCCATATTCGCTTGTGCTTAATACCTTGGGATGGGTATTTTTATAAAGCAGCATAATATCCCATACCATACCGCCTGCACCGGTTGGCTGGACTTTGCCCCGCCAATATAGGCGCCCTGAGCCATCCTGAAGCTGGTCTATGGTAAAAGACGGGAAGAATTTCCGCATCGCGGCAACTTCCATTTGATAAAGCTGCGGATCGCTTTGATACCAATAATAAGCCACGGCAAAAATCCCCCTTATGCCAGCTTGCCATCCGGGACTTGAATGCCAGCCAGCCCTTGCATTTCAGCGTCTTCACGTTTTTCCACTTCCCCTGTTGCTGTTACGACAACCGGTTCACCAGAACGTAACGCCTCTGCCAAAGCACGCCTTCTTGCAGCAGCAATCGCATCATTATTTTCCATCTTTCAGTACCTCCTACTGTATGTTTT
>CAXHNU010000062.1:0-18749 GCA_964017555.1 uncultured Butyricicoccus sp. | reverse complement strand
ATCAAAGAAGGCAACCGCGAACGTATCCAGGTGTTTGAAGGCATTATCATTGCCATGAAGCACGCGGGCATTAACAAGACAGTTACCGTACGCCGTATTTCTTATGGCGTCGGCGTGGAAAAAACCTTCCTGGTACACTCCCCAAATATTGCAAAATTTGAGGTGATCCGCAATGGTAAGGTTCGCCGTGCAAAGCTTTATTATCTGCGCGGCCGTGTCGGCAAAGCTGCCAAAGTTGCAGAAAAAGTCTGAAAAAGGGATATGCAGAGGGGAGCTTCGGTTTCCCTCTTTCTCTTTTTTGGCTGCCCAAAAGGGTTTCAATCCCAATGGGCGGTATGATATAATGTTCGTAAAGGCATATTATCAATTTATTTTATGAGGTCATAAACCATTTAGCTTGGAGGGATTTGCGATGGAAGAATATAAAGAACCTTTCCAGGAGGAAGATGAAGAAAAGGAGAAAAAAGGGCGTTTTCAAAGCAGCTTATACGATTGGGGCGAAGCGCTGATTATGTCACTGATTTTTATCGTCCTGCTGTTTACCTTTGTCGTCCGGTTAATCGGCGTATCCGGCAGCTCCATGTTCCCAACCCTGCATGACCACGATGTTATGGTGGTCAGCAACCTTGGCTATACGCCAGAGCGGGGTGATATTGTTGTGCTCAACAAAGATGACGGCAACAAGGAAAGCCCCATCCAAGGGCCAATCGTTAAGCGCGTCATTGCCCGCGGCGGCGACCAAGTGGATATTGATTTTGCGCTTGGGCGCGTATATGTCAACGGCGAAGAACTGCAAGAAGATTACGTCAATGATTTCGATTTACCGATGGATGATGAAGGCATTGCCTTCCCGCAGACCGTGCCGGAAGGCTGCCTGTTTGTCATGGGGGATAACCGCAACCAATCCACTGACAGCCGCAGCCCGGAACTTGGCATGATTGATGAACGCTGTGTCATTGGGCACGTGCTGGCTGTTGTCTGGCCCCTTGAAAACTTTGGAGGGAAAACCGCATGAATATCCAATGGTATCCCGGGCATATGGCGAAAACCCGCCGGCAAATGCTTGAGAACCTGAAAAATATTGATATCGTATGCGAAATCACAGACGCCCGCATTCCCATGGTCAGCCGTAACCCGGATATGGATGAAATTGCTGGCAATAAGCCGCGGATGATTATTTTAAACCGGATTGATTTAGCCGATCCGCAGCAAACCCGTGCCTGGGCATCTTATTTCCGTAGCAAAGGCTGGGCGGTGCTGGAAACCGACAGCCGCCAAGGCAAAGGTACCGGGCAGTTTTCCGCCGCGGTACGCGGCGTCCTGGCGGATAAAATTGCCGCCTGGAAAGAAAAAGGACAAGTTGGGCGTGCAGTGCGCGTGATGGTGGTTGGCATCCCGAATGTGGGCAAATCGACATTTATCAACCGGATTTTGGGTCGTAAGTCAGCCAAAGCCGCAGATAAACCCGGTGTGACACGGGGCAGTCAATGGTTCCGCGTCAGTGAAGGCATTGACCTGCTGGACACGCCTGGCATCCTTTGGCCAAAATTTGATGATGAACGCACCGGGCTGCTACTGGCGGCGACCGGCGCTGTACGCGATGATATTTTAGATGTCGAAACCTTGGCGTGCAAATTGTTTGAGATTTTATCTGCCCACGCACCAGAAGCCATTACTTCCCGCTACCAATTAGACCTTTCCGCCGCTATGGATTCTGATTTCCCAGGTTATACCCTGCTGGAGCAGGCGGGGCGCAGGCGCGGATTTATGATGCGCGGCGGCGAGATTGATACCGAACGTATGGCGCGGATATTTTTGGATGAATATCGCGGCGGTGTGCTTGGACGCATCACACTGGAAACACCGGAGGAATATACTGGTGATGAATTGGGAAATTGAACAAAGCGTTCCCCAAGGCTTCCATGCCATTTGCGGCATTGATGAAGCGGGACGCGGCCCCTTAGCGGGGCCAGTATGCGCGGCAGCGGTGATTTTACCGTTTGGCTGTGATATCGCCGGGCTGGACGACTCCAAAAAACTGACCGAACGCAAGCGGGAACAATTATTTGATATTATCCAGCAAAAAGCGCTTGCCTATTCCATCGCGCTGGTCGATCATACCGACATTGATCGGCTTAATATTTTGGAAGCTACTTTCCTTGCCATGCAGAACGCTGTGGCAGGATTACAAATCCCTGCCGATTATGCGTTGGTAGACGGCAACCGCATCAAAGGATTGGCGATTCCAAGTGCGTGTATCATTGGCGGGGATGCGAAAAGCCCTTCGATTGCAGCAGCATCAATTTTGGCAAAAGTCACCCGTGACCTGCTGATGCTGGACTATGCCGCGCAATATCCAGAATATCATTTTGAAAAGCACAAAGGCTATGGCACCAAAGCCCATTATGAAGCCATTTTAACGCATGGTGCGTGTCCCATCCACCGACAAACTTTCCTGCGCAAATTTTATGCGGCGCATCCCGAACTTGCGGAGGCACAACCATGAACCGTGGCGCCTATGGCGAACAGCTCGCAGCAGAATATTTGGAAAAACACGGGTATCAGCTTGTGGCGCGAAATTTCCGCACCCGCCTTGGTGAAATTGATATTATTGCGCAAAATGATACATTTTTATTGTTTGTCGAGGTGAAACTGCGTAAGAATATGCGGTTTGGGCGGGCATGCGAAGCGGTTACGCTGTCCAAACAGCGCAAGCTGACTTTAACCGCTGAAGCCTGGTTATATGCACACCCCACAGCGTTACAGCCCCGGTTCGATGTGATAGAAATTTATCTGGCAGCAGGCGCGTCTGTGCCAACAGAAATCCAGCATTTGGAAAATGCGTTTGATGCGTATAAGGAGCGGAATCGGTTTGAACTATTTTGATTTGCATTGTGACACCCTGTTTGAATGTTATGAAACCGGCAAAGCCCTGCGGCAAAATGATCTCATGATAGACCGTGAGAAAATCAGCGGATACCGCCATTTTGCGCAATTTTTTGCATTATTTTGCGGCGCAGAACCGCCGGACGGCATATCCCGCAAACAAGTGCTGCTGCGCCTGCCGCCTGAAAAGCGGCTGGGCGCGCTGCTTGCGGAAGCAAAAAAACAGTTTAGGGAAAATGCCGACTGGCTGATGCAGTGTTTAAACAGCGATGATTTTGACCGGGCTGCCGCCAAAGGCAAAGCCGCCGCGTTCCTTTCCATTGAAGGGGCAGAATTGCTTTGTACCGATGAACATATTCAAATGGCTTATGACGCGGGCGTCCGAATGGTGACATTAAGCTGGAATTATCAGAATCAATATGCCTGTGGTTCGGCTGTGAACAATGACGTGGGGCTATCCCCGCGCGGCAAAGCGCTGGTGCAAACCCTTGTGCAAATGGGCGTTATTGTTGATGTATCTCATTTATCCGAAGGCGGGTTCTGGGATCTTTGCGCGCTGACAGACGCGCCATTTGCCGCAAGCCATTCCAACAGCCGGGCACAGTGCGGGCACCTGCGCAATCTGACCGATTTGCAGTTTTCCGAAATCGTGCGGCGCGGCGGCTTATGCGGGATTAACTTATATGGCGCATTCCTGCGCGATGACGGCGCGCCTTGTACATTAGATGATGCTTTACGGCATATTGAACATTTCATGGCGCGGGGCGGCGAACCCTGCCTGGCGCTTGGCTGCGATTTTGACGGCTGTGATGTGCTGCCGCAGGGCATTAGTACCGCACGGGATATGGAAGCGCTTGCCGAAACCCTTTTGCGGCACAATTATTTGGAAAGCACCGTGAATGCGCTGTTTTATGATAACGCAAACCGGTTTATCCATAGAATGCTTTGAAAAATCAAAAATAACATACAAAAATGGAGGATAGAAATGGATTATATCAGCACCCGGAATGCCAGCCTGCGCGTCAGCGCGGCGCAGGCGATTGCCACTGGCATCGCCCCAGATGGCGGGTTATACTGCCCTGCCGAATTGCCCACGCTTTCCGCCGCAGAGTTGGAACGTTTTATGGATCTCGATTATAAATCCCGTGCCGCCGCGATTTTGGGCAAATTTTTAACCGAATTTTCCGCGGAAGAATTGCAGGATTTCACCCGGCAGGCATATGCGGATGAAAAATTCGGCGGCGCAGATACCGCGCCGGTTGTTAGCCTGAAAGATGGCAAACATATCTTGGAGCTTTGGCACGGGCCGACTTGTGCGTTTAAGGATATGGCATTGCAGATCCTACCTTACCTGCTGACCGCTTCCCTCAAAAAAATTGGGGAGCAGCGCACTGCCTGCATTTTGGTTGCCACTTCCGGCGATACCGGCAAAGCCGCACTGGAAGGCTTTGCCGATGTGCCCGGCACAAAAATCATGGTTTATTATCCCGCCGAAGGCGTATCCCCTATGCAAAAGCTGCAAATGACCACCCAGCAGGGTAAAAATGTACAGGTTATCGCCATCCGCGGCAATTTTGACGATGCACAAAGTGCTGTCAAGCGCATTTTTACCGATAAAGCGACCATTGATAAACTGAATGCCGAAGGCATGATGTTTTCTTCTGCCAACTCCATCAACTGGGGACGGCTTGCGCCGCAAATTGCTTATTATGTGTCCGCTTACTGTGATATGGTCAAATCCGGCGCAGTAAAACTGGGTGAAACCGTGAATATCTGTGTGCCGACCGGCAATTTCGGCAATATCCTTGCCGGATATATTGCAAAACAAATGGGGCTGCCTGTGCATAAGTTCATCTGTGCATCCAACAGCAACAATGTGCTGACCGACTTTTTCCGCAGCGGCGGCACCTATGACCGCAATCGTCCATTTTATACCACCACTTCCCCGTCCATGGATATTCTGGTTTCTTCTAACCTGGAACGTTTATTATTCCTGGTTTCCGGGCAGGATAGTGAAATGGTTGCTCATTTAATGCAGCAATTGAGCGAAACTGGCAAATATACTGTGCCGGAGAACCTTTCTGCCAAAATCACTGCCGATTTCTGGGCGGGCTGCTGTGATGATGCCAAAGCGGCACAAACCATCCGCGCCCTTTGGGATGGGGAACATTACCTTGCCGATACCCATACGGCGGTTGGCGTCCGGGTTTATGAGGATTACCGCGCAGAAACCGGCGATAAAACCCCAACCATTATCGCATCAACTGCCAGCCCGTTCAAGTTCTGCCGCGCTGTAGTGGAAGCGCTTGGCGGTACGCTGGAAAAAGATGATGTCACACAGCTTGATGTGCTTTCTGGCATGACCGGTTTGGCTGCGCCTGCGCCGCTTGCCGCGCTCGCGGGCAAACAGCCGCGCTTTGACCTGACCGTGGACAAAGAAAGCATTCTTGGCACAACAGACCTTTTGTCTGCGCTGTAAAGCGGGGAGGCGGAAATGGCACTTTATGCCCTTGCAGACCTGCACCTTGCCTGCGCGGTCGATAAACCCATGGATGTTTTTGGCGGACGCTGGCAGGATTATATGGAAAAAATCCAGAAGCGGTGGCAGGCGGTGGTTTCCGCAGAAGATACCATTGTCATCGGCGGTGATGTTTCCTGGGGCATTGACTTTCGGGAGGCAAAAGCAGATTTTGCTTTGCTGAACCGTTTGCCGGGGCATAAAATCATCCTGAAAGGCAACCATGACCTGTGGTGGGATACTATGTCAAAAATGCGCCGTTTTCTGGATGAAAACGGCTTCCAGCATATTGATTTCCTGCATAACAACTGTTATGGTTATGGGGATATCGGTTTATGCGGCACCCGCGGCTGGTTTTATGAAGAGGATTTTAAACAGCAGCATGATGAAAAAGTGTTCCGGCGGGAACTTTTACGGCTGGAAGCCTCGCTGAAAGCCGCTGATGCCGCGGGTTACCGCGAAAAATACTGTTTTCTGCATTATCCGCCCATTTACGCCAATTTCCGCTGCGGTGAAATCCTTGCGCTGATGCAGCAATATGGCGTGACCCGCTGTATTTATGGTCATCTGCATTCCGACAGCCTGCGCTGGGCGGTCGAAGGAATGCAGGACGGCATTGCGTTTACCCTTGTTTCTGGCGACCATGTGGACTTTTCCCCGGTTTTGCTGAAAAAATAATTAAAAAAACAGTAAAAATGGTCTGGAAATCCGCCTGATAATCTGATAAAATAGATTGGATACATCTTTAGGAGGAATCAAAACAAAAATGGAACTAAAAAATGTTGAGAAACTGGAAAAAAGCATTGTTGCTTTAACAGTTGAAATTTCTGCTGATGAAATTGATGCCGCAAAGGAAAAAGCATATAGGAAAAACCGAAAAAATATTGCCGTGCCCGGCTTCCGCAAGGGCAAGGCACCCCGCAAACTGATTGAAAACCTGTATGGCGATGGCGTATTCTTTGAGGATGCCCTCAATATCTGCTATCCGGATGCGTTTGAAAAAGCGGTTGCCGAAGCTGCAATCAATCCGGTGGCACAGGCTGATGTTGAAATCCAGGATATGGGCGATACCGGCGCTGTCACTCTCTTGTGCAAAGTGCCTGTCGAACCCGAAGTCACCCTCGGGCAATACAAGGGTCTGGAAGCGGAACGCGCGGAAGTATCTGTCACCGCAGAAGATGTTGACGCAGAACTTGACCGCATTGCCCAGCGTTTTGCCCGCACCGAAACCGTGGAACGTGAAGCAAAAGACGGCGATACTGTGATTATCGACTTTGAAGGTTTTCTTGACGGCGTTGCCTTTGAAGGCGGCAAGGGCGAAAACCATCCGCTGAAACTCGGCTCCCATACCTTTATCCCGGGCTTTGAAGACCAGCTCATCGGCTGCAAAGCAGACGATGAAAAAGATGTTGTGGTCACTTTCCCGGATGATTACACCGCTGATGATCTGGCTGGCAAAGAAGCCGTATTCAAGTGCAAGGTACACACCGTACAGGAAAGCATTCTGCCGGAAATCGATGACGAATTTGCAAAGGATATTTCTGACACTGCCGAAACCCTTGACGACCTGAAAAAGGAAACCGAAGAACGCCTCAACCGCACCCGCAATGCCGAAGCTGACCGCGAATTTGAACAGCATATCATTGACAAGGTGGTAGACGGTATGCAGGCAGATGTGCCGGATGCTATGGTGGAACAGCAGATTGACACCATCATCCGCGACTTTGAATACCGCCTGCAGCTGCAGCGCATGACCATTGACAACTATTTGGCTGCTTCCGGCGCGGATATGGCTTCCTTCCGCAAACTGTTCATCGAACAGGCGGAAAAGCAGGTCAAAGGACGTTTAGCGCTCAAGAAGATTGCCGAACTTGAAAACATTGAAGTTTCTGCCGAGGAAATCAACACCGAGTTTGAAAATATGGCAACCCAGTATGGCATGGAAGTCGACCAGGTGCGCAAAGCAATGCCGGAAGAAGCTGTTGTGGCAGATATGAAAATTGACCGCGCCATTGCGTTCCTGCGCGAAAACGCAACCGCTGTGCCCCAGACGAAAACCCCGGAGGAGGAGTAATTCATCCCTGCCTCCCCGCATACATATCCTTCATACGCAAAAGCCATTTGAAGGGTATTGAAAGGAGAATATTTTCTATGAGCCTGGTACCAATGGTCATTGAGCCGACCAACCGCGGCGGCGAACGGTCTTATGATATCTATTCGCGGCTGCTCAATGACCGCATTATCTTCCTTTCGGAAGAAGTCAACGATGTGACCGCTTCGCTGGTTGTGGCACAGCTGCTTTACCTGGAAGCCCAAGACCCCGATAAGGATATTTCCTTTTATATCAACAGCCCGGGCGGTTCTGTCACCGCAGGCATGGCAATCTATGACACCATGAACTACATTAAGTGCGATGTTTCAACCATCTGCATCGGTATGGCGGCGTCTATGGGTGCGTTCCTGCTGGCGGCGGGCGCCAAAGGCAAACGCTATGCCCTGCCCAACGCGGAAATTATGATCCATCAGCCGTCCGCAGGCACACAGGGGCAAATTACAGATATGGCAATCCACCTCAAACGGCTGGAAATTATCAAAAAACGCATGAACCAGATCCTGTCCAACAATACCGGCAAACCTGTTGAAACCGTTACCCAGGATACCGAGCGCGATAACTTTATGAGCGCACAGGAAGCACTGGAATATGGGCTGATCGACAAGGTATACGATAAACGGTAATCCCACCCCCCGGATGGCTGTGCTGCACTGCCGGCTGCAAAATGAGCGGGTTTCTGGAATCATCGGCGCGGCACAGGGGGCAAAACCCCCTGCCGTGCCGGAAAAGTGAGGTAAACAATGGCAAACAAAGACGATAGCAGAACGCTGAAATGCTCTTTTTGCGGCAAACCGCAAAGCAAGGTTCGCAAGCTGATTGCGGGACCGGGCGTTTATATTTGCGATGAATGTATTGGCATTTGCTCCAGTATCCTGGACGAGGAACTTGGTATGCGCGCTGTGGTAACCAACAGCACTCCCATGGAGCCGCCTGAAATCCTGCCGACCCCAAAGCAGCTGAAAGAAGTGCTGGACGAATATGTCATTGGGCAGGAACGCGCAAAAATTGCGCTTTCTGTTGCGGTATACAACCATTATAAACGCATTTTCCGCGGCGGCGACGACGTGGAGCTGCAAAAGAGCAATATCTTAATGCTTGGACCTTCTGGTTCAGGAAAAACCCTCCTTGCGCAGACGCTGGCAAAGACCTTGCAGGTACCTTTTGCCATTGCGGACGCCACCACCCTCACCGAGGCTGGCTATGTGGGCGAGGATGTGGAAAATATCCTGCTGCGCCTGATTCAGGCGGCTGATTTCGATGTGGAACTGGCTGAACGCGGCATCATCTATGTGGATGAAATTGATAAAATTGCGCGCCGGAGTGAAAACCGTTCCATCACCCGCGACGTATCCGGCGAAGGCGTACAGCAGGCGCTGCTTAAAATGCTGGAAGGCACCATTGCCAATGTGCCCCCGCAGGGCGGGCGCAAACACCCCCATCAGGATTTTATCCAGATTGACACTTCCAATATCCTGTTCATCTGCGGCGGCGCATTTGATGGCATTGAAAAAATCATCAAAAACCGCACAGGCAAGCAGGGGCTTGGCTTTGGCGCGGCGGTTTCCAGCAAAAAGGAAGAAAATATTTCTGAACTGCTGGCAAAAATTGAGCCGCATGACCTGATGAAATATGGGCTTATTCCGGAAATCATCGGGCGCCTGCCAGTTATTGTAAGTTTGGACAGTCTGGATGAACAGGCGCTGGTACGCATTTTAAGCGAACCTAAAAATTCACTGGTCAAACAATACCAAAAGCTGTTTGAACTGGACAATGTGGTATTGAACTTTGAACCAGAAGCACTGGAGGCAGTGGCAAAAATCGCTGTCGACCGGAAAACCGGCGCGCGCGGACTGCGCGGCGTGCTGGAAGATGTGATGATGGGCATGATGTTTGAAATCCCTTCGGATGAAGCTATTTCACATGTCACCATCAATGCGCAAACCATCCGCCGGGAAGGCAAACCTGTGATTGAACGCAGGCATGACGCCCCCCGCAGCGGCAAAAGCGCATAACGCATACGTTTTGAAAACACAATAACTGGGGGGTGTGGCGCGCTGCCGCGCCCCTTTGCCTATCCCACCAGATGTTGTCGCTTGCATTCACAAACCGATTCGTCTATACTTGACTAGAAGAATCACCCCCCTTATAGGAGCTGAAAAATCATGAATGAAGAACAGAACATTCGGTTACTGCCAGTTTTGCCGCTGCGCGGGCTGACAGCATTCCCCGAAATGCTGATTCATTTTGACGTTGGCCGGATTATGTCGATCAAAGCGCTGGAAGCCGCCATGAAAAATGGTCAGTGCATTTTCCTGACAGCGCAGAAAGAATTGAAAACCGATATCCCCGAAGCAGAAGACCTTTATGAAACCGGCACCATTTGCATTGTCAAACAGATCCTCCGGATGCCTGGCGATAATATCCGCGTGCTGGTAGAGGGCCATGCCCGCGCCCGTGCGCTTGGGTTTGAATTTCTGGAGGATGGCGGGTGTCTGTATGCCCATACCGAAACGCTGGAGGAATACTTTCCACATGCGTCTTTCCGCCGGGAACAGGCGCTGATACGCACCGTACAGGACAGATTTGCGGAATATGCCGAATATGCCCCGCGCCTGTCCAGCGATGTGGTGCTGGCGGTTGCCGCAGGCGGCGAGCCAGGGTATATTGCCGACTATATCGCCCAGAATATTTCGGTGGATTTCCCCATCAAACAGGAGATTTTGGAGGAACTGAACATTACCAAGCGTTTGACCCGCGTCATCCGCCTGCTGACCAGCGAAACCGAAATTCTCAAAATTGAAAGCGATATCCAAGATCAGTTAAAAGAACAAATTGACAAAAACCAACGCGAATATTACCTGCGTGAACAGATTAAAGTCATTCAGTCTGAACTTGGCGAACAGGATCTCATTTCTGAGGTGCAGGAATACCGCGAACGGATCTTTGACCTTGACCTGCCCGATGAACACACCACAAAACTGCTCAAGGAAACCGACCGCCTTGTCAAAATGAGCAGTACCTCAGCGGAAAGCGGTGTAATCCGTACATACCTTGACACTGTGCTTGCCCTGCCGTGGCGCAAGGCGACACGGGAACGCCGGGATTTGGCACGCGCGAAAAAAATATTAGACCGCGACCATTATGGCATGGACAAAGTCAAGGAACGCATTTTGGAATTCCTTGCGGTCAAACATCTTGCTCCCAAACTGAAAGGGCAGGTGCTTTGCCTTGCGGGCCCTCCGGGCGTTGGCAAAACATCCATTGCCCGCTCGGTTGCCGAAGCCATGGGGCGCAAATATGTGCGGATGTCGCTGGGTGGCGTGCGCGATGAAGCCGATATCCGCGGGCACCGCAAAACCTATATCGGTGCAATGCCTGGACGCATTATCCATGCGCTGACCCAGGCAGGCAGCAGCAACCCGCTGATCCTGCTTGACGAAATCGATAAAATGGGCAATGATTTCCGCGGCGACCCGGCTTCCGCCATGCTGGAAGTGCTGGATATTGAGCAGAATAACGCGTTCCGCGACCATTATGTGGAGCTGCCATTTGACCTTTCGGATGTGCTTTTTGTCACAACGGCAAATGACCTTGGCACTGTGCCGCGCCCACTGCTTGACCGCATGGAAGTCATTGAACTGCCCAGCTATACTGCCGAAGAAAAAGTACAGATTGCCATGCACCATCTGTTGCCCAAACAGATGAAAAAACATGGGCTGACCAAAACACAGCTTTGCATTTCCGAAGCCGTTTTGCATCAAGTTGTATCCGGCTACACCCGCGAAGCGGGTGTGCGCAAACTGGAACAGGTGCTTGCCAAGCTGTGCCGCAAAGCGGCAAAGCAAATTGCCGATGGCGCGGCAAAGCGCCTTGTCGTTTCGGCAGACAATCTGGAAGCGCTGCTTGGCCCTGCCAAGTATAAAGACGATGTGATTTCCAAGCGCGATGAAGTCGGCATTGTCAATGGGCTTGCCTGGACAAGCGTTGGCGGCGAAATGCTGCAAGCCGAAGTTGCTGTTGTGCCTGGCACAGGTAAGATTGAAGTCACCGGCAACCTGGGCACCGTGATGCAGGAAAGCGCCAAAGCCGCGGTCACCTTTGTGCGTTCCCGTGCCGAAGCGCTGCAAATCAGCCCGGATTTTTACAAGGAAATGGATATGCACATTCATTTCCCGGAAGCTGCCATCCCCAAGGATGGGCCTTCTGCTGGCGTAACCATTACCACGGCGCTGATTTCCGCCTTAACCGGCGCACCGGTGCGCCATGATGTTGCCATGACCGGTGAGGTCACACTGCGCGGACGGGTGCTGCCCATCGGCGGACTGCGTGAAAAAACCATGGCGGCTTACCGCGCCGGCATCAAAACCGTTGTCATTCCCAAGGATAATGAACCCGATTTGGCTGAAATCGTGCCTGTTGTACGGGAATATGTGCATTTTGTCGCGGCGGAACATATGGACACCGTGCTCGAAACTGCAATTGATTTTTCCCATCGCATCCCGCAGGTCATCAAAGACGACGTCCGAGAACAGCAAATTGTGCCTGTGCCCCACACCGGGCAGCCTGCAACCTTGCTGCGCCAATGAACTGACAAGAAAGGGGTTTCTATGCTGAACCTGCACCAGGCGGAATTTATCCGTTCCGCTGTGAAACCAGCCGATTTCCCACAAGACGGCTTGCCGCAAATTGTATTTGCCGGCAAGTCCAATGTGGGCAAATCCTCGACCATCAATAAACTGCTTGGACGGAAAAATTTTGCCCGTGTTGGTAACCAACCGGGCAAAACCGTCCATATTAACTTTTTCCAAATTGATAAAAAAGCATATTTCACCGATTTGCCGGGCTATGGCTATGCCAAGGTGTCTAAGGCAGAACGCGACCGCTGGGGCAGGCTGATTGATGATTATTTTGCTTCCGGGTTGATTTCGCTTGGCATCCAGATTATTGATATGCGCCATAAGCCAACCGCCGATGATGTGACCATGGCAGGATGGTTTCTCGCTGCTGGTGTGCCATTTGTGGTGATTGCCAACAAATTGGACAAGGTGAAAAAGCGGGAACAGCAAGATAATTTACAGTTAATCCGGCAGACACTGCTGCTGCCGGAAGATGTGCCGGTCATCCCGTTTTCCGCCGAAAAGGGCGACGGGAAAGAGGATGTGCTGGCGCTGATTGAAAAAGTTGTGGAGGACTAAGCTGCTGATACGGAGGACAAACAAAATCCATGAGGTGACATATGATGTTTAATTTTATGCAGCGCTTTATGTATGGGCGTTATGGCAATGATACGCTCAATCGTTTTCTCATGCTTGTCAGCCTGCTGCTGCTTGCTGTTTCCAGCTTTTTTCGCTTTATGTTCCCTTCCTTTCTTGTGCTGGCACTGCTGGGGCTGTGCTATTACCGGATGCTGTCCCGCAACATCAAACGCAGGCAGGCGGAAAACCGACGGTTTCTCAGTTTGTGGCTGCCCTGCAAACGCAGGCTGTTGGACTGGAACGCGCGCCTGCATGACAGCAAAACCCACAAATATTACAAATGCAACCAGTGCAAAACCTGGCTGCGCGTGCCGCGCGGCAAAGGGAAAATTAACATTAAATGCCCCAAATGTGGCAATCAATTTGTGAAAAAAACCTGATTTCGCTGTAAAAGTTATGCGTTTTGTAAAAAAGACTTGCAATTCCGGCTGGAATGTAAGATAATAGTTGCGTTAAGATATTATCAAGGAGCGTGAAACGCAATGACTGTGGAACAGTTAATCACAAAAGTACATAACCGCCTGAGCGATAAGGACTTTGCTGCGACTGGCGGCAAATTAGCAATCCAGGTAAATTTGTCCGGCAAGATTACCAGCGTATTCTATATCGAAATCCTGGATGGTGTTCTTTCGGTTATGCCATATGAGTACAACGACCGTGATGCGGCAATTACCATCACCAAAACCAATTTTGAGAAAATCCTAAGCGGCAAACTCAGCCCGCAAGCTGCTTTTGCAGATGGGAAACTCAAAGTTGAAGGAAATGTGGACAAGGTGCTGCTGCTCGCGGAACTTCTCAAGTAAAGATAAAAGCGTTCTTGCCAAATAGGTGGTAGAAGGACGCTTTTATTCTTTTGCCTGTCATGATGAAAGCGCGGGAGTAGGCTTTGCCTCTCCCGCACCAATATGCTTACATTCCGATTTCATCCAGCAGCGCACGCATTTTCTTTGCGGAGGACTGGAGCTGTGCCATTTCATCCTCACTCAGTGGGATATCCAAGATATCCTGTACACCGTCACTGCCCAAAATACAGGGCATCCCCAAGCATAAATCGGATATGCCATAATGCCCGCTGACCATGCTTGATACCGGCAGAACAGAATGTTCATCCCGCACAATCGCTTCGGCAATCCGCCGCACCGCAAGCCCTATCGCATAATAGGTCGCGCCTTTGCCTTCTATGATTTTATATGCCGCGTCACGCACAGAATAATAGATCTGATCCATTGCGGCACGGGAATCATCCTTGCCGCAAATGCGGCAGTAATCATCCAGGTCTACCCCGGAAATATTGGCGGATGACCAGACTGCCAGTTCGCTGTCGCCATGTTCTCCAATGATAAACGCATGGACATTGCGGCTGTCCACGTGCAGGTGCTGCCCCAGCAGGTGTTTGAGCCGTGCGGTATCCAGCACTGTGCCCGACCCAATGACGCGCCCTGCGGGCAGCCCTGACAGCTTCTGCGCCATATAAGTCAGGATGTCCACCGGGTTGGACACAACCAGCAGGATGGCATCCCGGTTGACTGGTGTGATTTGTTCAATGATGGATTTTAGGATTGCCTTATTGCGCCCTAATAACTCTATACGGGTTTCCCCTGGTTTTTGGTTGGCGCCCGCCGCAATGATAATCAGTCCGCAGCCTGCCAAATCCACGTAATCCCCCGCACGCACCACGCATGGCTGTGAAAACGCAATGCCATGGCTGATATCCGCGGCTTCACCTTCCGCCTTTTTCCGGTTTGCATCCAATAAAACAATTTCAGAGAACAACCCGCTGTCTGCCAAAGTGAATGCGGCTGTTGCACCGACAAACCCAACCCCAATGACCGCGCACTTGCGTAGATCTGCCATAATTTATAACTCCCTTCCTGGTTTGAAACCCTTTATCTTTCATAGCTGTATATGCTGTGCTCTTATTTTTGCCCGGCTCTTAATTTTTTATGTCTTTTTCGTAACATTTTGAACACAATTCATGGAATGTGTGCTATAATGTCCATGTTACCTTAAAGGAGGATTGAACACTATGAAAAAATCTCATAAGCTGCTGCTGCTTGGCGCAGCGCTGACCGCAAGTATGACCTTCTCGGCTGCTGCCGCCGATTTTACCGGCTGTGCGGACGCCCTCAACCAAATGGGACTGTTCAGCGGCACTGACAAGGGCTATGAGCTTGACCGCGCCCCCAGCCGCACCGAAGCTGCTGTGATGCTGGTCAGACTGCTCGGCGGCGAAAAAGAAGCAACCGAGAAAAATTATACAACCCCATTTACCGATGTGCCAGGCTGGGCTTCCCCTTATGTTGGCTGGCTGTATGAAAACAATCTAACTTCAGGCACTTCCGCTACCACATTTGGCAGCGATGATACCTGCACCGCCCAAATGTATGCAACCTTCCTGCTGCGTTCGCTGGGCTATCAGGACAGCGGCGATTCGGTTGACTTCCAGTTTAACGACGCCATCAAGTTCGCGGAAGAAAAAGGCGTTGCCGATTCCGCAAACTACAATGCAGAAAATTTCCTGCGTGACCATGTGGTTGCCATGAGCTACACCGCACTGTCCGTACAGCCAAAGGATGCCGCACATGACACCCTGCTTGATCAGCTTGTTGCAGACGGCGCGATTGATTCCGCAAAATCCGCGGATACCAAGGCTACATTCTCCGCATTTAAGGAATTTGGCGCGCTGAATGAAAAAATGGCTGATATTACCGATATGGGCATGACCATGGCGCTGGACGCAAATGTCAAGCTGAACGGCACTGACGCGATGACCATGAAAATGAACATGGACGTAAAAGCTAAAATGGATATGGAAAACCTGGATAAATCCCAGATGTCCATTAACGGCAAGGGTTCTGTCACCATGGCAGAAGCACTTGGCGGCGACGGCAAGGCAGAAGAACAGGATATGTCCGCTTACTATGCCGACGGCAAATATTATGTGAAATCCGGCGAAGATAAAATCGTGATGCCGATGAGCTTTGGCGATACCCTTTCTGCCATGGATATGACCAAGATGGCAAACAGCAATATGCCGATTTCCACCTTCAACAACATCAAAAAGAACAGCGACGGCAGCTTTAGCGTTGCCTATGATGCGGATACCATGAATGGCATTATCAGCAAGGTCTTGGCTTCCACTGGCATGACAGAAGGTGTTGACGTCAAGCTGACCAAATGCGATATGACCATTACCCCGAAAGACGATTCCATCGGCAGTATGAAAGCAGATATGGATATGTCTATGACCATGCTGGGTCAGACCATGGATATGACCATGGTAATGGACTGTGCCATCACTGAAACTGGCGACAGCGTGAAGGTTGAAGCGCCAACCGACCTGGATACTTACAAAACCATGGAAGATATGCTGAAAGACGCTGACAAGAAAGATGATAGCGCTGACAAATAATTTTATTCTGTAACACATCAAAAAGCCTTTGGTTTTTTCAAACCGAAGGCTTTTCTCTTTTATTTGTAAGCAAAGTGAAATACTGACCTTGCAAATTTGTTTATGAGCAAGTATAATACAACCATCTGGCTGGATTCAGTTTGGATGCGAAAATCCCCCCATTTTGTTAGGAGAATAGGCAGATGCAGACATCCCTCCCCCATGCTCCGCAGGAGGAAATCCTTGATTTACTCAAACAAGACCCACAAGCTGGTATGTGCCTTGTGGTAACCCATTATACCGGCTTGCTTTGGCATGTGATGGAACAATATATCGCAAACCCAGAAGATGTGAAAGAATGCGTCAATGATACTTTTACCCAGTTCTATTTACACTGGAAGCGTTTTGACCCCGGCAAAGGCAGCCTGGCAACGTTTTTAACCGCCATTGCCCGCAACCTTGCCATCAGCCGTTATCGCGCCAACAGCATCCGGGAAACCAGCGCACTGCCAGACCATGCGCCTGCCCCGGATAACCCCATCAGCCAAGCGGAAACCCGCGCCGATATTGAACGGGCACTTGCTGCCCTGAGGCCCCAGGATGCGGAAATTATCCGAATGAAGTATTATCATGGCATGACTGTGCAGGAAATTGCAGATTCCTTAAATCTGCCTTATGAAACCGTGAAAAAACGCCACCAGCGTACACTTGGCAAACTGCGCACTTTATTGCTTGGGCTGCTGCTTGCGCTTATTATCGCTGCCCTTGCTGCCTGTACGTATACCGTGTTGAAATATTTCGGCATTGTGCCCAGTTATGGCATCAGCGCCCATGCGGATATCCCGGTTTATACGCTTACACAGCCAATCCCCATCCAAAGCAAATATGGCAGCGGACAAATCACCGATACCCTTTTGCTGGATGATTATTTATACCTCCGCTTGGAATGCACGGTGGACGACATGCAGACCTGGGACAGCCTGCGCAGCGGTGAAACAAGCATTTATGATGATACGTTGTATTCTGCATCCATTTCCACTGCCGGTAAGCAGCCCGTCTTGTTGGGGAGTTCGGTTTCACTTGAAACCGAACCCTCTCCAAGATTGATTATCAAAACCAGCGGGCAGTATCCTGCCCCAATAGATGAAAAAACATTCACGCTTTCCATCGAAATCATGGGTAGCACCTATGAACTGCCTATGCAGCGCACCCGGCAGCAAAATCTAAAAGAACATTATGTTTCATTTGGGGCGCTCGGCGGGATGCTTGCCATTCCGCGGCTGGAAAATGGGCGGCTGATTGTGGGGCTTTACCCACTCAGCACCGGCGATATGCCGCTGCTGACCTCCATTATCCGCGGCATCAATATGGAAGGCAAAACAGCGGATATCACCGCGGCTGCCGCTGATGGGCATACCCTAACGGGGGAATGTATCTTTTCCGGCAACCCGACCGAAGGTCAGTATTTCTATGACTGGGATTTCGGCAAAGCCGAACCCGGCAAATATATGCTGCATATCCCTTATGTTTATCTGAAACAAGAATTGCAGCAGCCTGTCCCTATCACACTTGATTTGGCGCAAGGCACATGGGACAGCACGCCACAGCAGATCGCGGACGGACAGCTTGCTATTGCAAGCTGTAAACGGCTGCACCCGGCAATTGGGCAGACGATTCCAGGCAGTACCCTAACCGCTGAAGAAGATTGGGAATACTGGTGCCTGAAACTGCGATATACCGCGGAAACCGAAGGACTTATCATGACCGCAGGCAGACTGTCCGCTTCCCCGGATATGCAGATTCAAGATGTTATGGCGAAAGCCGGTGAAACAGTTATGCCAAATGGCGACGTTTATACCAACTACAATTTTACGCCCGGATTCCATTGTGGTTCTGTGACGCATGAACCGGAAGAAAACTGTGTGGAATTTTTACTCAGCTGGGCGCCTGGCAGCTGTGACCCATCCCGGATCATGCTGGTATGCAGCCAGCTTAGCCTGCGCTGGGCGCACCCGTTTGATATCCCGTTTTCCGTGAAATAAAAAATGCCGCATAAACCGTTATGTTCTGGTTTATGCGGCATCTTATTTCACCCATTCGGGTATGCTTTATTTGACCTTACTTCGTCTTATTGCGAAGATGCTCTCTCAGGTTGTTATTGCGCAAGCAATCATACTGTGCGCTATAAAGCATTTGGAAAAAGTTCACTTTTTTCATTATGATTACTCTCCTTTCGATATACAATCGACGTACATGATATAACATTTTATCTGCTTCTTTTTGTGAGCCGCTTTCGCATCTCACAAATACTATTATATTCATTTCGCACAAAAACACAATGGTATTTTTATTTAATATATACATAAACCTTGACGTATATTTTTGCTGTTTGCATAAAAACAGTTTTCTATGGAATGAATTATAACAAAATACCTATATGTTTTGTCCGACATGGAATCCTTGTTAAAAACGATTTTGACTATACTTTGTCTTCCCGGCTGACGCAGGCGCAAGCCTATGCCGCACATTTTTTTATCCCCTTGTATTTGTTTGGCTGGACTGTTATAATCAAATAAACCCTATCCC
>CAXHNU010000061.1:0-18764 GCA_964017555.1 uncultured Butyricicoccus sp. | reverse complement strand
TGCGATGCGGTGGAACAACGCATTTGCACCCATGCCCCCTTTTTAACAGACCGCTTTAGCCCTGGTTATGGGGATATGCCGATTGATTTTCAATATGAATTGATTGGGCTGTTGGATACAGCACGCCAAATTGGTTTGACCCTCACAGATTCCTATATCCTGATGCCGCGCAAATCGGTTACGGCAATCATCGGTTTCGCCAAGCAACCACAAACCAAACGCTTCCGCGGCTGTGCATATTGTTCTATGTTTGAAAACTGTACATTTAGAAAGGCAGGGAAAACCTGTGGAAGATAAAATACTATATTTAGACGGTGCAATGGGCACTATGCTGCAAAAAAGTGGCTTGGCACCTGGACATAACCCCGAACTTTTATGCCTGACAGCACCTGAAAAAATTGTGGCTGTCCATCGCGCTTATATTGATGCTGGGGCACAAATCATTTATGCCAATACCTTTGGTGCAAACCGTTATAAACTGCAAAAAAGCGGCGAACCGGCTGGCAAGGTGATTGCTGCTGCTGTGGCATGCGCCCAGAAAGCCGCACAAGGCACAGATGCCCGTATTGCATTGGATGTCGGTCCCATTGGGCAATTATTGGAGCCTTATGGCACGCTGCCATTTGAAGAAGCCTATGATATTTTCCAGGAAATGATGGAGGCTGGGCAAAAAGCGGGCGCAGGGCTGATTGTGATTGAAACCATGACTGATTTGTATGAAACCAAAGCCGCTGTGCTGGCAGCCCGTGAGCATACAAACCTTCCTGTTTTTGTAACGATGACATTTGAGCAGTCGGGCAGGACATTTACAGGCTGTTCTGTCGAAGCGATGGCAGCGACACTGGAAGGGCTTGGTGTGGATGCTGTTGGTGTGAACTGTTCTCTGGGACCACGGGAACTGCGCCCGATTGTAAAACGGCTATGCCAGGCAACAAACCTGCCTATTATTGTAAAAGCAAATGCGGGGCTTCCTGACCCGGTTACTGATACGTATAATATTGGTGCAGAAGAATTTGCCCTGCTGATGGCAGAATACGTGGATATGGGTGTTTCTATCATGGGAGGATGCTGCGGCACGACCCCAGAATATATCCGTGAAATTGTGTGTCAGACCGCAGGAAAAATACCAGCATCACGTCAGCCTTCCCAGAAATCTGTTGTATGCAGCGCAACCAATGTCGTGGAAATTGATGGTGTGCGGGTGATTGGGGAACGGATTAACCCAACTGGCAAAAAACGCTTCAAACAAGCACTGCTGGAAGGCGATATGGATTATATCCTGGATCAGGCAGTCCAACAGGCAGATGCTGGCGCGCATATTTTAGATGTCAATGTTGGGCTGCCCGAAATCAATGAACCTGAAATGATGGTGCGGGTTGTCAAAGCAATCCAAGGCATCACAGATTTGCCGCTGCAAATTGATTCCTCTGACCCAGAAGCCATTGAAGCTGGGTTACGGGTGATCAATGGCAAAGCCATTGTCAATTCGGTCAATGGGGAACAGTCGGTACTGGATCGCATTTTGCCGATTGCAAAAAAATATGGTGCGGCGATTGTCGGGCTGACAATGGATGAAAACGGTATACCGCCAACGGCTGAAGCACGCTTTGCCATTGCAGAACATATCTTAAATGCCGCTTCTGCCTATGGCATCCCTAAAAAGGATGTTTTTATTGACTGCTTGACATTGACCGTTTCCGCGGAACAAGATAAAGCTGTGCAAACTTTACGTGCGGTGCAGCTTGTACATGATCAATTAGGGCTGCATTGTGTGCTCGGTGTTTCTAATATTTCTTTTGGGCTGCCGTGCCGGGAACTGATTACAACGGGATTTTTAACCCTTGCTATGGCACATGGATTGGATCTGCCAATCATCAACCCAAACAGCCAGCCGGTTATGGATGCCATCCGTGTATTCAATGTGCTGTATCATCGTGACCAAAACGCGGAAGCTTATATTGCTGCCTGTATGGGCAGAACACAAACAGCGGCGCCTACTGCCGTTCCATCCCCTGCCCCAGCGGATGCTGTGCATCCGCTCATCCTTGCCATTGAAAAAGGGATAAAAGATCATGCGGCAGCTTTGACGCAGGATTTACTCAAAAGTGGTATGTCAGGGCTGGATATTGTGAATACTTTGCTGATCCCGGCGCTGGATATGGTTGGGGAACGGTTTGAACGCGGAGAATTTTTTCTGCCGCAGTTGATGAATGCCGCAGGCGCGGCGCAGCAAGCTTTTGAAATCATTAGGACGGCGATTGCAGCACAGGATGAACAGCCAGTATCCAAAGGTAAAATTATTGTTGCAACCGTAAAAGGTGATATCCATGATATCGGCAAAAATATTGTAAAAACAATCCTTGGGAATTATGGCTATCAAATCATTGACTTGGGACGGGATGTCCCACCAGAAACCATTGTACAAGCTGCAATCACGCAAGATGTGCATTTGATCGGGCTTTCCGCTTTGATGACAACAACATTAAACAGCATGGAAAAAACCATCCATGCCTTGCACCAAAGCGGGCATCGCTGTAAAATCTGGGTTGGCGGCGCAGTGCTTACCCCAGATTATGCGAAAAAAATTGGCGCGGATTATTATGCGCGGGATGCAAAACAATCTGTTGATATTGCACGCCAGGTGCTGGGATAAAAGGAAGTGGAAACATGGACGTTCGGGAATATCTGCATCAGCATCCCCTGCTGTTTGATGGCGCAATGGGGACATATTATGCGCAGCTTTATCCTGAAGATAAAAGAAAATGCGAATGGGCAAGCAAACGATATCCGGAACGCATTACCGGGATACATCATGCGTATTTGGAAGCAGGCGCAAAAGCTGTGAAAACAAATACCTTTGCTGCCAATACACAAATGCTGGGATGCACGCTGGAAACTGTGGAAACAATTATCCAGTCCGCTTGGCAATGTGCCAGCACAGAAGCAGCAAAATTTGATGCGGCAGTATTTGCGGATATTGGTCCCTTGCCCGAAAAAGATTATCCATTTATTTTGCAATGTTTCCTATCCCTTGGCGCGAAGAATTTTCTGTTTGAAACCTTTTCCGATGATTATATCATCCATGATATGGCAGATTATATTCGGCAGCGCTGCCCGGAAGCCTTTATTGCCGCTTCATTTGCCGTAACACCAGATGGCTTTACCCGTCAAGGGATTGCCGCACGCGTTTTATTATCCCGTATGTGTGCGGATCAAAATATCAATGCCACTGGGTTTAACTGTGTATCCGGTCCGCATCATCTGCTCACATTAGCCAGCGAAGCAATGCCGGATTTCATCGGTTCCGATACTGTCGTTACTGTCATGCCTAATGCTGGCTATCCGGCGCTTGTTGATGGACGGACAGTTTTTGATGGAAGCCCTTTATATTTTGCGCAGCGATGTGGGGACCTAGCCAAAATAGGGGTAAAAATGCTTGGTGGCTGCTGTGGCACAACGCCAGAACATATCCGGCAAACCGCACATATATTATCCGGTGGACTGATTGGACAAACAGTTGCCAAACCATCTGTGGCTTCAGTTGCTGCAAAACCAGTCCGCAACCGCCTTGCTGAAAAAATGGATGCTGGCAAGCGTATCATTGCGGTGGAACTTGACCCGCCCGCAGATGCCAACGTGGAAAAATTTATGGAGGGTGCGCGGCATTTGAAAACAGCTGGTGTGGATGCTGTGACAATTGCAGACTGCCCTGTAGCACGGGTACGCGTAGACGCTTCCCTGCTGGCAGCAAAACTGCGGCGGGAACTGGATATTGACCCGATCCCTCATATGACCTGCCGTGACCGGAATATCAATGCAACCAAAGCTTTGCTGCTGGGGCTGGCTGCTGAGGACGTGCATAATGTGTTGGTTGTGACTGGTGACCCAATCCCATCGGCAGAACGGGATGAGGTGAAAGGGGTATTTTCGTTTAATTCTGTTGTGCTTGCTGATTATATCCGCCAGCTTTCAGACAGCGGTTTGGCTTCCCCATTCCGTGTTTATGGCGCTTTAAATGTCAACGCGAGGAATTTTGATGCGGAATTAAAAAAAGCCCTGCGCAAGCAGGAGGCTGGCATTACAGCGTTTTTAACCCAGCCGGTTTTTACAGAAGCCGCTTTTGCAAATTTAGCCCGGGCGCATGACGCATTGGATTGCGCCATATTAGGCGGCGTTATCCCAATTGTCAGCCATAGGAACGCGCTTTTTATGAGCCACGAAATGGCAGGTATTGATATCCCGTCGGAAATTGTGGCGCAATACGAAGGGCTTGACCGGGAACAAGCAGAAACCCTTGCTATATCGCTGTCGGTACAGCTTGCCCGGCGGATGCAGCCAATCACAAATGGCTGGTATTTGATTACGCCTTTCCAGCGGGTGCATTTAATCAGGCGTATCCTGAAAGAATTGGGTGGAATGTAAACAAACTGTGATAAATCATGTATAGTTTGTGAATTGTGTTTGGAATCAGTTGCATCTTTTGATGGGTTTTGATACAATATGCTTAAAGAAGATCGTTTAACCCCCGGTATTTTTTAAAGGAAGATGCCATATGAATATTATGTTATTCCTAACACACAAAAGTGATATTACCTGCCTGTTTGATGATGACACAGTTGCAGCAGGGCTGGAAACTTTAAAAGCCAGCAGCTATACAGCAGTTCCTCTGATTTCACGTGATGGTAAATATATTGGTACGGTAACCGAAGGTGATTTCCTTTGGGCACTGACTGATCCAGCAACTTGGAACGCAAGGGAAACCTTGCGGATGGGCGCCATAAAGCGCCATGTCAACAATAAACCTGTGCGGGCATATGCGCAGATTGACGACTTGATTTCCACTGCGATGAACCAGAATTTTGTCCCTGTGATTGATGACCGCGATTGTTTCGTAGGCATTGTCACACGCAAACGCATTTTGGACTATTGCCTGATGGAAATGGAAAAACTCGAAAAAGAAGCGCGTTCCCAAAAGCATCCTTTATTTGGCCCGCTCTGTTTAGCAGAAATCTAAGCCTTACATATTGGTAAAAAACCGGCTGTAAAAGCCGGTTTTTTTTATATGCTCTGATAAAATTCTGGGCATTGCACCTGTTCTATTGGAACGATTTTCCCAGTCAGGCGGGATTGACGGCAAGCTGCGGCAACGCTGCTGGCCACATAGCCATCCCATGCGGAAGGCCCAACAATTTTTCCAGCCTGTACCGAAGCAATCCATTCCCGCAGCTCGGTGACATACGCTTCATGAAAACGTTCCTGCCATGTTGGGACAACTTTAAACGCATTTTTCCCATCGCAGCGGACAACAGTGTGTGATGGCGCTGGCAGGCTTGCTGTGCCCAAATCGCCGACTACTTCACATTGGATATCATAGCCATACCGGCAATACCAATACATTTCAAGGTCTATGCGGATGCCGCTGCTGGTTTCCAAATAAACAAGCTGCGGATCAAGCAAACCCTCTCCACAAAACCGCGATGGGCGCGGCGTTACCAACTGTGCGGAAACATATGTATCATTACCGCCGATTAAAAAGCGGGTGACATCAAATTCATGGACTAAAGAATTGGTTGCCGCCATATCGTTGGTGATTTCAGCGCCGCCTGCCGGCGCAAGGTTTCGGTGTGTGGCATGGATAACCAACGGAATGCCGATTGTGCCGCTTGCAATGACTTCACGCAGTTCCCGGTAATCTTTGTCATAACGCCGCATAAACCCAACTTGAAGCAAGCGTTTGCCCGCTTTCATCTCTGCTTCCATAATGCGCTGGCAGCCTTCAGGCGTATCTGATAATGGTTTTTCACAGAAAACATATTTTCCAGCTTCAATTGCCGCAATCGAAAAACCTTCATGGGTTGGGTCCCATGACGCAATCATCACCGCGTCAACATCTTCCGCACGAATTAACGCATAAGGGTCTGCAATATACCGTGCGCCGCAGTTTGCGGCAACTTGCTGGGCAACCTGTTCATTCGCATCATTTACAGCAACCACTGTTGCCCCCGGTATTGTAGACATGATATTTTCAATATGATGCTGTCCCATACCGCCTGTTCCTATAAATCCAATACGTAACATAAACAACGACTCCTTTGGTTTTTGCCGGGCACCACAAACGGTATCCCGGATTTTTAATTTAGTCTTTTGTCAGCGCTTGTGTCAGGCTGCGAATATCCTTTTTCAGCAAATCAATGGGATCATCCATTTCCCGGCGCAATGGCAGTTTGGTATAATAATTTTCAAAAACAAACCAGCCACGATAACCGTTCTCTTTCAGGAACTGTATCTGTTCTTCAAAATGGGAGTCCCCTTCCCCTAAACATTTGCTGCTGTAAGCACTGCCAAAACCGTCTTTTACGTGCAGTTGGTTCACCATATAGGGATAAACCACCGGTAAATGTTCCATCGGGTTATATCCTCGGAAACACATATAGTTTTGGGAATCATAAAACAGCCTGAGATTATCCCGGTTTACCTGTGCAAACAGCTCTTTGAGCTGGTCTGATGCAATTGCGGTTTCTGTGGCAATGATGACATTGTCTTTTGCTGCTTTGTCACAAGCATATTGAAGCGCTTCCACTGTATTTTCGATATCCTGCAGGGTGTGCATATCATTGTTTTCAAAACTTGGTATCATCAGCACTGGGATATGCAGAGCAGCCACCGCTTCAAGCGCAATATCCAGCCCTTCATAAGCGATATCGCCAAATTCTGTGCCGCGCCCATTCCGCAAGCCATGGATATTTAAATCATTCATCACAATGGAAATCAGCTGAATATTATGTTCTGCCGCAGCTTCTAGGTAAAGTTCCCGCACACGCGGATGCCCAAGCTTAAACCCGGTTTCATAAAACCCAGCTTCAAGCTGTAATCCATCCAAGCCAAGTTCGGCAGCTAATCGGATGCTGAAAATGCTGTCACCTGGCAAACACCATTCCGGAACAGCCAGTTTATATTTTTCGTGATTCAATCCAGTACACATCATGTTTTCTCCTGTTCATGCGTTATAAAACTCACTGACTAAGATTTTCCCCGGACAGCCTGAAGCGGCTGCCTGTATCGCCCCATATGTATCTTTAAGCGGGAACCGCCCGCCAATGCAGGGGCGCATATCCAACACATTTGACGCGAACATACGCAGGATACTTGGAAAAATATCGCTGCCAGCCGAACCACTGCAACAATAAATCGAAGTGCCATGATAAATAAATGGAGTCAGGTCAACCGGCGGCACTTTACCGGGAAGCCCGATTTGTACCAGCTTGGCATGGGCAGACATAATGCCTGCAATCTGTGGATAAGTTGCTCCAGGGTTGCCAGCAGCTTCTACACACATATGGCAGCCAATGCCATTTGTCAGCGATAAAATATGCGCGGCGAGTTCTGCCGGTTTAAAATCCATCGGATTGAAACAGGCATCCGCCCCCATTTTGCGGGCAAGTTCCAGCTTTTCTGGGACGGTGTCAAATACAAATACTTTTGCCGCGCCTGACGCCCGGCATATCGCCTGTGCGGATAACCCAATTGGCCCCGCGCCAAATATCGCGACATAAGCGCCGGGTTTAATGCCGCCAGCATTGATGACAACCGAATGATATGCAACACTTGCCGGTTCAGCAAGCGCGCCTGCTTCCAAAGCAGCCATTTTATCGCCCAACAATTCGGCAATATCATTGATTTTGCAGCAGTATTTTTCCGGGACAACCGCATATTCACAAAAGCCGCCATCAGCGGAAAGCCCAATATCTTCCCGGTTATCACAATTGTTATAAAGCCCAATCCGGCAATTGTGACATTTCCCACAATAATGTATCTGTTCCACAGCGATCAAGTCGCCTACCTGATACGCTTTCACCGCCTTGCCAACTTGTACAATCTCACCAGAAAATTCATGCCCCAAAATAACAGGCAGCCGTGTATGACAGTTGAACTGCATATAACCATCTGGCTTGCTGGCAATCGAATGGATATCACTGCCGCATACGCCGCACACACCAACACGGATTAAAACTTCATCATCTTTGGGCTGCGGCACTGGGACATTTTCGATCCCATAGGAAAGATTTTTCCAACATAACCCGGAGGTATAAGAACGGTGGTCATCTTCTTCCCGCTTACATAGCGAAACATTGCCTGTAGGCGCCCATTCGCCGCGCAAAACGAATGCTTTCATGCGTTTATCCCCCCTAACTGGCTTTCACGCATATCAAATACATCCAGCAATGCTTTGAAATATTCATCGTCTTCCTCATAACCGCCGCGGACGCCGCTGCACGTAAAATATCCAAAATCAGAACCACATTCCCCGCCAAGGATACGCGTAATCATTGCGATATGGTTCATGCCGCACATACAAAATGGCGTTTCACAAATCCCTTCTTTCCGAATGCGTTTTGCTGTGTTCGCAATACGGATCACATCCGCATAACTGTTTGCGGTTAAATAAAGTTTGGGGATATCTGCGCCTTTTGCGATGGCTTCCCGAACTTTTGCAATCATAAACGCGTTATCCGGAACGCACTCCCAATCGTGAAAAGAAAGCAAAAGTTTTGTGCCATGCCGGTGGGCTTCTTCCCGTATTTGCCGGATATATTCCGCGTCGCTGTCAATTTCAACATCAATAATACCAACTTTGCCTGTCCGAATGCAGGCTTTTACCATGCGCAGCCGCAAATCTCGCGGGAATGACCGCAAACCGCCTTGCTCCTTGATGCGGAAAGTGACCAACAAGATGCTCCCTTTTACGATTTCCGCTAATTTTTCGGTTGTTTCGCAAAGCAATGCTTCAGAAAAATCATTGTTTTCCATTGGGTTTACATAATCAAGCCGCCATTCTACGATTTCCGGTGACCATGCCATCACTTCTTTTGCCGAAGTAAGGATTGCCGCCTGTGTGCCTTCTTTTACCATGATACAGGACAGGTATTTATTTCCGCCAACAGATATGCCGTCCATATGATATGGATATTTGCTTTGTAATTTCATGCCGATACCATTACCTTTCTATGTGCTGTTTTTGGCGATTATCTTGCCGTACAGCTTTAATACCTGTCATCAATTTCATAAATATACCGCAGCTGTTTATATTCCTCCAAAGTTTCAAACGCATAGGAATCCCCATCCCGATACAGCGGATAGCTTCCAAAGTCATTGCCGCAGCGTTCGCCAAACAAACGCACCATTAACCCAGCATCCCCAATCGCCGAAATGCAGAATGGTACTTCCAGCCGGTTTTCTTCTTTTGCCTGGCGTGCCGCCTGCGCGGTATGCAGCATATCAACATCATCTGCCGCAAGATACAGCACACGGATAAGCTCTGCTCCCATAGTTTCCAATGCTTCCGCTGCCGTGATAATCTGGGCAGTATCAGAAACACCATGATAATCTTGTAATGTCAGCATTAGTTTGGCATCGCAGGATGCCAACGCTTGCTTTGTTTTGTCAATCAATTGACTGTCAACAGGTTCCAGATCAATGATATCTGCAAGCCCGCTTTGTGCGCAGTCTGTAAGCACTTGAAACGCCAATGCTTTATCAATTTGCCGCACCGCACCGGTTTGCTGCAAACGCAAACTGATTAGGATATCCTCAAAGCTGCATTGCCGCAAATCACTGCAAAACTGCGGCAGCATATCATATTGATTGATGATAATTTCCAACGCATCAATACCGCTTTGACAGGCAGCAGCAATTTGGCTTTCCAGTTCCGCCTTGCTGCCCGGCGCAATACTTGCGAAAACAAAATATTGTTTCCCGCCGAACCGGCATGATTTCACCTGGACTTTTTTCTGACTTTCCAGCTTCATATTTTTGCTATCCCCTTTCCGGTACCCCCTTATGGTTACTATAATGTGCTTGCCAGAATGCGTTCCTGTGTCATTTGCGCCTTATCCGCAATTTCTAACGAAATACTGCCTTTTTTCATCACATAAATCCTGTCGCTCATGCCGATAAGCTCAGGCAATTCGGATGAAATCATCATAATCGCAACCCCTTGCCGGGCAATGCTGTCCATAATTTCATAAATTTCCGCTTTGGCATTGACGTCAATGCCGCGTGTTGGCTCATCCAAAATCAGCAAATCCGGTTTGCTTTCCAGCCATTTTGCAAACAAGACTTTTTGTTGGTTGCCGCCGCTGAGTGTGCTGACCAGTTGATCCATTGAACGGCAAATGACATTTAGTTCACTGATCTTTTTGGATGCTTCTTCCCGTTCCCGTTTTTTGTTGATCACATGGTTGGGAAATAAAGCATAGATAGATGCCATTGAAATATTTTCTTTGATGTCCTTTTCAATAATCAACCCGTCAATTTTCCGATCCTCGGAAAGATAGGCAATGCCGGAACGGATGGATTTCATTGCGGTTGGGTTTGCATATTCATTGCCTTTGTAAATGATTTTGCCGCCAAAATAAGGGCGAACACCAAAAATACTTCTTGCCAGCTCAGAACGCCCAGAACCAACAAGACCGCCCATGCCAACAATCTCACCTTTTTTGATATGGATATCAATCGGCTCTGTATGCGGCCCAATTTTCAGCCCTTCAACCCGGATAATATCTTCCGCGCTGACCTGGTGGGTGCAGGTGTACATATTGGATATTGTCCGCCCAACCATCAGCCGGACAACCATATCCTGGTCAAAGTCCTGCATGGAAATCGTTTCAATGGATTGCCCATCGCGCAGGACAGTCAATCGGTCGCCGATTTCCTTTAATTCATCCATCCGGTGGGAAATATAGATAATGCTAACCCCATTGCTTTTCAGCTTGTGGATGAGTTCAAACAAATGGCTTATTTCGCTGGAAGTTAAAGATGCGGTCGGCTCATCCATAATCAGAATTTTGGATTTATAAGACAAGGCTTTTACAATCTCAACCACCTGCTGGCGCGCTGTGGAAAGATCCCGGATCATGGTTTTAGGGTCAATATCATGGAACCCAAATTCGTCCAGGTATTCCCTGCTTTTCTTGTAAATGTACTTATGGTCAATCAGACCATGCCGGACAGGTTCCCGTCCCAAAAAAATGTTATGGGCAATATCCAGGTTTAGGCAAAGATTTAGCTCCTGATGGATAAACGCAACCCCTTTTTCCCTGGCTTCTTTGGGCCCTTTTACGGCATATGGCTGACCATCAAGCAGAATACTGCCTTCATCCGGCGGGATATTGCCGCCCAGCACTTTCATCAAGGTGGATTTCCCTGCGCCGTTTTCACCAATCAGGACGTGAACTTCCCCTTGCTCCAAATCAAAACTGACCTGGTCAAGAATCTTTACAGTGGTGCTGGCAATTTTTTTGCCATACTCATCAAAGATATACTTTGTGATGTTTTTCATCTCCAATATTTTTGCCATTGCAATGCCACCTTTATTGAATCACTCTGTTTTTCACGTTCTCAAAGATAATTGCCGCCAAAATAATAATGCTTTGTACCGCTGTGTACATATAATAGTTGACACTTAACAGTCCTAAGATATTCTGTATGGTGTAAATGGTCATAACACCCAGCAATGACCCCCATACCGTGCCAACCCCGCCGAATAAGCTTGCGCCGCCCAGCACGGCTGCTGTGATAACTGTAAAGGTAAAATCTGTGCCGCCCATGGAACATACGCAGTTATTGACGCGCGCAGCCATTAAAACAGCGCCTAATGCTGAGCAAGTGCCGCAAATGACATAAACCGCAATGGTTGTAAATGATGCGTTAATCCCGCTCAGCCCGCTTGCGGCGGGATTTAAGCCAACCGAGGTCAATGCCCTGCCATAAGTCGATTTATGCAGGATGAAAAAGCAAACGACACTTACCAGCAGCATAATCCATACCGTTGATGAAAGTCCAAAGAGTTTTGCCCGTCCTACGGCAAGCACGGCCGACGGCAGATTTGTAATCGCAGAACCATTGCTGAAAATCTGTGCAATGCCGTAAATAATGTACCCGCTGCCCAGCGTCACAATAAACGCGGGGATTTTCAGCATTTGTACCAGCAGTCCATTGATCAGCCCGAAAAATGCACCTACCAGCAATGTAATGATAATCGCAAGCGCCACAGGCATACCGCGCATGACAGTACAGTAACCGAAAATATAGGCGCAAAAGCCAACCAGATAGCCAACTGACAAATCTATGCCGCCGGTCATCAAAACAAAGGTCATGCCCAAACAGCAGATTGCCGCAATCGCTCCCTGCGTGATGATGTTTATCCCATTTTCTATGCCGATGAAATTTTCAATAAAAAGCATTCCGTAAAGCCAGACCGCAACGAAAATAATGACATTGCCATAAGATTTGACAAAATGCTTTACGCCTGGTTTGCCGGTATTTGTTTGTGTGGCAGCTTGGTTTTTTGCAGCAGCCATTCCCTGCACCTCCCTGTTTGGTTAAAAAACTTTGGCTGATTTCAGCTCTTTGTTTCGGTTATATACGCTGATGCCAACAACAATAATAATTGCCGCGCCAATGACAAGGTTTTGATAGAACGGGTCAATTGCAAGCATATCCAGCGCGTTGCGCAGGAAACCGATAATCAATGCGCCAACAACCGACATCCATGCCTGTCCTTCGCCGCCCAGCATACTGACGCCGCCAATTAAGGAAGCCGCAACCGCGTCCAACTGATAAGCCGCGCCTTGTGTCGGGTGAACTGTTGCCATTTGCGCACTAAGCAGGATGCCTGCAATTGCGGAAAACAGCCCGCAGATTGAAAACGCAAAAATTTTAACGCGCGCAGGGTCAATGCCTTCTGTTTTGATGGTGCTTTCGCTGCCGCCCAACGCATAAATATGTTTGCCCATACGGGTATAGCGCAGGATAACCGTTGTAATGGCAAATAAAGCAAGCATAATCCATGTATTGATCGGGACACGGAAAATGAGGTTATTGCCAATGGAAGCATAAGTAGTGGGCAGCCCGCTGATCGATGTCCCCTTACCAACAACCAATGCAAGCCCCAGCGTAATCTGCCCGGTAACATAAGTGGCAATAAAAGCCGGGATGTTGATCCTGGAAACCAAAATGCCATTGATGATACCGATAACCAACCCAGTCAGTGCGCCCGCCACGATAGACAGGAATACCCCAATGCCATTGAGCATCATAAAGCCGCTGACCATGGCACAAAACGCCATAACACCGCCAGTCCCCAAGTCAATGCCGCGGATAATCAGTACCAGCGTCATTGCCAGCGCACAGATGGCAATGGTCGATGACTGCCTGGTAACGTTCATAATATTATTGAAGGTAAAAAATCCAGGGATAAAGCTCCCGCATATGCACAGTATAATAAAAACTGCCAATAGGTAGATGTTTTTCTTTTTTATCATGTGTTTTTTCAATTTCGCGATGCTCCTCTCCTGATGAACAGGCACGGGTGGATAACTTTTTGTTATCCACCCGGCCGGAGGGATGGCATAACCTATCAGGCTTGCCCTGTTTTTTGTTAAATACCTTTAGAATACAACTGCTTCCGCTTCATCGGTGTTGTCTGGGTTGATGAAGAAATAACCAGAGTCAATGTATTTCTCATAATCTTCAGCTTTGGAATCACCGCTTAAAATGCTGGTCATAATTTCGCCGCTCTTCTGTCCAATCACGCCGGGATATTGTGCGACACAACCATAGCAATCCCCTGCTTTGATGGAATCCAGCGCGGATTTGTTGCCGTCAACCGAAATAATAGCAAGATCAGCCGGGTTCAGGTTTTTATTTTGTACGCCGCTGATAACGCCGGACAGCATGCCGTCAGAACATAAGAAAATACCTTTCATATCCGGGTCAGAGGACAGCATATTTTCTGTTACCTGCATTGCCACATCACTGAGCCAGTTGCCAGCCTGCTGGTTGACCAATTTCACTTTATCCTGTTCTTCAATGGCTTCTTGGAAGCCTTGGGCACGCAGTTCGCCGCCCATTGCGCCGGAAGCGCCGCGCACGGTGCAAACTTTGCCTTCCCCGATTTTTTTGATCATCTGCTGTCCTGCTTCGTAGCCGATTTTGTAGTTATCAGAACCAATATAGGTCACATACAAGTCCTCATTGCCTTCAGTTACAGCAGCGTCCGCAATGATTACTGGGATATTTGCCGCTTTGGCTTTTTGCAGCGCCGGGATAATCGCATTGCCATCCATTGGGGCAACAACAATACCGTCAACGCCCCTGTTGATGGCGTTTTCAATATTTTCGACCTGTTTGGATACGGTTAGCTCGTCGCCGGAAAGGGTCAGTTCAAACTTAAAGCCAGCAGATTCCACAGCTTTTTGACATTCCTCAACCATAACGCGCTGGAACTCATTGTTTGTGATGGTTTTGGTGCTGAATACAATGGTTCCTTTTTCGGAACCGCCGCCAGCAGAGCCAGCAGCGCTCCCGCCGCCATCGCCGCCGGTAACCTCTTGCTGCGGCGTACCGCATCCAGTGAGGCCCAAGGTTAGTCCTGCTGCCAACAGCAGAGCGATCATTCTTCTCTTCTTCATGGTTCATGCTCCTTTCGGTGATAACAAATAAAATACATAACTCACCAATAACAGCGGTTCAACAAACAGTTATGTATTTTTTATATTCCTATCTTACCTCCGTGCTTTTATAATTTCAATACATTTTCCATCTAAATTTCAGAATATATTTTTGTTAATTCTGTCTGATTCGCAAGTGAAACGCCTTTATTCTTGTTAAAACTCCACATTATTTTGTGATATACTTTTTGTAAAATGTATATTGTATTTTAATCAAATACATATTATACTGAATGCAGACGATAAAAAATATATATCGATGACATTTGTGTACAAAACAAATACATCATTTATCAAACTGTTTTTCCTGCCTATGCTTCTTTCTGAGATAATCGCAATCGTTAAATTGTTTTGGAAGGATAACCATGTTAAAATAATGGTACATTGTTTTATGCAGACAGCCCATATATAACACATCAAAGCTTTTGCTGGGCGTATGCAAATTTATAGGGGGAAACATCATTATGCCCAAATACCTATCCATTGCAAATGAAATTGAAGAACAGATTTTATCCCATACGCTTGCCGCTGGCACCCAGCTGCCCACTGAAAAGGAACTGATGCAGCAGTTTGGCGTCAGCCGCCAAACCATACGCAATGCGTTTTCCTGCCTGCTGAAAAAGAACCTTATCTATACGGTCAAAGGCTCCGGCACATTTATTTCTGATTATAGCCCGCCAGCCCCAGCTTCTAAAAATATTGCTGTCTTGCTTACCAAGGCGGATGAATATATTTTCCCTTATAAATCCGCTGGGATAAACAGCGTTTTGACGCGGCATGGTTATATCAGCAATATTTTTGTTTCCGACAACCGCATGGATTTGGAACAAGATACCTTGCATGAAATCCTATCATCCAACTATGCAGGCGCTATCATTGAAGTGACCAAAGCGGCGATTCCACGTTTCGGCAAAATGTTTGCCGAACTTCGTGCAAAACTCCCATTCATTTTGATTGACGGCTATTACCGCGACTTGCCCGATATTCCATATGTCGCGCTGGACGACCACAAAGGCGGTTATAAAGCAACAGAATATCTGATCCAGCATGGACATAAAGATATATTCCATGTTGGCAAAATAGAGGATTTGCAGGGAATCTTACGCTACCAGGGTTATGCGGATGCTTTGACCCATTACAATCTGCCCTTTTCAGAAGATCATGTCTTTTGGATGACCGATACGCTTTTATCTGATATGCCGGACAGTTTATTGGATATGCTTTGCGAGAAAATCCTGCAATGCACCGCCGTTTTCTTTTACAATGACTGGGTAGCCGAAATTATCCTTGGCGCGCTAGTGCGCCACAATATTCGCATTCCGGATGATTTATCTGTGGTCAGTTATGACAATTCTCTGCTGTCTATGTTCCGTCAGATCACCTGCATCCCCCATCCACTAGATAATCTTGGGAAGATTGCGGCGGAAAACTTGCTGAAACTAATTGAAAACCCAAACTATGATGCAACCTATATTTTTGAACCTGAAATTGTTGAGCGTTCTTCTGTCCGTGATCTAAACACGGAACAACACGATACCCAAAAGGAGGTATTCCATGAGCAGTTTCATGCGTGCAGCAATATTTGAAGGGAATGGCGTTTTGTCTGTCAAAGATGTCCCCATCCCACAGCTGCAAAAACCAGACCAGGTACTGTTAAAAGTAGAAGCTGCAAGCATTTGCGGCAGTGACCTACATGGGCTTTCTGTCCCGCCTGGGCAATATATGAAGCCTGGCATTATTTATGGGCACGAATTCTGCGGAATCGTTGCTGAAAAAGGAAGTGCTGTATCCGGATTTGCGCTGGGCGACCGTATCGCGGTCAATCCCCGTGTGCGCTGCGGCACTTGCTATGAATGTACCCATAACAAAGGGGATCTTTGTTCCAATTCCTATCATTATGGGCAGACTGGGGACGGCGGATTTGCGCAATATGCCTTAGTAGAAGCAAAACAGCTTTATCATGTGGACAAAGCTGTCAGTCCGGAAGCCGCCGCCCAAGCTGAACCGCTTGCCTGTGTGATGAATGCCCTTCATGTGGCAAAGCCAACACCAGTTGACCATGTGCTGTTATATGGCGCCGGGCCAATTGGCTTGACCTTTATCCGTGTTTTGAAACTATTTGGGATACATAACCTAATCGTCACAGCAAAAGGCGCACGGCGAGTACAGGAGGCTTACAACTGCGGCGCAGATATTGTTGTCGATACAGAAAAGCAATCGGTTGAAGCGGTGATGAAAGCAAACTGGCAATATGGTGCAGATGTTGTGATTGACGCGGTTGGGCGCGGTGCTATCCTGCCTGAAGCGCTGCCGCTTATGAACCCGCAAGGGCGGCTGATCCTGTTTGGGCTTGATACCAATGCGTCATCTACCGTCCCACCTTCCCTTTTTACCTTAAACGAACTTTCCGTATGCGGCGTCCTTGGCAAGGACTTCCCTGCCGCCATGGAAATGCTGAAACGAAAAGATCTTGGTCTGGAACAGTTTGTCACCCATCGGCTTGCGCTTGACGATATTTTGGACGGCATTGCGCTAATGCGCAGCAAACAAGCCTGCCGCGTGATTATTTTCCCCAATGGTATGGGATAACATACCATATCTTCACCAGGGCATTTGGGATGCAGACATTTCTTTTTTGAATACAACACCTCTTCTCTTTCTTCTTTCTCAAAAAGCGCTGCATCCTTAGCAGCCACCCTGCACAGGACAATGCCCTGTGCAGGGTTTATCATATACCAAACCCAAATTCAGGAGGGATATCACCTTATGAAAACAATGAAAGCAGCTGTCTTTGAAGGAAATGGCATTTTGCAATATAAAGACGTCCCAGTACCCACGGTACAACGGGAAAATGATGTTTTGGTGCAAGTAGAAGCTGCCAGCATTTGCGGCAGCGATTTACATATTTTAAGCGTTCCGCCAGGGCAGCGCGGCGACCCAGGCACTATCATGGGGCATGAATTTGTTGGGCGTGTGGTGCAGATTGGCACAGGCGTAACCCTTGTCCACCCTGGTGACCGTATTGTGGTTGAACCCAATATTTCCTGTGGTATGTGCCGAAGCTGCCGTTCCGGGCATCCAAATCTGTGTGAAAACGCAGAAAATATCGGGCAGTGGCGGAACGGCGGGTTTGCTGAATACTGTGTCCTGCCTGAACAGCAACTACACCATATCCCGGAAGATATCCCTGCAAAAATTGCCGCGCTTTGTGAACCGTTATCCTGCGTAATGCACGGCATGATGCGCCTAAACCCTATGCCATTTGAACGGGTTGTCCTGTTTGGAGCGGGGGCAATTGGGCTGATATTCTTAAAACTGCTCAAAGCTTTTGGTGTAAAACATATTATTGTATGTGAATCCATCGCTGACCGTGCGGCAGCCGCGATAAAATTTGGCGCAGAATATGTATTTGACCCAAACTGTGAAGGCGGGTTGTCTGAAAAAATAATGAGCGTTTGGGGCGTGCCGGCAAATATCGCGATTGACGCGGTTGGCGCTGGCGCGGTGCTGGAAAGCGCTATACCGCTGGTTGTAAACGGCGGAAAAATCCTTGTATTTGGTCAAAATATGACACAGCAGTCCTCCATCCGCCCCGGCATGATAAACGCAAAAGAAATTAATATTTTTGCGGCTTTGGCGGTTCATCACAGTTTCCCGCCAGCGATTGAACTGCTGCCCGATTTAGGACTGGAGGAACTTGTCACCTGCGAACTGCCGCTTTCTAAAATTGATGAAGCCATTGCTTTGACGCGTGAGAAAAAAGCCATCAAAGCGGTTGTTTATCCAGGCAAGTAATGCGTTTTGCTGACATAGAGGGGATGATTTTATGGAAAATAAATTGAGGTTTGGTATGGTTGGCGGCGGCAATGACGGCAATATTGGTAATAGCCACCGCCGGGGCGCCGCGATGGACAGCATGGCGGTTTTATCCGCCGGATGCTTTACCCGCAATCCAGAACGCAATCTCGCAGATGGACAATACTGGGGCGTTGATCCAAGCCGGATTTATCGGAATCACCAGGAAATGGCGGACAAAGAATCGCAACGCAAAGATGGCATTGATTTTGTCAGCATTGTTACCCCCAACGCAACCCATTACGAAATTGCAAAATGTTTTTTGAAACATGGCATCCATGTTGTATGTGAAAAGCCGTTCACACTGGATGTAAAACAGGCGGAAGAACTCAAAGCACTTGCGGATGAAAAAGGATTAAACGTTTGTGTAACGTTTACTTATGCGCATTATCCTGTTTT